>JBEKJJ010000041.1:0-40621 GCA_050011295.1 Bryobacteraceae bacterium
TGCTCCCATTTCCGACAGCCCGACGTGCCGAACATAGCCGGCGCGGATGAGATCCACGATGGCACCAACGGTGTCCTCGATCGGGACATTGGGATCCAGCCGCGCGGGGCGGTAGATGTCAATGTAGTCCACGCCCAGCCGTTTCAGGCTATAGGCCGCGAAGTTCTTAATCGCCACTGGGCGGGTGTCTACGCCACCAAAGCCGCCATCGGGAGTTCGCAGCGCCCCAAACTTGACCGACAGGAGCGCTTGATCCCGGCGGCCCTTTAGCGCGCGCCCGATGAGCATTTCATTGTGGCCGGCGCCATAGAAATCGCCCGTATCGAGCAGCGTGACGCCTGCGTCGAGCGCGGCATGGATGGTCGCGATGCTTTCGCTTTCGTCCGAGGCGCCGTAGATTCCCGACATCCCCATGCAACCTAGGGCTAGGGGGAACACTTTCAGGCCGGAGGATCCCAACTCGCGCAATTCGATTGGAGCCATGGACCCATGGTATCGCGCGGATTCATGCGGCGAATTCATGTTAGGATATGGCCAATTGGAGGCTTCTCATGGCTCACTTTTCCAGACGCGATTTTTTGAAGGCCGGACTGGCCGCAGGTGCACTGGCGGGAACCGGAAGCGTGTCGCTGCGTGCCGCACGCGGGACAGCGACAGATTGGGTGACATTGGGCAAATCCGGCGTCAAGGTGACGCGGCTTGCCTTCGGCACCGGAACGATGAGCGGGCGAACGCAGCGCGAGCTGGGGCAGGACCAGTTCACCAGGCTGGTGAGATATGCCTATGACCGCGGCATTCGATTCTTCGAGACCGCCGAAAGTTACGGCGACATGCACCGGATGCTGGGGGTGGCGCTGGAAGGTGTGCCGCGCGATTCCTACCGGTTGATGTCGAAGGTGACGACGCGGCAGGGTGTGGATCCGCAGGAAAAAATCGATGAGCTGCGCAAGCTGGCGAATACCGATTATTTCGACGTCATGCTGATGCATTACCAGCACGTGGCGAGCTGGCCGACGGACACTGTGCGCTGGCAGGATGGAATTCTGGAAGCGAAATCGAAGAAAGCTGTGGTGGGTTATGGCGCGTCCGTGCATGGGCTACCGGCGCTGCGTCAGTTTCCGGGGAACAAGTGGCTGGAAGTTGCCATGATCCGGATGAACCATAAGGGTACCCACATGGACGCTGAGGAGTACAACACGGGCGGCCCTGGAAACGTGAGCGAAGTTGTCACGCATGTGAAGCAGGTTCGCTCGGAGGGTATGGGCGTGATCAGCATGAAACTGGTGGGGGAGGGCGCGTTTACATCGCGCGAAGACCGGCAGGCGGCGATGCGGTTCGCGTTCAACAATGCGGGCGTTGATTCGGTGACGGTGGGTTTCAAGAATACGGCGGAAGTTGACGAGGCGATTGAGAATTTGAATCTGGCGCTGGCGTAGCGGCTGGTCCCCTTGCTGACGCGCGGGGCTACAATTCGCCGCGGAGTCGGCCTAGCTGGCGGCGGTCGCGCTTGGAGGGTTTGCCTTCGCGCATGGTTTCGAAATGCGGCATCGACTTACGCTCTTCCGCCAGTTTAAGACGTGCTTCCTGGCTGGCCTCTGTCTCACGGTACAGGTTTCGCGCGACCGGCGCTGGGCCGCGCATCTCGCTCAGGCCGAGGACTTCAACCTGAAATGTTCCGCTGGGGTTTTTCACTTGCAACAGGTCGCCCACATGGATTTCGCGCGAGGGCTTGACTGGCTGTCCGTTGGATTCAATCCGGCCTAGCTCGCAGGCTTTGGCGGAGAGCGAGCGCGTCTTGAAGAAGCGGGCGGCCCAGAGCCATTTGTCTATTCTTACGGCGGTCACAATGGCTACTCGCGTAAAAGCCGCGCCGGATCGATGCCGAGGGCGCGCCGCGCTGGTACCCAGGTAGCCATGAAGCCCAGAAGCGTCATGACGAACAGCACTCCAGCTAGAACCAGCGGATCGCGAGGCGTGGCGAAGGAAACTAAGTGCGCCCATAGACTGCTGGTCAGCACGCCACCTAATAACCCGAGGCAAGATCCGCCGATCAAAAGAAGTAGTGGCCGGTGCAGGGTGGAACGCAAGATGTCCACGGGCTGCGCGCCAAGAGCCATGCGTATGCCTTGCTCCTTCATGCGCTTGGACACGGAGTAGGAGGCCATTCCAAATACGCCGGTGACTGCCAGCATGGCGGCCAGCAGACCCATGACGCCGAGAGCCGTGACTGCGGCGCGTGTCGTGATCATGGAAAGATCGATGGCGTCGGCCCAGGACCGGAGTGTGAAAGGAGCGCCTGGTTCGATTGCAGCCAGCTTCTGGCGCAACGCGGCCGCGATCTGATCTTGAGGCAACCTGGAACGGATGAGTATGGTTGCGCTAGTGGACATCACTTCACCGACGCCCTGCGCAAGGGGGATGAACATGGCCGGCTGCGGGTCCTCATTAACGGAACCGTATTTGCCGTCTTCTACTACTCCAATAACTTCATACTTGGCCGTAGCCCACAACGCGAAACGTTGTCCGACCGGCGGCTTGTCGCCGTACAATTTGTGGGCGAAAGTCTGATTGACGATTGCTACCCGGGGCGAGCCGCCATCGTCGTGCCAGGTGAAATCGCGGCCGGCGAGCAATCTCGTCCCGGCGGCGTTGAGATAGTTGGGCGTAACTAAGAAGGAGTAGGCGCCAAAGGCCCTGTGAGAAGGAAGGAACTCCGTGGTCCCCCAGCGATAGACAAACCATCCGGCTCCGCCAAGAAATGGCACGCCATCGGAGACTGCGGCCGCGGATACGCCGGGGATGGATGCTGCCGCGTCCAGCAATCGTTTCTGGACGGGGAGGGCTTGCTCGCCAGAGTAACCAACGGTGCGCAGGTCGGCCTGCGCCAGCGTGACCTGTTCAGGTTGAAACGCGAGCGGCACATGCAGCGCGAGTATCAACCCGCGCACGCTAACCAGCGAGGCTGTGACCAGGAGCGTACAGACCACAATCTGGACAGCCAGCAAGACATCGCGCAGCGCAAAGCGTTGGAAGGATTCGGTTTCGAGGCAGCCGGTTTTGATGGCCTGCACGACATCGGTTTTCCATACTTGCCGGGCCGGTAGCAAACCGAACAAAATGCCGCTGGCGATGGCGAGGGCCAGCGCGGCCAGATAGACGCGGGCATCCGGCAAGATCATGAAGTGGGTGGGAACATCCCCGTAGATTTGCAATTGGCTGAGCGCGCCGAGCAACAGCCGCGCGAAAAAAGATCCCACGGCAGCGCCCACAATGGAAACGATGACCGCTTCCGTGAGCAGTTGACGCAAGATCATCCAGCGGCTGGCGCCAATGGCCAAACGGATGGCTAACTCGCCGCCGCGATCGGTAGCGCGAGCCGCGAAGATGCTGGCAAGATTTGCGCAACTGGCGAGCAAAACAAGAATCGCTAGCAACAGGATGCCCAGAAGTGCTTTTTTAGTGGGATCTTGTTCGTCTCCTGCCGGTCCGGGCTTTCGCACGAGCGCCGTTAACCCGTCATCCTTGGGATCCTCCTTTGCCATCTGAGCGGCTAGGGCGTTCAAGCTATGGGTGGCCTGCTGCGGCGTGACGCCAGGCTTCAATCTGCCGAGAACAGTGAACGCGTAGTGATCCCGGTACGGTAAATCTTCGAACCCGGTGACTTGCGACTCGTTGACTAGCGGGATCCAGTAATCGGCCACAAAGAAGACTTCCGTCCCGTGAAAATCCTTCCGGGCGACACCGATCACCGTGAACGGATGTTGATTGAGTTCGATTGTTTCGCCCAGCACATGGGGGTTGGAATCGAAATGCAGCCGCCAGAAATCGTAGCTCAGCACGATGTAGGGTGCGGAGGCTGGTCCGTGCTCATCGGCAGCGTGAAAGAAATGGCCGAACGCGGGCTGGACGCCGAGTACGTCGAAATAGTTGCCGGACACGGCATGCCCCCAGCCTTGGACCGCTGTTTTGCCGGCGCGCAATCCGGCACGCATGAAGCCGTACGCCAGCATGCCGCTGAATGAGGGATCGCGATCGCGATAGTCGAGATAGTCGCGGTAAGACTGCGTGTTGAAAAAGTCTTTGCCATGCACTACCTGGAATAGACTCGCCGGCTCGGGCACATCCAGCGGCCGGAGAATCAAGCCGTTCAACACGCTCGAAACCACGACATTCGCCCCGATCCCGAGCGCGAGCGTCAGGACGGCGGTTGTCGCGAATCCGGGCGATTTCTTTAGTTTTCGGATGGCGAATTTCACGTCGGAAAGGATGCTTTCGGCTCTTGGCCACGTCCAGGCTTCGCGGCCAGACTCCTCGATGCCGGTCACATTGCCAAACTCCCGCCTGGCGGTGTAGGCCGCTTCTTTCGGGCTCATCCCATCTGCGACGAGCGCGGCGATTTTTTCCGCTAAGTGCTGTTGAATCTCATCCGACAGATCGCTATAAATCTGGCGGCGCGTGAAGAGCTGTTTGAGCCATTGCATGAATCGACTCCTAAGAATCGGCAGGTGAAAGAACCAGGTTGATCCCTTTCAGCATCTGCTCGAAGCTGGATACCTCATGTTCCAAGTGCTTGACGCCGGCCGGGGTAATCCGATAGGTGCGTACCTTGCGATTACTGGCCGAAATCTCCCATTCTGCTTTGACCAGGTTGTCCCGCAGCATTCGCTGCAAGGCTGGGTAGAGCGAGCCTTCCTCCACCTGCAGCAGGTCATTGGAGCGCTGTTTGATGTGTTGGACCAGCGCGTAGCCGTGCATGGGTTGGCGGCGTAGCGACCGCAGGATCATCATTTCGAGCGCTCCGCGAAACAGGTCGCGCTGCTCGGGTTGCTTGCTCGGCGTAGGCATATGTTGAACAACCCTAGAGTAACATAGCCTTGCTTCACCGTCAATCAGATTCCTGTAGCCGCGTGCTGTGAGGGTGTTGGCTTTCGTTCTGCGCTTCCTTAAAGTGAAGGCGAATCTCAATGAAAATGCGATCGAGTTTGATAGCAGGCACGATGTCGTCAGATCAACCGAAAGCTACAATCTATTCTAGACGGATGCGCTGGCTCACCGGGTTCCAGAGGATTGCTGCTCGACTTGTAGCGTTGGCCGCGCTCGGAAATATTTGTGGCGCGACGCCGGCGCCGGTGATTCTGATTTCGATCGACACATTGCGCGCCGATCACTTGAGTGCGTATGGATACCGGGCCGTTCAGACACCGAATATCGACGCTTTCGCCGAACAGGGAACTCTTTTCGCGCATGCCGATTCGCAGATCCCCTTAACGCTGCCGTCGCACACTTCTCTTTTCACTTCTACCTATCCGTTTCAAAACAGGATTGAAGAGAACGCCGAGCGCGTTGCGCCGGGGGCGGCGACGCTGGCGTCCGTTCTGAAATCGCATGGCTACAAGACAGCGGCGTTTGTCGCGAGCGTTTTTCTGGAGCGCGAGATGGGCCTCGATCAGGGGTTCGACTTCTACGACAGCCCGTTCCAGTTCGAGGCGTTCTCACCACTGTCGGGTTCGATGTTTTTTGGCGGCGCGTCCCACAATCGTATTGCGGCCAGGGATCGTCGCGATGGAGCACTGGCGGTACGCGCGGCGCTGGAGTGGTTGGCGGCAAATCGCGATCAGCCGGTATTCGTTTTTGTGCACCTGTACGATTTGCATAAGCCGTACCGGCTTTCAAGCTATGATGCGGAAGTTCGATATACAGATCAGGTGCTCGGCACATTCCGGAAAGCGCTGATAGCGGGTGGGTGGTGGGACCAGTCGCTGGTGGTTCTGCTGTCGGATCACGGCGAGAGCTTGGGCGACCATGGCGAGGCGAGCCACGGATACTTCATTTATCAGAGCACGCTGGCGGTGCCGCTGATTTTTCATTGGCCGGGCGGGAGCCGGCAATTACATCCGCGGGAGGAGCAACCTGCGGGACTGATCGATGTCGGGCCGACGGTTCTCGATTTTCTGCATCTACCCGCTCCGCCGTCGTTCGAGGGCGCGAGTCTGTTGAGCGGGACTGCGCGGCCGATTTACGCGGAAAGCCTGCACGCCCATGATTCGTTCGGTTGGTCGCCGCTCAGGAGCGTTCGTGCAGGTAACTTCAAATATATCGAGGCTCCCAAGCCGGAGCTTTATAATCTGCGTGAGGACCCGGGGGAGCGGGTCAATATTGTGGACAAGAATCCGGCGGAAGTGCGCCGGCTGCGCGGGGAACTGGGAAAGTTGTTGGCGCAATACAGCACGAAGCAGCCGGCTCCGCCGAGCGGCCTCTCGCCAGAAACCCGTAGGCTGCTCGGTTCGCTCGGCTATCTTGCTCCGGGCCCAGGCGCGAACCTTCAAGGGTTGGGCGCGGATCCCAAAGACCGGCTTCCCGAATTTCAGCTTTACGAGCAGGCCATGGTGTTTTTGTATGAACGACGCTTGAGCGAAGCTTCGGCTGCGTTACGGCAACTTCTAGTTCGAGATCCGCACAACACGCTGGCCAGGCGCGATCTGGGCGACTGTTATCTCGAACAGCACGAATATGCGCAAGCACGGACGAATTTCCAAAAGGTGCTCGCTGCCGCGCCGGATGATTATGTGTCCCAATACGAGCTCGGGATTGCCGATGAACATCTGGGGTCCTGGAAGGAAGCTGAGGAGCATCTCGAAGCGGCCTGTCGGCTCGCTCCGGAAGCCGCGCAGTGCCGGAAGGAGTTGGAGATCGTTCGGGGGAAACTGTCGGGCAAGAATTGAGATTGAAGAGTCAAATAAATCTGAACAGGCGCTCCCACCGTCTTCGATGGAGCCCGGCCGGCTTTGGCTTGGAGATATCTTCGGTAGTCTGATCCACGGAGTCATAGATCAGTAGAGGCTTGCCAATCACATCGCTGGAGCTAATGAAGCCCCAATATCTGCTATCGAACGAGTTGTCGCGATTGTCACCCAAAACGAAATACTTGCCTGTGGGCACGACAACTTCGCCGTTCACCACATGATTCTTGAGCATTTCGCGCGCGGCGTCCGCGACGAAGCGTGCGCCGGCTTCGGGTTCGCTGGGAAGATTGTCGCGGTAGAAATCGGGGTAGTGGTTCTTATGAATCACATAGGGCTCTTCGAGTGCAACACCGTTTCGATAGACGACTGTCTTGGAGATCCTGATGCGGTCTCCAGGAATGCCGGCGATACGCTTGATCATGGTCTGATCTCGATCGATAGGGTAGCTGAAAATAATCAGGTCCCCACGCATCGGGCTCGGTTTTGGGAGGCGTTGTGCCAGAATGCGATCTCCAACCAGAAGCGTGTTTTCCATGCTGCCGTTCGGAATCACAAAGGGTTGAACGAAGATGAGAGGCGCTGTCGTCAGAACTGAAACCGCGATCCATGGCCATGCCCGACCGCGTTCAATCCCTGTGATGGCGAGTGATCTGCCCGCAAGAAGAAATAGGGGAATCATAACCACCAACATCGCTGCGGCCACAACCAAGTCGAGGGGCAGTCTCGCGGAGTTGCCGGACCGGAATAGCACGATCGGTACGACAAGAAGCTGTGCAAATTGGTACAGAGCGAAGCCCCAGGCGCTCCATGCCCGCTTGCGCAGGATGCCGATGCCTGCCATCAGTGGAATCAAAGCAAAAGGAAGGACGATTATCGGTCCTACGAGCGCGGATATTGCGGCGATTCCGGACCACACGAATGCTATTACGCAAGAAACGCGTGCGAGTTTGGGCACTTTTACAGCGGCGCTCATTGCTTGTACACCTTGCCATCCTTCATCACGAACTGCACACTCTCCAGAAGACTGACGTTCTCAAGTGGGTCGCCGGACACGGCGATCACATCCGCATACTTGCCGGGCTTGATGGATCCAAGCTCGTTGCTGCGCCCCAATAGATCCGCAGCTGACGATGTTGCCGATTGAATGGCCTGCATCGGTGTCATCCCGAACTTGACCATCCACGCGAACTGCTTCGCGTTCTGCCCGTAGACGCACACTCCGGCATCGGTGCCGAATGACATCTTGACGCCAGCTTGCACCGCCTTCCGGAAATTCTCACGTTGGATCTGGCCCAGTTCCCGGTCGTGCTCGAGAAAATCTTTCGGCATCTTCCCATTCCGCCCATCTTCCTGGATGCACTCTTCGTCGTAGATATCCATGTCGAGATAAGTGCCATGCTGTTTGGCCAGTGCGATACCCTCGGGGTCGATCATGGTGGCATGTTCCACGGACGCTATGCCGGCGCGGATGGCATTCTTGATTCCCGATGGGGAGTGGGCGTGAGCTTCCACACGCAGGCCGAAATGGCTGGCTTCGTCGACCGCGGCTTCGAGTTCTTCGAGTGTGAACTCCTGGGAATTCGGATTGCTGCCATGCGTCAACACGGCGCCCGAGGAAAGCACCTTGATGTGATCGGCGCCCTGGTGCGCCAGCAAGCGGACTTTCTGCCGAACCTCCCAGGGACTGTTGGCTTCTCCGTAATGGAAATCCCAGGGAAGCTGGATGTCGGGCGAGTAGCCGGTCATCGCGCCTGCGCCGCCTGTGATGGTGATGTAAGCGCCTGCCACAAACATGCGCGGTCCGATGATATCGCCGCGATTGATGGCATCGCGCAGAGCTACATCGTTTAACGCGCGATACACGCCGACATCACGTACGGTGGTGAACCCAGCCTCCAAGGTGACTCGCGCGTTGGGCACCGATTCCAGGACAACGCGGGAGGCGCTTTTCTTGAGTTGAGAAATCGGGTCGCCTTCACCGTGCGCCCCGTCGGCGAGATGGGTGTGGCAATCGATCAAGCCGGGCAGCACGGTCATTCTGGAAAGATCGATGACACTGGCCCCTGCGGGGATCGGGAGACCGGGACCGACGGCTTCCACTTTGTTGGCGCGAATCAGGATCACTTGATCCGTGAGAACGGCGCCGCGATCAGGATCGATCAGGCGGCCGGCCTTGATGGCGATCACTTGCGCGGTGGCCGCTGTGTAGAAAACGAATATCAGGGTTAAGTTGCGCGTAAGGAAATTATATCCGTAAGCAGAGGCGCTGCCGCGCCGATTACGGTCGCGCGCCAGCCTAGCGCGGCCTTCACCACTGAGACATGCGCGCGCGCCTCGGCATTCACTGTCCGCCGGAACTCTGCTTCGGCCGCCGGAATCAACAGGTGTTCGGCTTCGGCTAAACCACCCGCGAGCGCGATACGGTCAGGAAAAAAGATTTGCGAGAGCGAGGCCATCGCGATTCCAAGCGCTCGCCCTGCGGCCGCGAGTTCGGTTATCGCCCGATCGTCGCCCTGGCGCGCGCTCTCCATTACATCCCGAAGTGTCGCGCCGCGTTGCGCTTTTTGAACGATGGTGCGCTCGGAGACCATGACTTCCGCGCAGCCGCGTCCGCCGCAGGGGCATTCGGGACCGTTCGCATCCACTACCACGTGTCCGGCATCGCCGATGCACTCGCCCATGAAGCGGACCAGCGCGCCTCCGAAGATCATTCCGACGCCAAGCCCCGTGCCCGCCACCAGGCACAGGAAACGTTCGGAGCCGCGACCTGCGCCAAAGCGATATTCGCCTAGGCACGAAGCATTCGAATCTACTTCGAGGGCGACTGTTACGCCCAGCGCATCGGCTATCGCGTCGCGCAGTGGGAGCCGCTCCAGCCAATGAAGGTTGGGGTTGTAGCTGAGCCGGTCGCGTGCGGGATTGATGAATCCTGCAACGGCTACTCCAGCGCCTCGAAGGGTTGTCGTGCCTCGGCATCGGCGCGCCGCTTCGCGGATGTTGGCGATCAATGCCACTTGGTCGTGACCAGTGGGGAATGTTTCGATTTCCGCTACGTCTCCGCTATCGCTTACTAGCGCGACTTTGGTGTTGGTGCCGCCGATGTCGACGCCCAGCGCGAACTCGGTCACGGCTTCGCGAAACCGGTTTCGGCGGTTGTCACCAACGTCGCGTAGCGGAAATCGCCGGGATCGATGCCTTTCGATTCCGCCAGACAGCAGGACGCGATTTGAGGGAAAACGATTTCAATCATCGGCTCGAATGGCGATGGAACGCCGCGAGTTTGGCACACGCGCACCTTGCCGCCCATGCCCTCGATATCGCTGGCCAACGCCAGATCGATATCGCGCGTTGGGGCTTGCGATGCAAATACAATAGCGCGGAACTTCTGATCCACTATTTCAACCGGGCCGTGCCGGAAGAGCGCGGCGGATAAGCCGGCGGACGGCGTACGGGCAGCTTCGTTGAAGAGAAGTGCGCCTTCTCGAGCTGAAGCGAGAGATGGGCCGCGTCCCAGCAAGTGGACAACTTCCGCGCCTGCCAGAAATTCGTTCCAGTCGTCGCTTCGGGATTGCTCTTCCTCGATTGTTTTCGCGAGTGCATCCGTTGCGCCGGCGAGAGCCGTCCGCCATTTGTCGTCGGGCTCCTTGAGCACGGCAGCGGCCAGCAACAGCAGCGTGGCCATTGTTCCGGTGTACGTTTGAATGGCCACCATGCGGTCGGGTTCGCTGTTTATAAAGATAGAGTACTTTGTTTCGCGAGCCAGCAGGCTCTCGCGAACATTGGTGACACCGATCGAGGGCGCATTGAAGCGTGGCAGTAGCTTTACGATTTCGATGGTCTCGCCCGAGCGCGATACCAGCACTGCGGCGCCGGGCCGTGGCCACCCAGCTCCGAAATGAAGCCACTCGGATGTCTCCACAACTTCGGCGGGGAAGCCCTGGGAATCCAGATAATAGGCGGCCGGGATGGCCGCTGACATGGAGCTGCCCATGCCCGTGAATACGACACTTCCGGCAGATCGGATGGCTGCGGCAGCGGCGTGCAATTCTTCCGCGCCTTCTCCAAAATGGTAATCCGCAACGCAGCCCAGCGAGAAAGGCTGGTTGCGGATATTGTCGAGCATCACCGAAGACTTCATTTCGCCTGCCCAACTCCGCGCCATCCGTCAATCGGCTTTTTCAATCCGGCGGGATGATAAGGCAACGCAATCTTCGATCCTTTGCCCGCCGACGCGTAGCCCGCGCAGATGATCTCGAGCACCACGCGTCCGTCTTCGCCGGTAGCCTGCGATGTTTCCTTGCCGCGCACGCAACGCGCGAAGTGCCGCATCTCATGCGGGAAACCATAATTCCAAAGCTCGTCGAAAACCGGATAGCTCCAGCCGCTGGTGGACGGCGCTTTCTCGACGGCGTAGCCGTATCCGCGCTCGCTATACGTGGGCAGCGCATTGCCCATATGCAGATTGCCGTAGCTCACGCCCTGATCGCCATAGATTTCGATGCGATCGTCCATTCCGCCGCGCTTGGCCCAACTATTCTCTACCATTCCAACCGCGCCATTGGCGAATTCGATGATGCCGATGGTTTCATCGTCCCCGATGGTTTTATCTTTGTGAACATACGTGCCCATCTGGCAATAAACCGATTCCACTTTCGGACGCCCCAGAAACCAGTAGCAGAACGCGATACCGTGGCAGCCCATATCCATCCACACTCCGCCGCCGGAGCGTTCCACATCCCAGAACCAGGCCGCGTGCGGGCCGAAATGTTTTTCGCTCTGCTTTATCAGATGTACTTTGCCGAACGCGCCCTGGTCCGCCATTTCTTTGGCCTTTACGTATTTCGGCGTGAAGAACAATTCCTCCGCGTACATCAGCAGCACACCTTGCGCGCGGCAGACGTCGATCATCTCGTCGGCCTCCTCCAGCGTCATGCAGAGAGGCTTTTCGCAAACCGCGTGCTTGCCCGAGCGCGCGATGTCACAGGTCATCTGCTTGTGCAGCGAGTTGGGCGCGGTGATGGTAACCATCTCGATATCGCTTTCCTTCAGCATGTCGCGGTAATCCGAGAAAACACGCGGAATGCCGTAACGGGTGGCCAATTCTTGGGCATGCCCCGAGGTGGGCGATGCCACTGCCACTACTTCCGCTTCTTCCGGCATGATCTGAAACGATGCCGCGTGTATATCGGCTTCAAATTGCGATCCGATGATTCCAACCTTCACTCTGCCAGTTGCCATAGCTCCTCTTTCTTGGATTGTTTATGAATTCAGAATGCGCCCGTTGGACCGGTCAACAACGAACACTTTGTTTTCGCGATACGAGCGCACTGATAGATCGATGGTGCTCATTACCTTGTGCCCCAGGTCCGCGGGACAATTGGGCTGCTGCCGGGAGCGGACGCAATCGAAGAAGTTGTCGACGTGTTTCTGATCGCCTTCGTTGCCGACGTTTTCGACCACGATTTCGTCCTTGCCCCACTTCTTGCGGAATTCTTCCTTGAATGGAGTTTCCGGAACCACGCGCGCGAAGTTGGTATCGCGGCCCTGCGGACCTTCCCACTCGTCGCCCAGATGCACCGTGGCGCGGGTTCCACGCAGCAGCAACGTCGGGCCAATTTCGTTCACCTGTGACGATTGCACCAGCATGGAATACTTGCCGGGATAATCGGCGGCAGTGAGAAATGTGTCCGGCACTTCTCGTCCGTCATTGTATACCCACAATCCGCCCATGCCGGAAACGCGCACCGGATGTTCGTTTTCAAGCGCAAGATGGAAAGGCGCCACGATGTGATAATGCAGATCGGTGGCGATGCCTCCGGAATAATCCCAGTACTTCCGGAAGCGGAAGAAGCGGTCGGCATCGAAGGGGCGCTCCGTAGCCGCGCCCAGCCACTGTTTCCAGTCGATGTGGGCGTCACCGGCCGCGTCCGGACCAGCATCGGGCGCGATGTTCCAATTCCAATCGCCGTTCGGATTGTTGCGGCTGTAGGTGCCTTGCACGGCTACTACCTGGCCGAGTGTGCCTGCCTGCACGATTTCGCGGATCTTGTGCCAGCGCGCCCAACTGAGCGCCTGCACGCCAATCTGCATCACGCGTTTCTTTTCGCGCACGGCTGCCGCAACTATGGCAGCCTCCTCCACAGTGTGCGTCATGGGCTTCTCGCAGTAGACATCGATGCCGCGATCGAGCGCAAGGAGGGTGATGTGAGCGTGCCAATGGTCAGGTGTTGCGATCATCACTGCATCGATATCTTTGCGGTCCAAGAGTTCCTGGTGATGCGTGTATTGCTTCGCAGCGTTGGCTTTCGCGGCCGCGCGTGAAAGCCGGGCCTGGTAGACATCGCATAGCGCGACCACGGCAATGTCGTTCTTCTCGCTCGCCCGATGCAGCGCCATTTGGAGCAAGTAGGAGCCGCGCGTGCCAAGGCCGATCACCGCGGTGTTGATGCGATCGTTCGCTCCGAGAATGCGTCCGCGTGTAGCGAGCGCCGCGGAAACACCCGTGACTCCGTGAACGAAGTTACGACGCGTGAGGCCGGTGTGCATAGATCGTCTCCTTCAGAAACCCAATTGTACTAATTTGCGTTCGAGCGTCTGACTCGCCGGCGCCACTGCTAATTGCCTTATAATCAATCGACGGACTGGTGAAGAGCGGGATGGCGTCTAATCGTTTCGCGGCAGTGCTATTGGTTGTGCCTACTGCATTCGGTGCCGAACCTAGTTATTTTCGTGACGTTCGGCCCATCATCCAGCGCCAGTGCCAGGGCTGCCACCAGCCGAATCTGAAATCTTCGAATCTCGACCTCACGTCCTACGAGGGTTTTCGGACGGGCGGCAAACGTGGCCCTGGTCCTTCGACGCTTGTCGCGTATATCACCGGCGAAAGCAAGCCGCAGATGCCGCTGGGCCAGCCGCCGCTTCCCTCGGATCAGATCGAGATGTTTCGCGCGTGGGTCGCAGCCGGAGCCAAGGATGACACGCCGGTGGAAGCGCGTGAAGACCTGTCGATCGACAAGCCGATTGTCTACACGCAACCGCCAGTCATTAACGCCCTGGCTTTTTCGCCCGATGGCAAGAAGCTGGCCGTTTCCGGGAATCGGGAAATCCTGATTCATTCGCTCGACGGCGCGGCACCGCCGCAACGGCTGCCCGGTCTTTCGGATCGGATCCTGTCGCTGGTTTTTTCGAAAGATGGATCGACGCTGGTTGCTGCCGGAGGCACGGCAGCGCGGTTCGGCGAGATTCAAATTTGGGATGTGGCCAGCGGGAAGTTGAGGCGATCGCTGACCGTGACTGGCGACACGATCTTCGGGGCTTCGATATCGCCGGATGCTTCGAGAATCGCGGTGGGATGTACTGATAATTCCGTGCGCATCGTGGATGCGGCCAGCGGTAAAGAACTGTTCAAAATCGGCAATCACGAGAACTGGGTTCTTGGGACCATCTTTGGTGTCGACGGCAAACGCATTGTTTCCGTCGGCCGCGATCGCGCGGCGAAACTCACCGATGCAACCTCGGGCGCGTTTCTGGAAAACGTCAATCTGTTGCGTGGGGAGTTGGCTGCTATCGCGCGTAATCCCACTAAGGACATTGTTGTCATCGGCGGCGACGACCGCGTGCCCTACATATATATGATGGATCGGGCGCAGAACATGAAGATCGCCGACGATAGTACGCTGATTCGCAAGCTGGAACGTCAGGATGGCTCTATCGCTGCGCTGGCATGGTCCGAGGACGGAAAGCATATCGCCGTGGGTGGCGCTTCGCCTGAAGTTACGGTCTACGATGCCGATTCCGGGAAGCGAACAGCTAGTTCCAAAGGGCATCGGGCGGGGATTTACGCTGTTGCGTTTAGTCCGGATGGGGAGACGCTGGCTACTGGTGGATTTGATGGTGAGGTGCGGTTGTATCGCGTGACGACAGGAGAGTTGGTGAAGGAGTTTGTTCCGGTACCGATCACGGGGCCTGATTTGCGGAGTCAGAGATGAGGAAGATTCTCTTTCTCCCGTGCGTCGACATGAGTGTCGACGCGGCACGCAGGAGTGCGTGCGCCACATCCCTTGCTGTGCTTTTCTGCCAACTAGCGGCCGGCGGGGCGCCAATGATTACGGAATTGCAGCCGCGGGGGGCGGAACGCGGGCATCCGTTCACTCTGACTGTCATGGGCCGCGATCTGCCTGCGGACGCGCATATATTTTCTACGCTGCCGGCTTCTTTTACTTTGGTGAAGGCGGATACGCCGGCTATGCCTGGACGCTCCATTGAGTTTTTGGTTGAGCCGAAATCCGACGTTGCACCCGGGATTTATCCCGTCCGCATCGAGTCTCCCAAGGGAATTTCCAACGTGCTGCTGTTTACCGTCGGGACTTTTCCGGAGGTCACGGAAGAAGAATCGCGGCCTTATGCGCGTCCCAATCTGAATGATTCCATCGAGACCGCGGAGCCAATTCAATCTTCTCCAGTTACGGTGAACGGTACGCTGCGCGGGCCGGAGCGCGATATTTTCCGCGTTTACGGGAAAGCCGGCGAGCGGCGCGTGTTCGAGGTGGAAGCGCGGCGATGCGGATCGGCCATCGATCCGGTGTTGCGTATTTTGGATGGCGACGGCAAGCAGCTAGCGATCAGCGACGACGCACCGGGCGCCGGCTTGGATCCGCGGATTGATTTCACGTTCCCGCGCGAGGGTAACTATTATGTCGAGGTCCACGATGCCCGCTTCAGCAAGCAGACGCAGAATTTTTATCGCCTGAAGATGGGTAGCTACGCGTATGCGGACGGCATCTTCCCGTTGGGTGGACGGCGCGGCGAAGCTACTGAGGTGACATTTTTTGGATCGAACCTCAAGACGCCGGTGAAGACTACCGTGGACCTTACTAAGCTCGCGCCTGAGAACCGGCTCACCGCTGTTTCGATGCCGGATTCGCCTGTGCTCCCTATGAATTTCGCCGTTAGCGATCTTCCGGAACTAGTGGGATCCGTTGACGGTCCGCTGCCGGTGCCAAGCGTGATGAATGCGCGATTAATGAAG
This sequence comes from Bryobacteraceae bacterium, assembly GCA_050011295.1. Taxonomy (GTDB): domain Bacteria; phylum Acidobacteriota; class Terriglobia; order Bryobacterales; family Bryobacteraceae; genus Palsa-89. The sequence continues at coordinate 15,772 of JBEKJJ010000041.1, forward strand.
CCGGGGCAGATCGATCGATACAAAATCGCGGTCGAACCTGAGGAGACGCTGTTGTTTGAACTGCAGGCGCGCGAGTTGGGAACATCGCTGCTTGAAGGGATCATCACGGTGTACGATGCGAGCGGAAAGAAGCTCGACTCGGCCGGCGACAAGCCGCTTCCCGAAGATGTTTTCGCAGTGCAGGGCAGCAGCCGCACCAGCAGTGACCCGTTTCTGAATATCAAAGTGCCGAAAGACGTCCACGAGATCGCCGTGACCGTGGAAGATCTGGCCGAGCGCGGGGGTCCGCTGTATGGATATCGGCTGATCACGCGGAGGGACGCCGAGGATTTCCGGCTGGCGCTCGCCGAGCCTTATGTGAACATTCCGGCGGGCGGCACTGCCTTGCTCAACGTAGTGGTTGATCGGCGCGGCTACGATGGGCCCATACAAATCACGATTCCGGATTTGCCCAAAGGAATCCAGATTGATGGCGGATTGATCCCGCGAGAGTATGTCGTCAACAACAACCGCACCTACAATCGCGAAGGCATTCTGACGCTGACCGCTGCTCCCGGTGCGGAGTTGTCCGCGCGGCAACTTGTGGTTTGGGGCGAAGGAGAACTTGCGAGTGGGGCGCCTATCCGGCGGCGCGCGCGCAGCCCCGGCATGCTGGTGGGTGTGGCTGGCGCTACGGCGCAGGGCGTGGTGGATCGCCAGCGTCCGGTCTCCGCTCCCTGGCTCAACTTCGATCTTCCGGCTGCGATTTCCGAGCCTCCGCCGGCCACGCTCGAAGTGAAACAGACCGGGCTCAAACAAATGGAAGAAGGCGGCCGCTATGAATTCGCCTATACGTGGAATTTGCGGGCTGGCACTCCTCCTAAAGACGTGGATGTGGAAATTGTAGGCGCGCGCGATATCCGAATCACGGATATGAAGCAGTCGGAGAAAGGCGGTACCTTCATTGTTAATACGACCAAGGCTACCGATCCGGCTCGATACGATCTATATATTAATGGCATGCTGAAGACAGACAGCGGCGAGGAACGGATCGTTTCCCGGCCGATTGTATTTGAAGTTACCGGAGGGGGCGCCCCTTGAGAGATCAAACCATGAAATTTTCGATTACGCTGGTGGCTGCTACGTCGCTGTTCGGCGCCGCCGACGCTCCAAAAGTGAATTTCGTTCGCGATGTCGCGCCCGTTCTCAACAAAGCCGGCTGCATGTCCGGGACCTGTCACGGCGCGGCCAAAGGCAAGAACGGGTTTAAGCTCTCTCTGCGCGGTTACGATCCGCAATTCGATTACGAAGCGCTGCTCTACGACTTGGGCGGCCGTAGGTTCAATCGCGCCGATCCGGGCCGCAGTTTGATGCTTACTAAGCCTACCCAGCAGGTTGCGCATGGAGGCGGGCTGCGCTTCGAAATCAATTCGGATTACTACAAGATCATCTATAACTGGATCGCGCAGGGTGTCCCGTACGGCGATCCGGCGAAAGATTCGGTGAAGAGCCTGGACGTGGAGCCGAAAGAAATCTTCATGGATAAACCGGGTGGAACGACGACGGTAAAAATCGTTGCCACGTTCAACGACGGCGGCACGCGCGATGTTACGAGGGAAGCGAATATCGATAGCAACATTCCCGATGTAGCGGCAGTGGGCGATAAGGCTGATATTAAAGGCGCGCGCATTGGAGAGGCGACACTGCTGGTGCGCTATCAGGGTAAATTCACTTCTGTTCCGGTGACGATTCTCAATCCAACGCCCGGCTTTACGTGGAAGCAGCTTCCGCAGAACAATTACATCGATCAGTTGATTGACGCGAAACTGCAGCGTTTGAAGATTCAGCCCTCCGGATTGGTGGACGATGCCGGATTTCTGCGGCGCGTGTCGCTGGATCTCACCGGCCAGTTGCCGGGCCCCAATGAGATTCGCGCTTTTGTAGCCGACACAACGCCGGCTAAAGTGAAACGCGAGCGTCTGATCGATAAGCTCATCGGGAGTCCCGCGTTCGTCGATCATTGGACGCTGAAGTGGGGCGATCTGCTGCAGGCCAATCGCAAGTATCTCGGCGAGAAGGGCGTGTACGAATTCGACGAGTGGATTCGTGAATCGTTCGCCTCGAACAAGCCGTACGACAAAATGGTGCGCGAGATTCTTTCATCGAGCGGCAGCTCCAATCAGAATCCGGCTGCGAATTTCTTCCGGGTGACGCGCGATCCCAAGCCCACTATGGAAAAGACCACGCAAGTTTTCCTGGGCGTCCGCATGGTGTGCGCGCAGTGCCACGATCATCCGTTCGAGCGCTGGACGCAGAATCAGTATTACGAGATGTCGGCATTTTACTCGGCGCTCGGAATCCGGCCTGGCTATGAAGTTGGTGAAGAGATCATTTACAACCAGCGCGCCGATTTCGACATGAAGCATCCCAAGGATGGGCGCGTGATGAATCCGGCGTTCATCGTGCCCGCGTCTTACGGAAGTTCGGGGCCCGTTCCGACGGATTCTCATCGGCGCATGGCCCTGGCGGAATGGGTGACATCGAAGGACAATCCCTTCTTTGCGAAATCGACCGTCAATCGGGTGTGGAGTTACTTTTTCGGCCGCGGAATCATCGAGCCAGTGGATGACATTCGCGCCTCGAATCCACCCAGTAATCCTGCTTTGTTGGACGCACTCACCAAGGACTTCTTGGATCACAACTTCGATCTTCGGCAGCTCATGCGGACTATCGCCAATTCGCGAACTTATCAGGCCAACATGACGGCGAATGAATGGAACGCTGGGGATGGCGATAATTTTTCGCATGCGGTTCCACGCCGTCTGGCCGCGGAAGAATTGCTGGACGCGCTTACGCTGGCTACGGGTGTGCGGCCCAACCTTCCGGAAGTCCCGCCGGATACGCGCGCTGAGCAGTTGCCCGACCCGCATGTCGGCAAGGATGGTTTTCTGGATTTGTTCGGACGTCCGTCGCGCGAATCTTCGTGCGAGTGCGAGCGGCGCAGCGATATCAGCCTTCCGCAAGCTCTGAACCTGGTGAATGGCCAAACCATTTCCGATGCCGTAGCGGGCGGCAATGGACGCGTTGCGAAGGCTATCCTGAGCGGCAAATCGGACCGCGATTTGATTGACGAATTGTATCTGGCAACATTCAGCCGGCCGCCGACACTGGCCGAAGCAGAGCTTGGAATGAAATATCTCAGCTCCGGATCGCGCGGCCGGGCTGCGCTGGCGCAGGACCTGCTGTGGGCGCTGGTGAACAGCAAGCCGTTCTTGTACAACTACTGAGGAGGATTCCATGCTTGTCATTCCTGGACACCGCTGCTACACCTGCGAAGGACCCACGCGGCGGGAGTTGCTGCGCGCAGGGTCTATCGGCCTCTTCGGTTTGAATCTGGCGCAGTTTCTTTCCTGGCAGGGCGCTGCGAAGGGAGCAAGCAAATTGGAGGGCTCGCGCGGTTTCGGCAGCGCGAAATCGGTGATCATGGTCTTCCTGCAGGGCGGACCGAGTCACATTGACATCTGGGATCCCAAGCCCGAGGCGCCCCTCAACATTCGCGGCGAGTTCAAACCCATCAAGACCAAAATTCCTGGCACGAATATCAGCGAAACCATGCCGATGATGGCGGACGCTATCAGCAAAGCGACACTGATTCGTTCCATGAGCTACACGCCCAACGGGCTTTTCAATCACACTGCGGCAATTTATCAAATGTTGACCGGCTATCCGCCGGATCGCGTTTCGCCGTCCGGGCAGCTGGAGCCTCCCAGTCCCGCGGATTTTCCGACCGCAGGCAGCCACGTTTCGAAATTGAAGCCACCGACCGAAGCTGTGCTGCCATTTGTGGAGCTGCCGCGCCCACTGCAGGAATCCGGCGTGATCGGAAAAGGCGGGGCTGCTGGATTTCTCGGCAAGGCCTACGATCCATACCGGATGTATCAGGATCCGGCCAAGCCGCTTCAGATCGATGATCTTTCGTTGCGCAAAGACATTGGCGCCGATCGCCTGAAAGATCGTTTCGAGCTGCTCAAGGGCATCAATGGTTCGATGCCGGATCTAGAGAAAGCGCTCCATTCGCAGGCGATTGATGAATATTATGGGAAGGCGTTCGATCTGGTGCTGTCAGGGAAGGCGCGCGACGCGTTTGACTTGTCCAAGGAATCCGACAAGATGCGCGAGCGCTATGGGATGACTACGTTCGGTCAAGGGATGCTGCTCTCGCGCCGGTTGATCGAAGCCGGCACGCGCTTCGTCCAGATGAATTGGCCTGCGGTGGCGAATGGCAATCCCGAAATCGATGCCTGGGACACGCATGCGGCGAATTTCGGACCGCTCAAGAATCTGCATTGTCCGAAGCTGGATCGCGGACTTTCGGCGCTGCTCGAGGATATGGACGATCGCGGATTGTTGAAGGAGACGCTGGTAGTCGCGGTGGGCGAATTTGGACGCTCGCCTCGCGTGGGCGTGAGCACGTCCGGGAATTCCAATGCGCCGGATGGACGCGATCATTGGCCATACTGCTATAGCGCCGTGGTAGCGGGTTGCGGAATCGCTCGGGGCGCACAGTACGGCGAATCGGACCAGACGGCGTCATCGCCCAAGGACAAGCCGGTGCATCCGAATGATCTGCTGGCGACAACTTATTACGCGCTGGGGATTGATCCGGACATGCAGGTTTTGAATCACCTGAATCAGCCGCGCGAGTTGGTTAAAGGCAAGGTGGTTACGGAGCTTTGGGCATAGAGGGGCGCCGACGGGTCCCTGAGAGAATCGGCAGCCACGTTGTAGGACAGCCCCGGGCTGAATGGTGCTAGCACCGGCGGAGTTGGGCATAAAAAAGGAGCCCAAGCCGCCAATTGGCCGTGATCCGATGTCTGCCTGATGTGACCTCCGCCTGATCGCTGAAAGTTCCTAACTGATCGAAGAGCCTGTGGCGCAGCGACAATCCGTGATATGATCAGCGCCTAGCTGATCAAGGGGAATGCCGTCAGTGTAGATCGGCGGTACAAGAGTGTGTCCCCCCAGAGATGCGCAAGCCCGGCATCAAAGCCCTGGATATCAGACAGCCACCTACATAAAACTCTAACGAGCTTGGACTGAAAGGAAAAAGGAGAAACGAATGCGAAACATTTCGACGAAGCTCATTCTTGGTATGGCGATCGCAGCCATAGGAGCATTTGCAGCTGACAATTCCCTCGGGACGTGGAAACTGAACATGGAGAAATCGAAATTCAGTCCCGCGGCTCCTGTCAAGAGCCTCACTACCACAAGGGAAGCATCTGATGGCGGGGTGAAAATAACTAGTAGCGGAGAACGGGCTGACGGAAGCCCGGTCAACGCCAGTTACACCGCAAAGTACGATGGAAAGGAATATCCCGTGACCGGGTCCCTATATGACACCATCGCCATCAAGCAGGTAAACGCGAACACATTCACTTTCACGCAGAAGAAGAATGGTGGAAAGTACAACGTCTCAGGCCGCAGCGTAGTCTCGAAAGACGGAAAGACGACCACCAGCACACTCAAGGGTACTAATGCTGAAGGGAAGGCGTACCACGCCACGATGGTGTACGAAAAGCAGTAAATGATTGACCCGGCGACCGCGCCGGAAGCGATTCGTCGGAAGGGTCCAGCAGGGCCGGCCTACGTGGGGTGCCCCCGTTGACCCACGAGCACGTCCTGCGCTATCTGGCACGCTACTGACGACAAGTCTGGGTTCACTCTGCTCGCCAGGAACCCTGGTAAAATCCCACCGGGCTACGAGCGAGCATTCCAAAAAGCCTCTATGGATTCGACCGGGAGCATGTTTCCGTTGGTGATCTGCCAGCCGGCTGTGCCCAAATAGGTGAGCGAGACCGGTTGCGCGCGGAGCGCAATCGCCAGCAGAACAATTACAGAAAATCGCATGCCGGGTTTTGACATAAAGGGCAGCCCGACTGAGTGCGCGGGTCACTTTGGTGGCGCAGTTTCCTTGAGTGTCGCGTTAGACCGCGCCTGCAATGCCATCCCGACCAAGGTTGCGATTAGGATCGCGGGGTAGAGTTGTCCGATCAGCGCTTCTGCCGTGGTCAGCGATCGCGCAACGCGATGGACCGGATATGCGTCCCCGTAGGACACCGTGGTGAGGGTTTCAAAGCTGAAATAAATCAAACGGCCTGGTTCGCCGGTGGAAACTCCCACGGCGAGCGGGGTCTGGAAATGGATGGCGTCCGGAATCATCTCCAGGAGCAGTTTGTAACCGAACGCCCAAGTCACGCCGATTAGCAGGTAGGCGGCAATGCCGCCCATGACCCGGTGTACGGAAACGGGGCCAGGTAGGAGGAACGTCTGCTTCAGGGTCATGAAGACGAGTATGGCCATGGAAAACACCTTGAGGGCAGTGTCCCAGCCTCTGGGGCTGAACGAGGGGTTGAATTCGACGATCAGGTCCGCCGTGAATTCCAGAATTGTGAGCGCAATGATGAGAGACATCAGCATCCGCTTCTCGACCGTCGCAATTGCGCCGGAGAAGAGCATGAGCGCGAAAATGAGGTCTATTGCAATTCGTCCAGTGCGCGATTCGCCGGCCATCGGAACGAAAATGGTCATAAGCACCAGAAATGCGAGGAAGAAGCTGAGATGTCGATCCTCACGCCAGAAATCGGGCAACTGCCGCTCTATCTCAGCCATTTAATTGTCTCCTCCAGCATGTCATCTGCCTCGCTGACTGCATTCGTCGTGCAGTTTACCAGACCGGCGTGAAGACGCTGGTACCGGGTGCTATTACGCGAGCGGCTACTTCGAGCCACTGAAGCCGCCACGCCCAGAATCGCGAAGCGCGATCTTTCTCACGAGCCAACTCTTCGACGGGATGCCTTCGATCACAAATACTGACGAGCACACCATCTTGGACGAGAGCCATAGAGATGCACAACCGTATTCTGCTCGCGATGCCGCTTGCTATCATCCTGGTGGGCTCGCCCAGGGCGGCGCATATTTGATCCGACTCCGCTGGCAACCTGGGTTGTCGCCGGTCCGCTTGCAATAGGCGTGAGATAGGAAGGGCAGGGTGGATCAGTTCTGGGTCGTTAACGCTGGTCGTCGACAGGCCTCAGTCTGGTTTTCGTGCTAAGGGCGGCTGGAAATCTGCGGTCGTTCGGCTTCTTTAAGACCGTTAAGGGCACGCCCTTCGCCCAGTGGGACATTTGGCTGTATTTGCCGCTGTGCCTGCTGCTGGCACTGCTTGCGGCCGGATTGGCCCGGTTGACCCGCGAGCGGTAAAGTGCGAATGTCAAGCTGCGGCTCGCTCGGTAAGCGCATATCATAGGATCGAGCGCATAGGATCGAGCGATGTTCCGTAGTCTGAGTCTAGGAGTTGTGTTTATGGCGTCCGCGCTCTCACAGGCACATCCACCGCAAATTCTCGAGGTCGCTCGCGAATATCTCAAGCCGGGCGCCGTCCAGGCGGTCCATAAGATCGAAGTGGACGCGGCGCAGATTTGCATCCGGTTGAAGTTCCCCCACCGCTACCTGGTACTCGAGTCGCTCACCGGGCCGAAGGAGTTTTGGTATCTCAACGCGTTCGATTCGCAGGCGGAGATGAATGAGGTTAGCAGGGAGTACGAGGGAAACAAAGCCTTGACATCGGCGTTGGCGGAGAACCTCAAACGGAAAGCGCCTTATCTGGCGGCGGAATCGACGAACGTTTTCTTGAATTACCGCCCGGAGTTGAGCGGGGAAACTGGGTGGGTGATGGGTCACGGGCGCTTCCTAGTCACCAATTGGACGAAAGGGTCGGCCGGCCCGGGTGGCACGGTGTTCGAGGGGCCTGACGGCAATCGACTCGTGATTCGCGCGGTGCGAACGCGGGCTGAGGCGGAATCGATGGCGGCGGCCGCAGGGGCAGGCACCCATGTTTTTGCGATCCACCCGGAGTTGGGGTGGCCGGACGAGGAGTGGGTCACCTCCGATCCAGAGTTCTGGCGTGTGCGGCTGAGGTAGGCTTTTTATTGCTAACGAGACGTGTTGAAACACTTCTTAGCAGGGGCCGGCAACGTGTGAATCCAACGATGCAAGGGAGGGCCGGGTTGCCGCGCATCAGGTCGGCCTGCCGCGCCGAAGGCCGATCACGAGGAGATTCTGCAATTGCTGGGTAAGCGATCAATGCAAGCCGTCGGCAATCCACAGGCTGGATATGCCGCGTCCAAAGGTGTAGAGACGGTTCTTGCCGTCGGGAGTGATCATCGAAAACCAGATCCCGCGCAATCCCCCGGGTTCGGGATCCTCGCGCCAAAGCGTGCGGCTCCCCGTTTCGATATCGAAGCGGTCCGTGCGCAGGGCGGCTCGGGTGGCCGTGTGAACGAAAACTGCTTTATTATCCGCGGTCCACGACATCACGTTGTCGTCCGCCGAAAGATTTGCAATCGGTTTGGCGGCTCCGCCGGACAGATGCCTGACCCACCACTTGCCGTCCGAATCGAGTGTGTAGTAGTGGTCGTCATCAGGAGCGATATCAAGCCACATAGATCCGGGCGACGGGACGGCCGCGCCCGACAACGGCTTTGGATTTCCTCCGTCCAGGCTTCCGATAAACCAGACCGTCGTGCCGTTCCGCGTGCCTTCGAAGAGAAATCGCTTGGAATCGTGCAGCCACGCGGCGTGCGTTGGAAGCTCCACTCCGTCCGCTCGCAGTGTATATTCTTCACCGGGTCCGGTTGGAACATAAACAGTCTGAGACACGCCGTTGTTCTCGCGCGAAACGGCAATCCATTTGCCGTCCGGGGAAAGGCTGTGCAAGTAGGGCTTCCCGTTTTCGAAGCGCACGGGCAAGTGGTCGCGTGTGAAGCGCACAAAAAACTCGTGACGGCTGGAAGTGAAATCGAACAGGGCTACGGCAGCGCCGTCCTCAGAGAGGGCGAACGAGTAAGCATTCAGCCAGGAAAGGTCGCTGGGCGGAGCGCCGTCGTGATACAGCAACACTCGCCGGAAGGATGTTCGCTCCGTCAAAAGTGCCTTGCCGCTGGGCGAAACGTCGAGCAATGCTACGAAGCCGGGATAACGCGCCAGCAGGCGGTGCGTGCCATTCAAGCCGGCGGCGTAAATGGCCCCCAGCTCATTCGTTTCGAAAGACGTGTACCAGACTTCTCGTCCGTCCGGCCTCCAAAGAACCGGAAATGCCGTGAGTTCCCTTCCGGCAACGCGTCCCAGTCGGGTAACTTTGCCGGACCGGTTCGCCAGATTCAAGAACCACTGATTAACTTTGCCGGTGTCTTGGGCTACAAATGCGACGCTTGAGCCATCCGGCGAAACGCGGCATGAAAAAATCGGTCCCGTGCTTTCGAATAACGCGTGACCGATAGGATATTCGAGACGCTGCTTGTCGCCAACGCGGCGAACAATGGCAAGCTCGGAGCCATCGGGCGCCCACTGCGCGCAGAAGACCCGATCCAGCACCTGGCGCGGCGCGCCGCCCGCCAAAGAAAGACGCAGCAGCGTGCCCCCTAGGTCTCCTGAGGAGGTAAGGATGGCCAGCTCGCCGCGGCTGGATATGGCCTCCACCTGGCCCCCACTCGGGATGCTCAGCTCCCGCGTGCCGCCGGCATTGTCGATCAAGTAGGTGTGTCGCTCACCGTCTGTGGGAGTAAATGTGTACAACGTCTGCTCACCATAGAAATAAGCACTTCCGACATTGCCTTCCGAAGTGACCACGGGGACATAGATCGGCTGGCTGGATACCGGGCGAGCACTGAACCACGTCCTGGCGGCGAAGAGCGCCGCGATCAAAAATAAAAGGCCTCCAGCCACTGACCAGCGGCGGGAGGGGGTGGCGCGAGGTTCGACTACTCCAGGTGGCGGGGGCCAACTGGTGCCCGAGATCGCCTGCATGGCGAAACCAAGATCGGCCACCGATTGAAAACGACGCGCGGGTTCCTTCTCAAGGCAGCGCCGCACAATGCGATCGAGCGCCGGTGCGACTTGTGCTTCGATATCGCGAGGATCGTCCTTCAAAATAGAATGCATCACCTCGACCGGCGATGCTCCGGTAAATGGCCGCTGGCCGGCCAGCATTTCATAGACGATGACGCCTGCGCTGAAAATATCGGAGCGGGTATCCACTATGCGGCCGCGCACCTGTTCGGGTGACATGTAGCCGACGGTGCCTATCATATCGCCCGGATTGGTGACGAGTGGTTCGGTGGGAGAATCTTCCCTCTCGTCTCCCGATGCTGAAACCGCTTGCATCGCCAGGCCGAAGTCCAGAATTTTCACGCGGCCTTCGCGCGTCAGCATCACGTTTTCCGGTTTCAGATCCCGATGCACGATACCGGCGGCGTGCGCGGCCGCGAGACCTTCGGCGATTTGCGTGGCGATCTCGACCACCCGCCGAGCCGGCATGGGACCCTGCGCGATGGCGTGGCGCAGCGACTCTCCATCCACGAGCTCCGATACAATATACGCGATGTCGCCCTCGCGGCCCACATCATAGACCGAAATGATGTTGGGATGATTCAGCGCACTGGCGGCTCGCGCCTCACGTTCGAAGCGTATGGCGCGGCGAGGTTCGCGCGAGACATCTTCAGGCAGGATCTTCAACGCCACATCGCGGCCGAGCCGCGCGTCGCGCGCGCGGAAGACTTCGCCCATGCCGCCGGCGCCGATCTGCGCAAGGATCTGATAGGGGCCCAGTTTGGAGCCGGCCGGGAGCGGCATAGTATGCGACAAGCTTAGCAGTCCGGGGGCTGGCCATCATCAGAGCGCTTGCTCGAATCGGAATGGTTTGCTACACCGCAGTTAAGATCCCCTGGCGGCATCCACCCACAAAATGCAACGTTATAATGGCCGGCCGGGCCCACAAGAAGGCGCGTACGCCAGTATTCAGAAGAACTGCGCACAGCTTGTGCGCAGTTTCTTCCGCCGTTACTTTCTACCAGAGGGATGAAGGGGGATGTAATGAAAAAGGTGGGATGGACCCCATGCGCAGCGGTGATCCCAGCCAGCGTGGTGCTTCGCAATCACCGCAAACCCGTCACGCACCAGGCTCGTTCTGTGACGGATCCTCTACCTCGACCGTTTGTCACATCCTGTGGCGAGTCATCACCCACCGCTCGGGTCATATCCTCCGCGGTAGGCGTCTTTCCGGCTTCAATCCGGCACCGCGCCTCAGCCACGGCTCGCTGATTTCCGCCTAAGGCCTTGTTCAGTAGGTGCTCTGCGATCCTATCGGGCTGCGCTGGCGTCAGTGCGATCGACGAACATCCGTGAAGTTGGGCATCGTCAAAATCTACTCACTTTAGGGGCGTCACATGGATCAGGGCGCCGGAGGTGGAGTCTTCCAGCATCCACAGCGAGCCATCGGGGCCTTCTTCCACATCGCGGATACGCTTGCCTATTTTCCAACGCTCGGCGGTTTTGGCGCCGCCATGGCCGTCAAAGATGATGCGGACGAGCGCCGTCGACGCCAAGCCGCTGACGAAGCCGCTGCCATTCCATTGCGGGAAGGTTTGGGTGCCACGGTAGAACATCAGATTGCCCGGCGCGATCACCGGCACCCAATAGAGCACCGGCTTCGCCAGGTCGGGCCGCGTGTCGGGATGGGGAATTGGCACACCGTTATAGTTTTTGCCGTAGGAGACGAGCGGCCAGCCATAATTCTTGCCTGGCTCGATCAGGTTCAACTCGTCGCCCCCGAACGGGCCATGCTCCACCTCCCATAATTCGCCGGTGGGCGAAAACGCCAGGCCGTAGGGTGTGCGGACGCCGCTGGCCCAGGTTTCAGCGGGCGTCAGGTTGGGGCCGGGAAAGGTATAGGTGCTTACCACTTTCGCGGTCTTGGCGGCTTCAGTGTCACGGGGCGGATCGATCAGGGGAATGGTGGCAGCGCCGGCTTTGTCGAAGTTGGGATTGCCAGGCGCTGGTTTGCCGTCCAGCGTCAGGCGCAGGATCTTGCCCTCGGGCTGGTCTGGATCCTGGGCGGGGGTGAAGCGCTGGCGGTCGCCGACTGAGAGGAACAAATACTTGCCGTTGGGCGAGAAGGCCACCTGCGCGCCTTCCTGTCCGCCCTTACCTTTGGGCATCTGTCGCCACAGCACTTCGAAGTTTTCGAGCTTAGCCGAGGTTACGGTGACATTGGCGGCGGTGACATTGAGCTTGGCGCGCGCTAGCGCCAGGCCTCCGCCATAATCACCCGGCTCGGCATAGGTGAGATAGATACTATGGTCGCTAGCGTAATGTGGCGAGAGGAAGACGCCGTGCATGCCGTTCTGGCCCTGAAAATAGACTGGGGGCGTATTTTCCACCAGGATCTTTTCTCCCTGCTGGGAAACCAGCCGAACGGGCCCGGGCTTTTCGGTGATCAGCATGCGGCCATCGGGAAGGAAGGCCAGCCTCCAGGGCAGTTTAAAGGTTGCCACCGTAGTCATGGTGAAAGGCAGGCTGGCCTCGGGCTTCTGTTCGCCCACATTGACCTGGGCCCGGGCCGCTACCGACGCCATGGTGAGAAGCACCGCCGCTCTCGCCCATTTCAAGCGGCCGAGCGCCTGAAGCTGGGGACTTAGAACTGGGGCCGGTTCCCGCAGGACCGATCTCACTTCCAGGAACGTGTGCTGTGGTGAGATGGCGCTCCCAAGAACGATTTTCATGCTCTCCTCCAGACAGTATTGTATACACGACAGATGGTACCGAGCATGGCCGAGTTGAGTACGACGCATCGCGACCTGCGGTTTCATCCGTCCACAACGGAACACCCCAGGACTCTCGCGAGCGAACAGATCGCTGCTTTCAATCGCGACGGCTATCTGGCACTGATTCGGATCTTCAGCGAAGTGGAAATCGCCGATATCCGCCGTTATTTCGATGACTTGCTCGCTCGGACTCTGGCTCGGGCGGCGACAGCTATTCCATCACCACCGCGCAACTGCGCTATGGCCGCGTTTACGATCTGTTGACGAATCCTCGCATCGTATCTCTGTTAAGGACTTGCTCGGCGAGAACGAAATCGGCTGGGTTCCCATCTCTTTTCTAAGTTGCCAGGCGACGGAAAGCGGGTCTCCTGGCATCAGGATTCCAGTTATTGGCCGCTTTCGCATTCGAAGACAGTAACCGCGTGGCTTGCCATCGATGATGCCGACGTGGAGAACGCGTGCATGCGATTTATTCCTGGTTCGCACCTTTTAGGGCACCTCACGTATACGCTTAGCGAAAACGATGAAACCAACGTTTTGAATCAAACGGTGACCGGAGCCGAGGAGTTCGGCCAGCCCATCAATGACGAACTTAAGGCGGGAGAGATTTCGATTCTTAGTGGTCGTCAACGGAAAGGACGAGTCCGGTCACTGGGCGAATCCGCGGCGTCCCGAGAGTGACTGATCGCGAGTCTCGGCTGAAGCCGCGTCAGCACTCACGGCACCACACCGGTAGCAGCTTGCGCTTGTCGAGAATCACCAGCGGGCTCATTTCCCCTGCTACCCAGCACCCGCTTGGGTGCAATCCTCGATGTCACCGGCTGCCCGGCCGCCAACCGGCGGTCCACTGTGGCAGGCGTCAACTTGTCCCGGTGAATGTTCGGAAGATTCGTCTGCTCAACGCCCGGCTTGTGCTTCTCAGGCCGATGAACACGGGCACAATCCGTCGAGAGAAAACGGATCGTGTTGAAGCTTGTCAGCACTTCAATAGACCCGGTGAGCTTGAAGAAACTTCGCACATTTTGGCCGGCTGACCGCATATACAGAAAGAAAGCTAATGGGGTTCGTGGTTCCAGCCGCCGGCAAACGGCGCCAGAGGCGCTAATGTACCTGGCGGAGGACGCCCGGCCGATGGCAAGCCAACCCGTGTCGCCAAGGTTATGGGTTATAGATTCGTGAGCTTGATGGAGGCGTGGAGACAAACATGACTTATCACAGAGGTATTGCGTCGGCGATTCACGCCCGACGGAAGGAGCTTGCTCTACCACTGCCACCGCTACGCGCAGTTGTAGTCACGTTGTTTGCACTCGCCTTGCTTGCTCGATTCGCAGCCGCGCAATCGACGACAGTTACTGTCAACGCGACCCAGGGACCATGGCTTCCGAGCCTCAACCCAAGTTTCAACTACGGCGATGGCACCAATGCCGCGCCAACCGCGGTCGACGCATCAAATGGTATTCCTTTTAACCCAGGCGGAACAGTAACCGTCACGTATGTTAGCGGTCTGGTGAACGTGTACCCCGAGGGCGGGTTCACTGCCACGGATGCAAATGGGTACTCGGGAGATGCAACCAACAACATGGTACTTGCGAACGGGAGCTATCCGAGTTACTTCATCAGCTCCAGTTCCTACCCCGTCTATGCGTCGGAGCTGATCGGGGCATTCGCAAACAACGGAGTGATTGTGGGCAATCCGTTTCCCATCGGCGACGGCCCTAAGAGCTTCACCATACCGTCGGGCGCCAACCAGTTGCTGCTGGGCGTCGACGATAACGACTACAGCGACAACACGGGGTCCTGGCAAATCAAGGTCACGTATGCGCCCGCCACGGGATCCACCACCGGGAACCCGGCGTGTTACCAGTTCTCCGGTTCCGGCGCGACGCTCGAGATCGACATCACGTCATTCGTCAGCAAGCAGGATGGTCCAGTCACTTCCAGCGGTTACACCTCGAGGGATACTTTTCAGGGCAATAACAGCCTCACGCTCGGTGGCAGTACGAAAACGTCTATCAGCACCTCGAATACGCCCGATTGTGTAGGCTGCTTGCTGGGCAGCGCAGTGTTCAGCTACGACAGTAGTACAGACCTCACCGTTTTCACGATGACCGTACCTGCCGATGACACACCAGGGGATGGCAATGGATGGTTCGTCACGTTGGGCGGCGCGGGCAATCTGATTCCGAGCGGTGTGCTGCCTCAGTCTCCGAATTTCCCGCCGATCTCGTCGTGGGCTGTTAACTCGCAGATCACCGTGGGCAACGGCGCGAACATAACCAGTTACCCGGTCACCTCCATTACCAGTTGCTCTCTGGGCGGCAATCCACCCAGCTTCACCGCAAGCGGAGTAGTGAACGGCGCAAGTTTCGCCAAAGGCGGAATTGTTCCGGGCGAGATCGCCACGCTATTTGGTTCCAATCTCACCTCCAGCACGGGTATCAACCTGACTTCAGGATTGCCGCTGGTGACCACGTTCTTGAACGTCTCGGTGATGGTCAACGATAAGGCTGCGCCGCTCTTCGCCGTCGATGACGTCAACGGCCAGGAGCAGATCAATTTTCAAGTTCCCTGGGAGGTAGCCAGTGGTCCGACTGCGAACATCGCCGTGACCAACAACGGAACCGCTAGCGTTACCATCTCCGTGCCGGTTCTCGCGGCACAGCCCGGCATTATCAACTACAACACCGCCGCGGGAGATTTCGGAGTGATTCTGCACTCCAATTTTCAGTTGGCGGATTCGGCACATCCTGCGACGACGGACGAGACGGTGCTGATCTATTGCACCGGCCTGGGTGCGGTGTCCTCGCCCCCGGCTGACGGCGTGGCGGCTAATGGACAATCCACAGTGGCTATCCCTAATGTGACGATCGGCGGCGTTAATGCGAAGGTCAGCTTCAGCGGCCTGGCACCTGAGTTCGTCGGTCTCTATCAGGTTAATGCTGTGGTCCCGCCGGGGCTCGCCAGCGGCAATCAGCCGGTGGTGATCACCGTGGGCGGGTCCTCAAGCAATTCGGCGTTGCTGCCTATTCAGTGAGTCTGCGTGATCGCGTCGACCGACACTCAGGCACACGAAAAAGGGCCCCACCCTTGCCCTGATCCGAGGTGTGCCTGACCTCAGCCCAATCGTTGGGATCGACTTGCCGTTTCTCCCGACCAGAGCGCTGAATGTGACGGCCGCCCGGTCAGGAGAAACCAAGTTTGTCGCGTAACCGACCACCAGGCCACAGAGATTGCTTGCGAATCAGTTCTCGCGTCTGTCTGGCTCTCTCGCTCGAAGCTCCTTCGTTAAGCCCGGTCCGATCCCGTCATAGACTAAATCTATGGTCATCTTTGCCATCGCCAAAGAATTTGCACGAGCATCGTGGAGCGTCAGAACCTTACCATGCGTATGCAAATGCGAATGGAATCCCCGCGCATCTCAATACGGTGGACTTTGTGAACCAGCCGGCCGTGATATCAGCGAGCGTCGAGTTGCGATCCAAAAACCCAGGAAATGTTTCGGTGGTATCCGCATCTAACTCCCAGAGGGAAATTGGATGGAAAAGCCACGAACCATCAAACTCTCGTTCCTCCGGCATGACGGCGGACGCGACGGGACGGAATTGGAAAACTGTACACTCAGCGAAGCGCGTGTCCTGGTCTGCCGTGCCCTCCGGAACGCTGACGGGGTCTACACCGGAGCGGACATCTGCATCGGGAGTGCCTACACCGAAACGATTCCCATAACGGCGGCACAGCTACAGTTGGCGTCTGCCTAGGAAGTACCGTTTACCTACGTTTGTTTTCTTTCCGCTTCGCCCAATACGCTTTCATTCGTTGCGCTTGGGCCTTCCCTGCCGCAGCCGCTTCACCGGCCTGGTTTTCCTCGGACGTTCTCGGCGTTTCGTGCCCGTTCCACCGAGGGCCTCGATGGGCCGGTTCAGTTTGTCGCGTTGCTTCTGCTCCCGGGATCGTCGAACTACGCCGACATTGCCCCAGGTACTCTAAATCGCTCGGTTCTTCGAAGCTGTGTCGGCACAGGAACGGCCCGTTCTTCAAGGTCACGACGGAAAATCAGCACGGGGATTTCTTGGCAGGTTCCCTGTACCATTCCGACGGTATCCGGCGAGGAATCTGTGCAAAGGACCACGGACCCCTGCAAGAGTTCCATAAGCCGGGTGTGCCCCGTTTCGCCGGTGACGACGGTGATTGGTTCAGTTAGACGGTAGGCTAAATCCATAAACGACACTCTCTGCTTCGGCGATATTAGCACGCAAGTAGGAAAAATACGACCTGGCCGTTTGGCCATAGAACAAAAGACGAACGCGGCCGTGGGCATGTTCACCGTCTCGAGAAATAGAATGGGCGGCTCTTTGTCACAATCTCGGCAAGACTGTTGGCCCGCCGCCCGGAAAGGTAATCGCAATCTCGTCCTGCTTGTAACAGACAGAGCCAGCACTGAGTAGCGCTGATAGATTGGCAACCGCTTCACATGAAACTCCAGCGCCAAGGGCGTCGAGAACACGGGCCGCGTGCGGGCGACTCAGTTCCTTCGAGTGGCCTAACCGCGCTTCCGCGCTAACCACATAGCGCCCAGGCCGAAACCAAGGAACCGCAGCGTGAACGGCTCAGGGACGGCGTTCTCCGCGACCAGTTGCTCGGGTGTCATGATCTCGACAGACACGTCGCCGTTTACCGCCACGTCTTCATTGAACTGAAACCCCAGTGGTTCTGCACTCGGATTGACGAAGACATTCTCGACGGTGAACACAACTTGACCGGCTCCCGGTGGATTAAACGGCACCCCCACGAAGTCAACCACGTTGCTGGGGCCGAATGTACCTGTCGTCATGTTCACGCCGTCAGTCAAGATCCATCCGCCAGTGTTGAGTATCGGCACGTTCATAAAGGCGGTGAAATTTTCCTCAGGTATGGCTTGGTGGGGTAGTGTCGGTATCCCGCCGGTACAAGTCAGGGTATAGTCGCCAACTGCCCCTGAGATGCTGGACGGGTTGAAAATAGGGACCGAGGCCGCGCCTTGGTTGCACGTAACTACTTCTGCGCTCATCACGGGGACGAAGGCCAATAGTATCCACGGGGAGTTCAGTTTCATAAGGGCAAACTCCTATCAGCCATTTTGGCTTGCACGCTTGGATTAGTATACAGTACCAGCCTCGCGGCCGATGGAGGTCGCTGCCACCGGCTCATCCCCGATCTGCTGTCCCAGTTCTACCAGCCTGCGACGAACTTTCCTTCTGCGATGCGTACGACGATCATTCCCGTTATTTGAACGGTCCTGTTCGTCGGAGAACCTCTAGCCCGTCACCGGTGTGACGCATCGTAGCTGACATCGTACGCGAACTATATCTCAGCGCCGTTCGTAAAATGAATCTTCCGCACTTTCGGTGCAATGGTGACAGGCTAAAATGGCTCAAAACAATTTGCCTCTAAGCTAATGTTGTAATGGAGACTCCCCCGAGCCATTCGCAAACCATTTGTTCAAGCGGTCGGAGAAGTCCGTGCTTGCGGTTCGGCCGCTTGGCGACGGCGTCGTCCGCTTATTAGATAAATGGCGGCGCGCAGTTCGAGCAATGGATCTCCAGACGGCTCGATTCCGTCAACGCGAGGAATAGGGTCGAAGATGATCCGGCGGTGCTCTTCATCATCTGGAGCTTTCGCTGTGAGCTCAATTGTGCCGAAGTGAACCACCGGCCGGTCGGCTGGCCAGTGAATTGTTGCATCATCCACAATGTCGCCGTCACTTGCGATCTGTACGTGGATCTTGAATCGAATCGAGCCGGCCGCGATGCGCTGTGTTAATTCGTCAAACAGGTAGTTCTCGGACTTGGACTTTGCGCTCGCATCATCGAGATGCTCGATGCCTGCGTCAGGCAAAATGCGATACCGGCCGTGCCGTGCTAAGCCTTGCTGGTTGGTAAATCGGAAGGCGGTCACGCCGAAATAAGCTTCCTTTGCGAAGCTTGTAGGACTTGGCTTTGGTGTTTGTACGAAGGCAAGCGCGGCCGGGTGTGTGGCCAGAAACGACGACGGATCGCCGCTCGCCAAGGCTCGGAGCAAATCGAGGAATTCCTGGCCGGTTCTCGTGGGGAAGCCATCCGTCGAATGGCTCACAATGTCGGTGTGAATGTGATCGGCCAGGTGGAAACGGATCGCGAGCCCGCGAGGATTCGCGTTGGGATCGTTGTCGGGAATCAACGGGAGACCCGTTCCGTCGGACAATCTCAGGGTCACAGGAGTAGATTGGCGCGTGAGGTGCGGTGCGCGAGTAAGTGAGGGAGCCTCGGGTGAGGGAGTGAAGGTCCCACTCAGCATGATACCTTTCGAATGGACCGGGCGGAAGCCGGGGTGGAGGCCGAAGATAACTTCCATTTGAGCAAGTAAATCGTTGGCGAGTTGGATGATCTTATCGTCCGATGGTAGTGGCATGTGCTCCTCCGCGATTACGGTAGCACAAGCGATATCGGGTGGGAGTTGACGACGTGATGGGTAGTATCTGAAAGGTGCGTTGAAGGCACGCAGTCTGCTCGGGCTGGATTTGATGTAACAGGCTGCTCGCTTGGCTCAATGCTAGGCTGTACAAGATGCGGCCAATTAAGTTCAGCAAGAAAGAAATTGGGAGTGCAGTGCTAGCTGCCTGTCTTGCTGTTGCTTCGATTCGGCCATTAGATCCATGGGTCTTTATACCCACGCTAGTGGGTTCTTGGTTCGCGTGTGTTTTTTTGGCGTATCACCATCAAGGAAAACCCGCTCGGCGGAGATTGTTTGTAGGTTGCTGCACACTGGCGTTGGGATTCATTGCGTGGAGAAACTTGGCTAGAGAGAAATCAGTTTTAACGATGGAGGCGCATATGTCTGGAGCATGGAGCACCAATGCGCCCTATAGTGAAATCGATTTGGATATGAAAAATCCACCGGGCGATGCCATTCAGAACTTGGACCTGACGATAAGTAGAGCGTCAAAGAAACGCATAAGAAAAATCTCCCAGATGATCTCTATGGCTGGAAATGATTGCTCATATGAGCCCATCAACAATTTCTCGCATTACCGGGTGCCATTGAAAGGGCCTGACGGCAGCCATCTAACGCTCGATGCTAAGGAGTACGTAGATGAATATTTCAAACTGTACGGCTCCGTGCAATGGAAATTGACATGCCGCAGGGTCAGTGGACACACGATGTTATTTTTTAGGCTTACGGCCGATGGAGATGCTGAGAAAGACTTCATAACGGTATCCGGGACATATGAGACGTTGCCAAGTGAAGGAAGCAAAGTAGTACGAGTGGACAGCAAAGTCGCGGTAGTGCAGTAACTGTGTTTTATTGCTCCGTCTTCCCCACAGGATCAGCGTATCCCGCGTCGGCAGTTCGCTAATTTCCCACACGTGATTCGCGATGCCCGCTTCCATTGCGGGTGTAACGCGCAACGTGCGGTGAATCCGGCGAAGTTGTAGTAGGCGAAGTGCAGACAGTACGCGGCCACAAGTCCTCCCACCTCTTTGAGAATCCATCCGTCAACCGTGTCAATCGGCGCATCTGCAATCTGATCGTGAGGTTCTGGCGCTCAACGATACTGGTGCAGATTCGAGCAGGATCAGGGTTACCGAGAACTGGGACCACCTCCGTGGAAGCGACCTCAGCGGGGCTGTAGCGGCCTTCGCCTTCGGTGGAGGAACGACATACCTTGATGAGCTGCGCGAAGTCTACGCGGTATCTGAGCGTGTCACAGATGGCTTTCACGTAAGGAGCGAAACCATCCGTCGTGATTTGGAAATTCTGGGATGAGGTAGCGTGGCGGAGACCTTCGTGAAAACATCCGTGGTGGCCTTGCTGCGACGGCCAAGGGCGAAATTCAAAATAGTTTGGTGCTGCGTTCGATTGCGACAAAGCATTATGCGTCACCGATGCTTTCACCGTGCGCTTCTTCGGGTGTCTTGTGGCCCTCCTTCTTTTGGACGAATCCCCAAAATTTCGTCGCACTCCACGTCTTTGACCGGCACATTGACGATTAGACGGCCCATGAGCCTTTCGCACTTTTCGCCGGCCAGCGCCAGCAGCTTCATGATCGTGTTTTGATCGACGCCGGTAATCCGCCGGGTTCTTCGGATGCTGGTCCCTTCGATCAGGAGTTGAATCACAAGCTGGGCCTCTTCGTGAGACTGGTACATTTCCCCGAGGCGATTTGATGGGCCTCCGTGTAGGTCTTCTTGCACTGCGGGCAACGGAAACGGTGACTTTTCAGGCACTACCACGTGATGGGTATGGCATGAGTCGAGAAATGGCTACGTGGTAGCCTCGGCACATGGAACAGAGCTTCGAGACGATGTGGCGGATGGCCAAGTTGGCAGGTGGAATCGATACCACTGTCAGGCTCATTGAGACGGTGATAGAGACGGTGCCCACCTTGATGTTCCGAAATTCTGTCGGGAAGGAAATACCGATCCGGGAGCTGGCCGGGCTCGCGCGGTCAGTGCAGGCGGGCACATCCGTACCTCAGGGAGCATCGTTTGATCAGCGCGACATACAATTCCTCGAAAATAAGTTCCTAGCCATCCAGGCGGACATGAATGCGATGCTGGCGCAGTTGGCGAGAGCATCGCGAGCGAACCAACAACTATAGCTATCCCGGATACGCTTGTGATAGCTTCATTATTTCGAGGAGGTAAGTGAATGCTCGCATTGCGGCCGCTGATTTCGGCGCTAATCGTTGTGTCGAGTGCGGCTCCGCTAATCGGCGCGGATGCCGCCGGGAATTTCCGTGCGGCCGTTGCGACAGTGGATATCACTCCCTCCGCCAGCAAGTGGCTTGCCGGCTATCCGGCCCGAAAGTCCACGGGCATCCACGATCATATTTTCCACCGCATCGTTGCACTTGATGACGGCCGCACCCAATTCTTTCTCATCTCTTCGGACCTATGCCTGTTCGCTCCCTCGGTATACGACGAAATGACCGCGCAATTGAAGCGCGAAACAGGAATCGAGCCTATCCAGGTTTGGTGGACGGTCACGCACACGCATTCTGCTCCGGAGGTCGGACCTCACGGGCTCCTGAAGCTGATGATGCCGGAGCGGTACAACCACGAACCCGACCAGGAGTACACCGCACAGGTGGAAAAACTCCTGATCGACGGCATTAAAGAAGCACGGGCGAAACTGGCTCCCGCGCGTTTAGCTATAGGCACGGGTTTTTCGGCGGCCAATATCAATCGGCGCGCACGCGATGTCAATGGCCACATCTCTCTCGGGTTGAACCCTGACGGACCAACGGATCGGCAGATCGGCCTGATCCGCCTGGAACACCCGGACGGCACGCCTATTGCGCTGATCGCAAACTACTCGATGCACGGCACCGCACTTGGCCCGGAGAACACGCTCATCGCAGGCGACGCACCCGGAACGGTTGCGGCTTACGTCGAGCAAAAGATTGGCGCGCCGATGCTATTCATCAATGGCGCTGCCGGCAACTTGGCACCGATCTATACTGTGCAGCCGAGCTTCAACGCATTTCACATCACCGAGTTCGACGTGCTTCTAGGCGATCGGATCCTTGCGGCCAACAATTCCCTCGCTATGGCGACATCGGCGACATCTCAGGTGCGTCTACGGGCAAGCGAGAGCGTGATGGAGACGCCGCGGCGTGCCGGCTTGGGTTGGGACCAGAGTCTTGGCAACTATTTACACGCCGCCAGTGGGGAAGCCGGCACCATCCGCATGCCAATACGATTTCTTTTCATCAATGACGAGGTCGCACTCTGGTCGGCGCCCGTAGAATTATTCTGTGAG
The DNA here is from genome assembly GCA_050011295.1 of Bryobacteraceae bacterium. Classification (GTDB taxonomy): domain Bacteria; phylum Acidobacteriota; class Terriglobia; order Bryobacterales; family Bryobacteraceae; genus Palsa-89. The sequence continues at coordinate 38,190 of JBEKJJ010000041.1, forward strand.
ATCTCAATAAATGTGCGCGACCACTCTCCCTATCCGCACACCTTCTACTTCGGGTATGCGAATGGCTGGCTAGGTTATCTGCCAACGCGGCAGGCATTCGCCGAGGGTGGATACGAGACCCAGACAAACCCATTTACCGAGCAAGTCGAAAACGATCTCACCAATGTCGTCATCGCATACCTGCAGGGCCATACCCGCTAGCCGCCGGCCCCGATAGCCTACAGCAAGGTTGAGCAACAACCTGCCAGAGCTTGAGCGATGCAGGATCTGGAACTAGGGTGTTACCTTCAGCGTGCCATTGAGCGGCAGATCTTCCGATGATCTTCCCACCATGATCTCGAAGTCGCCTGGGACCACGCGCCAGTGCATGTCAATATCCAGCAGTTGGAGATCTTCGGGGCCCAGCGTGAAAGTTACCGTTTTTGTTTCGCCCGGTTTCAGGTTGACTTGCTCAAATCCGCGTAATTGTTTTATCGGCACGGAAACCGGGGCTGTATTCTCGTGAATATAAAGTTGCACGGTTTCCCTACCCTCGCGCTCGCCGCTGTTCTTCACTTGCATGCTTACTCGAGCTGTGCCGCCAGGGTGGATCTCCGCCGGCTCGACGCGCAGGTTGGTGTACTCATAATTTGTGAAGCTCAGGCCGTAACCGAAGGGATAAAGCGGTGTTGCGGGCATATCCGCGTAGCCGCGCTTTTCATTCTTGATCCAGTAAGCCTTTGACGGTTTGTAGTTGTAATAAGCCGGCAACTGGCCCGAATGGCGAGGAATCGTAATCGCCAGACGGCCGCTCGGACTGTAGTCGCCGAACAGCACATCGGCCACAGCCTGCCCGCCGCGCTCACCCGGCCGCCACGCCTCAACGATCGCCGGCACATGTTCGGCCGTCCAGCGGGTGGAAAGCGGTCTGCCGTTCACCAGCACGACGACGGTCGGCGTTCCCGTGTCATAGACAGCCTTGACCAAGTCCTCCTGAACGCCCGTGAGATCCAGGCTGGCCACGTCGTGCCCTTCTCCGTCGGTGGGAGGATCTTTCTCCTCGTCAAGGTCATTCTGGCCCTGGTTCTCTCCTACAACGACGATCGCCACGTCCGCACCCTTTGCCGCGCGAACCGCGTCGGGGAATCCGCTTTTGTCGCTCCCTAAAACTCCACAGCCTTTTGCCCAAACTACTCTAGCCCGCGGTCCGGCAGCGGCTTTGATCCCTTCCAAAATGCCGACCACATGCTGAGTAATCCTTTTTGGCGAATAATCGCCCAGCAAGTTCATGAGATTCTCGGCATCAGGTCCGATCACTGCGATCGACTTCAAATCTTTCCGAAGCGGCAGCGTGTTCTTTTCGTTCTTAAGCAAAACGATTCCTTCATGCCCGGCGCGCAACGCCAGTTCCTGATGCGCTTCGGAGTGGACGGTTTCGACAGCGTGCTCCACATCCACGTACGGGTGCTCGAAAAGGCCGAGGCGGAACTTCAGCTCCAGCACCCGCCGTACCGCGCGATCGACTAAGGCAACAGGCACTTTTCCTTCTTCGACGTTTTCAATCAGCGGTCCCATGTAGGCGGGTTCGTAGGTGATGTCCAGGTCGACACCGGCTTTCAAGGCCAGCGCACCCGCCTCCTTCTGAGTTTTCACAATGTGTTCGTAGATCAGCGTTCCGAAACCCCCGCCTTCACTCTCCACCACTCCTTGAAAGCCGAGTTCCTGGCGCAGAACATCGTTCATCCACTTCTCGGATGCGTGCGCCGGCACGTCCTCCACTTCCGGATATCCCGCCATCACGCCCAAGCCACCGGCTCTTGTGATCGCCGCGATCCACGGAGGTAGGAAATTCTCGCGCAGCGAGCGCTCCGACAACTCGATGGCGCCGCGCTCCAGGCCGCCGGTGGGCTCGCTTTGCGTGGGGAAATCGGTAAGCACCGCGATGACTTTGTCCGGAGCGGAGATATCGGATCCCTGCGTCGCCCGCACAATGCTTTCGCCAATTTGCGAATAAAGGTATGGATCTTCGGTATAGGCTTCTTCGTTGCGGCCCATGCGCGGGTCGCGATCCACCTCCATTACCAGAGTGGACAGCATGTGAATGCCGACAGCTCTCGCCTCCGCGGCCGCAACCGCATATATCGCCTTCACCAGATCGAGGTCGAATGAGCTGCCGATCGCGAGGCCCTCCGGAAAAATTGTGGCGCCTGGAAACATCGCACCGTGGGTGCCCTCCTCGTCCTCGAGCACAGGTATTTTCAGCCGCGTCTGGGTCAGCGCGATTTTTTGCAACTCGTTAAAGTATTCTGCTTGCTGGCGGGCGTCCTTGTACAGAATCTCATTGGCTAGCGTGAAGAAACCGCAGCCCGGCCCGATTTCGTGAGTGTAAGTTCCGGCGGCGAATCTCTTGCACGCTTCCAACTTCGATGGGATGTCCTTTCCCAACTCATCCA
>JBEKJJ010000042.1:0-40243 GCA_050011295.1 Bryobacteraceae bacterium
GTAGGCGCGCTCAAAGGCTCTTACCAGAGCTGTGGTTTCGTTTTCGTTCATTTGCGTTTACCCTTATGACATTCAGCAATCTTTGCCCAACTTCGCCGAGTCTCTCTGGACCCGGCTACAATTTCATTCTGGCCGAAAAACGCACGGGAGTAACTAGCAAAAGACGCCACTCTTCTTGCAAAATATGCCAAACGGGGCGATGTGCTCATTCGCCGTTAAGGTATGCCCTCCGGCCCGGCTTTATCCAGCCGATGCGAGCCTGGAGAGCAATGCAGCGCCGATGTCAGCCCTTTGTTTTTCGGAACCTACTAGCGGCCGATCGTACCTCTGGGTCGGCAACTCTCGGAACCTTGGGTGCGACCCAACGCGAGGCGGACACCTGAACTTGGGGTTCGAAGGTGAGGCTGCGATGGTCTCACAGTGGCTCAATTGGTTCGCAAGCGCTTGGATTGAATCCTCGCCGTTGACTCCACTTACCGCGAACGTTCCGGCTCTCGTGCCAGCAACCGGCACGAAGGAGGCCGCGGAGAGTTGGCGCGTATATGAGGAACTTTGTCGGGAACTGGGCCGCCGTGGTCAGACACGCCGCTGTATCCGCGCCCTCGCACTTCAGGACCCCGGGATCGAAATGACATCGGCTCGGATCTTCAATCACCCCGTCCTTCACGCCATCGAGCGCGTCACACGCTTTGATCACGGCCTTATGGATCACCGCAAGTTTCGCCGGCGGGAGAAAGCTTCCCTCCGACTCATGCACCACCTTCGGAACCCACAACGTCCACGGCTGCAGATGCGACAGGTAATTCGCCGGCGCGCCCGCCACGATGCCGTCAAAGTCCGCCGGAAAACGCTGCGCCTCCATCAGGCCCTGGCGCCCCCCGGTCGAACAGCTGTTCCAGTACGAATGTCGGGCCGGCTGTGAATAAAACGCCGCAATCAGCGCCTTCGCCTCGACCGTCATTTCATGTACGGCGCAAGATCCGAAATCCACCAGCTTCTCCGGATGTCCCATTGCGAACGAAGCCCCCTCCGTCGCATGCCCCGCGTCGGTGCTGGCCGTCGCGTAGCCGTGGGCGAGCGCCCGTGCCATGGCGGGATAGCTGATGTACCCGCCCCATCCGCTGTTCCCGACCGCCTGAAATTTCCCGTTCCAGTTCTCCGCGGGCAGCCAGACTTCGATTCTGATGTCCGAATCCGGGCTCGGCATCAGCGTCGCCGCCACGCGACAAAAGGCCGGCAGGGTTTTAAAGATGTTTGGCGTCTGCCCGGGTCCCGTCATGGGGAGCGCACCCGCCTCCACTGTCTGGGCCAGTGTGATGGCGGTGTTCGGCGGATGCAGCGAGGACAGATCGGCGCAAGTGGCCGCCAGCGCCGATTGCACAATGAAGACGAGAATCGGAAGTTTTATCACGGACATATTAGCGACATCCTGAAGCACGTCGTTGAACAAGTATTATTCCTCCGACGGCATTCATCAGGTCGAGCCGCGCTGCAGGCTGGAAGGCGACCTCCGGCGCAGAATGCCGCTAAGGATAAATACTGCTGAAGCGAGTGAACGTTACAGCGGATCTCTTCCTTAAATCCGTAGAGAAAGCCCTCCCGCATGACACGATTCTACTCGCCAGAGTCTGCTGGTCATTCGTCGAGACATAGGCGCACAGTCCCGCCCGGAACATTTTCCCCGACCTTCGTGTCTGGCCAAAAACTTGTCCGGATTTTGCTCTTGCGGAACCCATTATGTGGGCCTTTCAGGATGTCACCCAACCACGGCCGCAGTCGATCCTTTTCGGCCAGGCAGGATTCAATCATATTACGCGGTCCGGAATCGGTAACCGCCCGGTATGCGACTTCCGCCATCGTGCGAACCGTCCATGGATGCCGCGCATGCCGTCCGGAATCTCAGGCGCCGCTATGCCCATCGCAGGTCCTCATTGCGCCCCGGACCTTCGCCATCGCTTGAAGTCGTTCATCGGCATCGGCGCTCAACCGGATCGTTCGTCTTGGCATTATTGCCCCCTCACTTTGAAAGGGAATGGCGGAGGCATCTTGGGACACAATTTTGAAGACAAATGCAGAGAGTCGGACGAATGGCAGACGATTTCGATGGTTGTCGGACGCATACAACTGACCTGGCATCAACCAGGTACAAGAAAACGCCAAGCAACGCGTCAGACAACCCTTTATGTTCCACTAAGCATTTTTGGTTGCCTTTGACCCATCTTGTCGGGCGGCGAAGTTCACAATCTGTTGCACTTTGTTCACAAAGTGTTGCGCCTGGCTCCGCGATGCCAAAACATTTGCGCAACCATACCACATCACCGCCCTCGCGAAGTTTTTGGTCTGCATTTGCTCCTCACTTGATAAGGAAATGGCGAGAGGGGGGCGGGACGGTCATTTTCGGGTGACCCCTAGGCTGAGACAGCCTGGATTGCGACGGATTGCGTTTTTTGCAATGTGCAACAGTTTGCAAACAGTTTGTGAACGGACTAAGGAGCATAGCGCGTGTTGCGAGGCGTCTCTCGCACGAACCGCCCGGGGTAGATCCGGCCGATCTAAGCAAATGGAAAAAGGGTTTGTTGCCAGCCACATCAGACAAGAAGCGGCGAATCGAAGACGCCTTGAAAAACAACAAACCTCCGACGCTGCCCACCGCGCGCGAGTCGGAACCTTAGGCTACGTTCAGACCTCCCCAAAATCGCCAACGTTGGCGCACAATTCGCCAACGCGCCAACATTGAGCGCCAACGCGGGAGTGTGCCACGCTGACAAGCAAGATGGGAAATTCAACAACTGCTGCCGAGGTTTTGCGAGAGAGTCGGATCTCTATTGGGGTGTCACAGAGTAGGTTAGCCCGCATGTCTGGCGTGAGCCGGTTCAAAATCTGCACATACGAACTTGGTGATGGCACGCTCGGTCCGGATGAGCTGAATCGAATCCACGAGGCCCTGCAGACGGAAGCCAAGCGCCTTCGCAACATCGGCTTCAAATTAATTTTCGCCAGTCCCAATCGACTGTACGCCCGGAGGTCGGATGACCGGCCCTCCGGCTGCGGGGCTGGCTACGAGAAGGGCGCCGTCCGACAACCGAGCCCATCCGAGCGGGATCCTTGTGCGCCTGGCCGATGGTGAGCCCGCCGGCCGTATCTCAGTGGCCTTGGCCGAAAGGCTCACCTCCTCGGGTGATGCCCGGAGTTGCCGAAGTGGCTCGAGGCGTTATCTGCGACTCAGGCCGGGCATCACGATCAGCCCTAACCTGCGCGGATGGGACTTGATCGAGGAAGAACGCAGAAGGTACGGAGATAATCCGGTCCGCCGCGGCATCATGGCCTTCGAACGACGGCCGTTGAAATGGCAGTCACAAAAGTGAACCCATCAGTTTCCAGCGCATCCGTTGGAGGAGGCCCGTTGAACCTCGACGCTGTCGCGTGCGTTCAACCGATTCTCAGGGTGTCTGGTGCGAACGAGCAGTCGCAAGTATTGACACTCAAACAAGCTGCCCAGTACTTGCAGATTTCGAAGGCGCACCTGTCGAACGTGATTAACCGAAAGGTGGCCGGCGTGCCTCCGTTGCGCCATGCCCGGGCGGGGCGGCGGATCTTGATCAAGCGCCAGTGGGCTGACGAGTGGCTGGAGGTCGCGGGACAGGAGTCGTTCCGGTAATGGTAGTATCTGGAGCGTGCCAAGAGTCAACGTCTTCGACGCAGGAAAGAGGCAAACAATTGCGTCGAAAACGTTTTCAGAAAGGCAGCCTGCAAATTCGGAAACACGGGCGTCATCGCGTGTGGGTTGCCTGTTATTGGGAAGGTGGTGGCCGTCGGTCCAAAGTGCTGGGTCGCTGTTCACAGATGAGCAAAGGAGAGGCCGAGTCGATCTTGTCGGCAATCCTCCAGCCCATCAACAAAGGCGTGGCGCGGGAACCGAAGCCGGTTTACACGTTCGAGCAGTTCGTCGAAAGCGTGTACCTTCCGTTCTGTCGTCGAAGTTGGAAGGAATCGACCGAGGGAACTTCGGAGCAGATCGTGAAAGCGCATCTGTGCTCGGAGTTTTGGAAACAACTGCTTCATGCGGTCCGTCGCGATGAGTTGCAGGACTTTCTCGACCGGAGCGCGTTGGAACTCGGTTCCAGCGTCGTGAAGCACTTGCGGTGGTTCCTGAATGCAATCTTCAAACTTGCCGTCTCGGACGGGCTCGTGCTCAGCAATCCGGCCGCCGAGTTGAGGATTCCGAAGAAATGTCGGCCAGGCCGTGCGATGCGCCCCCTGACGGAAGAGGAGGTGATGGACTATCTGGAGGTCTTCGACCTTCGGGAGCGGTTGATCGCGCGGCTGGCGGTTTTCGAAGGCCTGCGGCCGGGCGAGATCTTTGCTGTCCGATGGAGGGCCGTGCGGAACGATGCGATAAGAGTAGAGCAGCGCGTGTACAAGCGCATCTTCGATACCCCGAAGAACGGCAAAACACGCGAGGTAGCAATCTCGGACGGGACGTCGGAGTTGTTGAAGGCGTGGGTGGAACTGGCGCAGGATACGAGCGCAGAGGCGTTTGTTTTCCCGAGCGAGAGCCTGGCCATACCGTTGTCGGCCGACAACCTTTGGCGTCGTACGATGAAGCCGAGGCTGGCCAAGGTTGGCTTAGATTGGGCGACTTTTCAGGTCCTGCGAAAGACCAACACCAGTCTGTCGAAGAAGGCGGGTGTCGATCCGAAGGTCGCATCGGACCAGAGGGGTCATGGCATTGGGCGGGGCCATATTTTCGATCAATTCGATTACTTGCGATTGCTTCGATTATATGCTAGTGTGGGATCCAGGGTGAACAAAGGAGTGGGCAAAAATGGCACAAGGAACACTAGCACCAACGCTTCCCTCTGAGGCTGAAGCGATACTTGCCAAGGAAACGAGCCGGGTTCTCGCTTCACGAGTGGAGACGGCAGAGCCACTCCAGCTTCGCATGCTCGACGATCCGGCAAAAGGAACAGTAAAGATTCCGGCCTCTGCGGTACGGATGCTCATTCATATACTTGAGGAGATGGCGCGGGGGAATGCCGTTACGCTGATCCCGGTACACGCCGAACTCACCACACAAGAAGCGGCGGACATGTTGAATATCTCTCGGCCTTCCCTGATCCAGCTTCTCGACGAGGGGAAAATCGAATTCCGCCGCGTAGGTACGCATCGGCGCGTTCGATTTGAAGGGCTGATGGCGTACAAGCGCCGCGTTGATGCCGATCGACGGGCTGCGCTTGCGGAACTGGCGGCCTACGACCAGGAATTGGGAATCTAAACACGGTGGCCGGGTTCACCGCCTTCTGCGACGCCAACGTGCTTTATCCTGCGGAGCTTCGGAACCTGCTCATGCACCTGGCGCTCATAGGGTTGTTTCGCGCTAAGTGGTCGGCGGACGTTCATGAGGAGTGGATTTCCAATCTGCTTAAGAAGCGGCCCGACCTCACACGCGACAAGCTGGAACGCACTCGCACGCTAATGGACAAGCACGCTGTCGATGCGCTCGTAACCGGCTACGAGGATCTGATTCCCGGTTTACAGCTCCCCGATCCAGACGATAGGCACGTGCTGGCGGCCGCTATCCGTGGCCATGCAGATGTCATCGTTACGATGAACCTGCGGGATTTTCCGTCTGACACCATCGGACCGTTTGGAGTTGAAGTGCAACACCCAGATGAATTCGTCCTTCATCTCCTGGACCTCGCACCTGGCGCTGTGGTGGCAGCGGCGCAGAATCATCGCCTGAGCCTTAAGAATCCTCCCAAGACGGTGGCAGAGTATTTGGAAACGCTGGAGAGGCAGGGCCTTACTCAGACAGTATCGGTTCTTCGAGAGCATATGTTCTGAGGAATATTGCCGGATGAAAGTGGAAAGTGCGGGGCGCTGAAACAGCCGCGAGCACGTCCTGGAGTGGAGAACGAGATCGTGGAGCTGTGGAAACGAGTCCGATTTTTGTTAAGGTGAAAAGCGAACGAGCAAAACCTCTCGAAGTGACGCGATGGCGGCCATCCATGAAACCCATGGAGGCCTTGCCCGGCGGTGAGAACATCAACAAACCGCGGGGGCAGTTTTCACCGACTGCACCCCGAGTCCCCCAGTCATATTCAGGAATTCAACCGTGAACAGAGGATCGCGGTCATGAATCGGGGAGCGCTTGCCAGCCAAGATTCCATCGACGGCATCGGTCAGATTCCGTCACGGCCGCGTCGTCTATACCCACAAGACCCCCGAAAAAGAACGGGGGATTTGGAGCGACCAGGTTTGCAGGATGAACCGGTTAATATCGCCCTCACGGGGATCACCACAGTCCTCGCCGTGATTTCCGCATCCCTGAAGCCCATGTGGGCGCTGGTCGCCACCGCGCTATCCGCCGCGGCGACCGTATGTTTTCCCATCTGGCAGAGCAACTTTGATCCAGCCGGCAAGGAAGCGCGCCACCGCGTTGCAGCCAAGGAACTGCTTTGGCTCCGCGAACAGCTTCTCCTGCTCATCACAAACCGCCAAAATCCCGGTGCCTGTCCCAAGAGGTTGCAGCACCGACTTGAGATGATCACACAGGAGCTGAACACGGTGTCAGCACCGGTATAAAACGGCCGCACCTCCGCCGGTTTTGTAGTCAATAAAAAACCAGCCATCGGCGAGGATGCGGTATGCACTCTAAAACAGTTTCTAAATTCTGCTTGGCTCGCTTGTCGAGGTACGATTCGGCCAGCGCCAAATGTTCGTTGCCCGTGTGGATGGAGTCCGCTCGCTTCCCCGAGCCTATGATCTCGACCGTGGCAGCAAACGCGCAATGCCGACTGTACGATTCGCTAACGCTCAGATGACCCGGTTCGACCTGGCCCATAACCATCGGGCGTACGCTACAGTACCGGCAGACGCCTCCTTGTTGTCTTCGGCGCAGATCTGGGCATCAGGCATCGCCCGGATTTCCACGTTTCCCATTCCTGCCGATGGCGTGGGAGGATTACGCTTGCGCTGACGTAAAATTCCCAAACTCGATCTTCCGACGGGCGGCGCATCTCCTCGCGGCCGGTCTGCGCACTGGTGTTTGCCGGCGCCAACACCGGTGCACTATGGGGGTCGCAAAACGGCGTCAAAACCGGCGAAACTGCGGTTGTTTTGAACCGGCGCTAACAAACACGCCTTACAAGTTTGTGCCCGACACATCTCCTGCGGCCTACGCCGCAGCGGAACAAACTCTCAAAAGCGGTCACTTCACCTTTTCAGATGACGAGGTCGACAGTTTTCTTCCGACGGACTTCGGAAGAAGAAGCCGTAGCACCGAGTCAAGCGCGAACGCTGTTTTGAACGCTGTTGGAAACTTGCTGGCGGTTCAGAGTGAAAACGCTATAACCTCTATCGCCAGAACGAGGCCAATAAAAACGCTATCGTTTTTATTTTCAAGCGACGGTCAATTTCCCAAATCAGCGCTACTTTGTAAATCAAGAATTTAGGGTTCACGGCGGATCGTTTAGGCGATTTCAAGCACAGCAGTTTCAATGGTTCCCGTTTGGTCAAAATACTCGAACCCTTTGATAACGTTGGACCTGCGATGATGAACAGTCTGCATGAAGACCAACGAGTGGGCGCGACTGCTGGCGTACGTGACGGGGCTAGTAAACCAACAGCTGTTACTGCAGAACGAGTACCTGGCAGCGGAGAACCGCATTCTGCGAGCGCAGCTGCCCAAGCGACTGTGGTTGACCGATCCGCAGAGATGTACGCTGGCGGAGATCGGGAAACGGCTCGGCCGAAAGGCGCTGGAGCAAGTCCTGCGTGGTGAAACCGGAGACAATTCTGGGATGGTACCGACGCCTGATCGGGCGGAAGTTTGACGGGTCAAGATGTCGCGCCTATCCCGGGAGGCCTCCGATCGGGCATGAGCTGAGCGAACTGGTAGTGCGGATGGCGCGAGAGAATCCGAGTTGGGGTTACGACCGGATCGTGGGAGCCCTTTCCAACCTTGGGCAGAAACTCTCGGATCAGACCGTGGGCAACATTCTTCGCCGGCACGGGATTCCGCCGGCACGGAAACGGAGCGGAAACACGACCTGGAAAGACTTCATCGCAGCGCATATGGCGGTGTTGACCGGTGCCGACTTCTTCACCGTCGAGGTGCTGACGTGGCGAGGTCTGGTCACTTACTTACGTTCTGTTCTTCCTGTATCTGGAGACCCGGCGTGTAAGCTTGGCCGGTATCACTCGGCATCCCACCGGAGAGTGGATGGCGCAAATGGGCCGCAACGCGATCGACGAGACGTCGGGATCTCTGCGCCAACAACGGTATCTTCTGCACGACCGCGATACTAAGTTTTGCAAGGAGTTCCGGGAGACGCTGGCGGCAGGAGGTGTGAAGTGCCTGCGACTTCCAGCGCGTAGTCCAAACCTGAATGCTTTTGCCGAACGCTGGGTGCGATCGGTTAGGGAGGAATGCCTGTCCAAGCTGATCCTGTTCGGCGAAGGTTCATTGACGAGAGCGCTAAACCAATTCCAGGAGCATTATCTCTTTGAACGCAATCACCAGGGGAAAGGGAACATTCTTCTATTTCCGAAGGGCGACCAGCTGCCGACGTCGTATGGACCATCGATCGAATCCCTGCAGAGACTCGGCGGCCTTCTCAGGTATTACTACCGGCCGGCAGCATGAATTTTTTGGCTATACGCCGTCTGGATGTCCTTCTAATCGACGAGCTAGGTTACGTGAATCTGAAACCGGAGCAGTCGAACATCTTTTTCAAGCTGATGGAAGAGCGCTACCGCCAGCATTCCACCATCGTCACTACGAATCTCGTCTATGACGAGTGGCTGAACTTTTGGGCACCCGGCCAATGGTGGAGGCGCTACTAAGTCGTCTGCGACACTACTGCCACACGGTAACGATCGACGGTCCATCGCTGCGCGATTTGCAAGGTTGAGGTCATCCTCATGGACGACGGCGCCAGCCAGGAAGAATATATTCGCCGAGTTCTGGAAGCGTATCGCAAAACGCCGGGTACGATGGGGGCTGTGCGCCGTGCGGACCGAGTGCTGGCCGTGCGACTCTATCAACGCGGCATCTCCGTGAGCGTGATCGAAAACGCGTTCGTGCTAGCGGCGACGCGCCGCCTGATGCGAGCTGCCGATGCCCCGCCACGGGGAATGATTCGTTCGCTGGCTTATTTGCTTCCTGTGATCGAGGAAGTGCTCGGCTTGCGCGTCAGCCCGGATTACTTCCAATATCTCCGCCACAAGCTCGAACGCATCGCGCCAACACGGTAGGCCCGCTCTTCGGTGCGGCCTTGGGCACGGATGATGGAAACCAACCCGCACGCCTTCGGCGTGGATGAAACCGCCTGCTCCTCCGCTCCCGCCAAGGAACACGCCTTCGGCGTGGATGATGGCCCTCTGCATCTGGTTCCCGATCCCAGTCCCGTTCTCGGCCTGGGTCACGTCAGACGCACGCTACTGGGTCATTCTTGCCAAGCGCCGAAGTGTCTATGACTTGAGTAGTAATCGAAGAGGCCTGGGCCACCACGTTCACCGCCTGCGGCATAGATGCCGGATACAGAGTAACCGAGATCTCGCGCCCAGAGCTGACAATGATTGTGACCTCCGAGCGAGCCTCCGTGAAGCCCGCAGCACTCACCGTCAAGCAATAAATCCCCGGCAGCAGGTCGCCCGAGCGAAGCTGCCCATGATTCTCGCTGATGCTTTGGCGCTCAAGGGTTGACTCGTGGGATCGAACTTGTATGATCGAGTCGCCGATCCGGGCGCCGCCGGTATCGGTGACCGTTCCAATCAGGCTGCCTCGAAAATCTTGGGCTTGCAAGGCTCCACCTAGCCGACCGGAAGGCTGCTGATAGAATTATCGGAGCCCGGTTGATTCGCTGCATTCGGCCTAATACGCGAGGCAACGTGATGAAACATATGATTCAGAGTCTCTAGCAGAACCAGCACGATTTTCGAGACGTTTACTGCTCTTAGTGCTTATGCAAAAAGCTGCCTCATCGTATGCAGAGCAAGAGAACCGGGCAGGCTGGTGGGACACAGACGGCGAGGCTGCCGTCGTCCGCCTGCCGCACTGCCGCTGTCCGCCTTGACAGCGCCGCATACTGCATCTCATAATGATGCAACTAGATCACTTTAGGCATACACCGAAAGGGGTGCCGGATGGACAGAGATGCCGTCGATGTCCGGACTTTTATACACAACATCGAGCGTCACTTCGATAGCCCCATTCCTGGAGGGCTGGACACCCAAACGCGATTTCGCGATTTGCCGGACTGGACCTCTTTGCAGGCGTTGATCGTTGCCGCCAGTTTCGAGTGGGACTATGGTGTTACCATTTCCGCGGACGAATTCCTAGGGGCGGAGAACATCCAGAGTTTGTACAACGTCGTGATCCAGAGAATGGGTCGATGATGGCCCTTTTCTCGATTCCGGGTCTTCATCTAAAGGCGGTATCGGCCGCAGTGCCCGTTCACGAAGTATGCAACGAAGATTTGGATCTGTTGAACGATCCCCACGGCAGGGACTTCGTTCAAGCTGTCGGCATCAAAACTCGAAGGGTGGCGCCGCCGGCGATCTGCGCTTCAGATCTTTGCGTTGCAGCCGCGCAGCATATTCTCGAACAATTGGGTCTGCGGCCGGCAGAGATCGGGGTGCTTGTATTTGTGACGCAAACGCCCGATTACCCTCTTCCGGGAAACAGCATGCTGGCCCAGCACCGGCTCGGTCTGCCGTCTTCCACTTACCTGGTCGATCTGAATCAGGGTTGCGCCGGCTATGTATACGGACTGGCTTCTCTGGCTAGCCTCATGAACGCGACGCATATTGACAGAGGTCTTCTTCTGGTTGGCGACACAATCACCCGCGTCCTATCCTCCAAGGATAGGGGCACGTTCCCCATCTTCTCCGATGCCGGCTCAGCCACCCTGCTGGAACAAGCCCCGCAAGCGGAGGCGATTCATTTCAATCTCGGAAGCGAAGGCAAGGGTGCAGATATCATTCAGGTGCGAGGCGGGGGTGCGCGACAGCCGTTCACTACAAACGGCCTTGTCGTGAACGAAGACGAGCCCAACGTTCCGTGCGCTCCCATCCACCTTACGATGCGCGGCCTGGACGTCCTGCATTACTCTTTGAAGTATGTTAGCTCCAGCATTCAGGAGCTTCTGACCTTTGCAAACTGCACTTTCGAAACCCCGGACTACTTTGTGTTCCACCAGGCGAATCGCATCCTGAATGAAACACTATTGAAGAAGCTCGGGATTTCCTCGGACAGGGCCCCGGAATCGCTGTTCGAGTACGGCAACACAAGCTCGGCCACGATACCTGTCACCATCTGCCACCGGCTGGGCGAGGTACTGGGCCACAGCTCGAAGAAACTTCTCCTTTCCGGTTTCGGGGCGGGCTTCTCGTGGGGTAGCGCGCTTATCAACGCGGATTCAGTCTTGTGCCCCAAGCTACTCGAAATTAGCGAACCACATGGAACCCAAGCTTGATTTTTCGGTAGTTGTTCCCGTTTTCAACAGCGCCAGCACGCTGGAAAAGCTGTTCTCAGGCATCCAGGATGTTATGGCGTCCATGAATGTGCGTTACGAGACAGTGTTCGTCGACGACGGCAGCATCGACCAATCGTGGCGGATCATCCGTGAATTGAAAAGCCAACACGGCGACCTGGTCCGCGGCTTTCGCCTGGCGCGAAACTCAGGTCAGCAAGCCGCTACTTACTGCGGTTTGATGGAGGCCCGGGGGCACTGGGTGGTGACGATCGATGACGATCTGCAGCCGCACCCGCGGGAAATCATCAAGCTTTGGCAGCATGCTCAACTCCGGCAATCGGACGTAGTCTATGGCGTGTACGCCACGCTTCGTCATCGGCTGATACATCGCGTTGGGACGCGGCTCTTTCGAGTGTTGCTCCGGCGAGTGGCACCGAGCTTTCCGGAAGGCTCTTCGTTTCGGTTGATCCGCGCGGAGATTCTACGATCATTGTCCGGACGCCCAGGCCCGTGGATACTGGTTGACCCGGTGTTAGCTTGGCAAACGTCGGACATCACGTCGGTGACTGTCGAGCATGGCACGCGCGATTCTGGCCGGTCGAGCTACTCATTTCCCGCGCTCTTCACCATCGCTTGGACCCTGTTGATCACCTACAGCAAGCTGCCGCTGCGCCTGATGACCGGATTGGGGCTCCTCTCGGCGCTAATCTCATTCGGATTAGGCCTGTACTATTTGGTGCAGAAAATCACGGTGGGCGCACAAATGGGCTTTTCCGCCTTGATCGTCACCACCACCTTTTCCTCGGGTCTGATCCTCTTGAGCGTCGGCATTCTTGGCGAGTACATTTCCCGTATCCACACCATGGGCTCGGGGGAGCCGGCGTTTACGATCAAGGCCGAGATCTGATGCGTTTCGCTAGGTTCGGCATCATCCTAGAGAGACTGGAGCACAGCCATCTCGAACTAGTGCGCCAATGGCGCAACAGCGACTGGGTGCGCCCCTATATGCGATACCAAACCATTATTCGCGCCACGGACCAGGTACGATGGTTCGCCCGTTTGAACCCGCGGCACAACTGGTTTTTCGTCGCCCGTGTCGAGGATGTGCCGTTCGCCCTCTTTCATGTCAAAGGCATCGACTGGTTCCGACAATGCGGGGAATCGGGTGGTTTCGTGGGCGACCCTAGCTTTATCGGAAGTCCGGTGTCGGCGCAGGCGACGCTAGCCTTGATGGACTTCGCCTTCCTGGTGCTGCACCTTCAATCGCTAGAAGCCCAGTACAGCGCCGCCCTTCCCAAAATCGTACGATTCAACCAGCAACTGGGCTATCAGATATTCCGTGAAGAGACTGACGGTTTTGTTCGCGCGCGCGTCACTGCCGAACGTTTTTTCAAGTGTACTGATGCGTTCCACAAAGCTGCGGCGGCGCTTCACGGCACGGCTGCGTCACTGGTCGCACCAGGCCCTTGGCTGGCACGGCGCCTGGAGCCGGATGGGACCTCGCTCCTTGCGGATTTCCGGCTCCAGTTACGTTAAACCGGCGAGGGTGGGTCGCCAGCGCCTGGGTTCGAGCATCAGCGCCAGACGAATCGGAATCGCCGGATGCAGGCCCCAGCGGATCATGCGGTACAAGAAGTTTCGCCCACCCCAGGGAAACTTCCGGCTGTCTAAGTTCGGTAGCAGGATGCCAATGGCTCGCCAGAATTCGGTTTTGTTGAAGCTCAGGTATTCCCTGTCTCGCCTCTTGAAGATCTCCATTCCTACGTGGAACGTCAGGATTTCGCGATCGAACAACGCGAAACGTTGAGCATGGCAGAACAGATTCTGAGCAAACAGCATTTCGATAAAGGGAATGCCGACGCACACGCGGCCTAACTGAAATTTCGGGTATAGTGTTCGATGAAAGACGAAGCAATCGAACCCCGGATGGGGCGCTCCACGCAGCGTGTAAATCTCCGCCAAGTCTTCGACAGTGCTGTAATGACCGGGGACCCGGCGGCGATTGATGATGAAAGCATCCAGCCCCGTCCGTATCCGATTCGCTACCTCCTGATAGAAGGACGGATGCAGGATGATGTCTGCATTGGTGTAAATGAGATACGGTGCGTCGGAGGCCGCATATAGCCGCTCTACCAGATCGCAGATTAGGGGCAGCTTACGCCGGACGGTGAAAGGGTGTAGATCGGCGACGGACCGTTCCAGATCAGGCGTTCGCGTGAAGAATGCCGGTATGATGGCGTGGTCTTCCGGATACTGTGTGCTCAGCAAGTCGATTCTTGCCACTGCGTCCGCCTGCTCAGCCGCCCGCCGCATCGACTCAAATGTAAGGGGCTGCGTGCGCGCTAGCTGGTTGTCTGGCGGAAGGCCGACTGGGTTGATCAGGTGAGCAATGTGAACCTTTTCAGCCATCGTGACGGCACGTCATTTCTTCGCAAACTCCTGGGACATCGGCGACGAGAGGATTGTAAGAGCCAGGATGTTTTGAGGGTCGTTTGCGATCACCCCCCTGGCCAATTCGAAGGCCTGCCGGTAATCCTGCTTGCGAAAGTAATAAGTCGCCTGGAGCGCCTCCACGGCGACGTTTTGCGGGAACCATTCCCGGGCGGTCTTGGTCATCGCACCCAGGTTGTCAAGATTGTTGGACTGTAGGTACGCCTTTCCCAGCATGACGTACGCTTCTTCCTTCTTTGGATCCAGAAGAACGGCTTTTTCAAGATAGGGTGTGGCTAGATCCAGATCCTGCTCCATCAGATACAAAGTTCCCAAGCAAAAGTAGGCGTCCGAGCTGAGAGGCTCCAGGCGCTGTGCTTTGAGAAACGACAGTTCTGCTTTGTCGTAGATGCCCTGCTCGGCAAATAGTTTTCCGATTGCTACCCAGGCGGCCTGAAAATCCGGGTAAATTCTAATCGCCTGAGTGAAGGCCCGCATCGCAGCCGCTTTTCTCTCCCGTTTCATCCCGGGAGGGATCACCTCCGCGCTCTCCCTGTCCAGAGTATGTCCATAGATGGCCTGGGCAGCGGCGTTGTTCTCCATATACCGTATCCGATTGTGAATGAGCGTTGAGTCATTCTGCCAATCTCGATTACCGACCACGGTGCGCACGAAATAGCCCGCCAAAATCACGGAAAACAGGAGCAGGATGGTCTTTGTCCGGGCGCCGCTCACCACCGCCGCCTCTAAATCAAGAGAGGCTAACCTGAAGACCCCGTATACGGCCAAGATCGCCAATCCCACGGACGGCACAAACATGTAGCGATCCGCCATGGTGTCCGGAGCGAAGAACCACAAGTTGGAGTACACCGAGTATGTAGCGGCAAACCACAATACGCCGAAGGCCAAGGGGAGCTTCCGGCGCCACGTCCTCAGCAACAGAATCGCCAGCCCCACCAAAGCAGTTATTACGAGCCAGGTAGCATAATCTCCCCACGTGTTCAACGAGACTTGGTTGTAGCCGTACAGGTGAATTAGGGGATGAGGATACAGAAACAACCGTGCGTATCTGGCAATGATCACTAAAGCCGTGGGCACGATGGTGTCGGTGTGTGCCGACCACAGAAAGACGTTGTTCAAGACCGTGGAATTTAAGTACAGCGCCGCATCGTTGGAGACGGTGTTCTGTAGGTGTCTGATCAGGAACACAAGCGCCAGGGTGCAGACCGCGATGGCCCCGATGCTTACCGCAAGGCGGCGGCTTACCTTGAAGTCTTTCGAGCGATACCAGGCCACTAGAGGCACCAGCGGAAGCAGAGTGACCGCATTGCTTTTGGATAGGCATGCGGCAAGAAAACACGATGCTCCAGCTATCAAAAGCGTCCAACGTCCTTGCTCGAAGGCTCTAACCAGAAGCATGACGGAAGATAGACCAAAGAAAAGGGCGAGAATCTCATCGCGGCCCTTGATGTTAGCCACCACCTCGACGTGAAGCGGGTGAACTACGAACAGTACTGCAACCAGAAATGCAAATAGGATGTCAAGCCGAAAGAATACAAAACGGGTGAACGCGAAGACCATTACACAGGTCAGTGCGTACCACAGGATATTGAAGGCGTGCCCGGCGTGAGGGCTTCCGCCCGACAAGTCGTACTCAATGGCAAACAGGGCCTGTGGTATCGGACGATATTCGCTCTTAAAGGGAACGCTTACCCGTTTCGTGAAGATGTCGGGCAAGCCTTTAATTCCCTTCGTCGTGTAGTCATTGGCCGTAATAACCAGCTTGTCGTCCCAGGCATAGTCATAGGACACGGTGTTGAGATATTGAAGGGAGGCCAACAGGAACACGAGAATTGCGAAGAACAGGGGACCAAGCTGCCGACGGGCGTTCCTTCGAGTTGGCATCGCCAAACCGCTTCAGATTACCACCAAATGCTGTAAATCGAGCGGGATCACCGTCGGCCTGCGGCAATTCCCAATTGTCAGCGGGAAGGAGTCTCCAGCACCACTTTCCTTATTCCCGAACCCCTGGTTCCCACCCATACATCGAAAGCAGTGCTGCTGGCGGTGAATCGTCCGGGGCTGAAATACGCAAAGACGGGACTGGTGACATTGGGAGAAGTCGACGTTGGGTTTACGGGGGTGGAAACCAACTGCCAGTTGCTACCGTTATTCACCGAGATGAACACGCCCGCATCAATGGCGCCAGCCACAATCGTGGTCGGATCGAGTGGATCAAACTTAAACAGGGAGGGTTGCCAGTAGGTGCCGAAGCTGAGGAACCCCGTTGTTCTACCTTGGCTGGCCTGATTGATGAAGACCCCACCTCCGGCAGGGCC
This sequence comes from Bryobacteraceae bacterium, assembly GCA_050011295.1. Lineage (GTDB taxonomy): Bacteria > Acidobacteriota > Terriglobia > Bryobacterales > Bryobacteraceae > Palsa-89. The sequence goes on from JBEKJJ010000042.1 coordinate 16,250, forward strand.
AGACTGCAGCATGAGGTTTTCGAGGTTAGTAAGGTGAGTCCAGTTTGCTCCGAAGTTCGGTGTGATCCAGATCTCGAAGTTGTTGGAGATATTGTTAATACCGGAAACGATGGCATGGTTTCCGTCGGTCGGGTCTATATCGTAAGCGGTCACCGATCCGATGTTCGGCGGCAAAGGCATCTGAACCCAGTTGCTGCCCGGCGATCGGATTGAGCCAACTAGCGTCGATCTGAAGATGACACCTTGAGATTCTGGATCGCCATTGCCGGTGTGATAGAAGACGTTGGGCTTACCTCCCAGATTCGCGATCTTCACATTCCCCGCACTCGAAGTGGCCGCGGTAGGCGCATTCAACGCTGTCCACCCAATGGGATTGTTGAGGATGTTATTCGTGAAATACACGCCGTCTTGCAAGTTGACGACATAGCCGGTGCTTCCGAAAGGAGCATCCTCTCTCCCGTTGATAAACGCAGGCATCCCCTGAGCAGACGGATAGTTGGGGATTTGGTTGCCGTTTGAGCCGTCCTGGTTTCTGATGGTCAACTGGAAAGCCCGTGCACCCGAATAGAAACCCTCCAGGGATAAAATCTGGCCCGCTCCTTCGGTATTGTCCATGACGTCACAGCAGATGTAGTTGTTCCAGTTGGCAGGAGGGGGATTGTGCCCTTCCGCTGCGTTGGTGGCTGCATAGCCACCGTTGTCCTGCAATCCGTAAACGAGGTTATGCTGTCCGGGAGAGCGCCGGACGCCATCGAAACTCCAGACCCAAGTCGCGTGCGGGGTGATCGTCGGCTGTTGCCAACTGGGGCTTTGGCATCCGGGATTGTTTGGGTTAGTGTTTCGATACACCCCGCCATCAGCCGTGTAAAAGGACGGGCATGCGCCGGCCGCGAACCTTGGATTGAACAGGACATCTCCTACATCCCAATGCCCGCCGTCCTGCTCGTTGCTCCAACTGTTCAGGGGCGTGCGGGGCGACCCGCCTTGAGCTGGGTTGGGAGGCGTAGTAGCGGTTGTTTTGAAAAGATTGATGTCACCATACCATACGTCGAATTGATTGGAGGTTGACGTTTGATTGGTCTTGACGAACGGGATTCGGCCCTGCACATCCGATAAGCCGCCCGGCAGAAGAGGTAAGGTTAGGGACGTTGGCCACGTGGTGCCGCCGTTGTCGGATTCAAAGATATTGCCTGCCGTATCGGCCGCCAACAGGACGTAGCTCTCGGCCGGCGAAGCTGCTATCGAGCTTCCTGGACCAGTGTTTCCAGCAACAGGGCCGGGTGCAGACGGTATGGCCGACCAACTACCTCCATTGTTCGTGGAGCGAAAATGCCCGTTGTCGGTGATCACATCAACGGTCTCACGCCCCTGCGCGAGCACCGCATAGACTTGTTCCGCCAAGCCGTCGGAAGGCGACGGATCGATAAAAGTCCAACTGCCTCCGCTGTCCAGCGAACGGGCCAACCCACAGCTGGTGCCGACAAACACCGTCTTGGTATTGTTTGGGTTAATCGCAATCTGCCAAGCGGACGGTTGAGTTATTCGCTGGGGGATCGCTACACCGTTGGTACCGCAGGTCAGCGTGTTCAGCTTCAGAACGCTCACGGCCGTCCAAGTGGCGCCGGCATTGTTACTGACGCTGATTCCCGATTGCGGATTCACACGGCCGTCGTAAAATGAAGTAGCATACACGAGTTGACTGTTCGTAGGGTCGACTTTGACATCCCAGGTAGCGGAAGGGGAGAAAGTGTTGATCTTCACCCAGGTGTTGCCTTGATCAAAACTTTGGTACAGCCCTCCCCATTCAGTGGCTGCGTATACCTTGCTCAGGTCACTGGCGGCCCCCACGTGATTGACCCGGCCGCTGCTACCGCCGTTACTGCTGTCGTTGGATTGGGATGGATTGATGTCATACCAGGTAGCCGTGATCTGTCCAAAAGCTGAACCGGAAATCGCTGCCAAAATCGCCAACTGGAATGCCAACCTATTGCTGGGTCTTCCTGCGATTGTTGGTGGTCGTGGCATATGAGCGTTTTTTTCTAAAATGAACCCGGACACACGGGCGGCAGAAACACAAACTGCCGATCTTCATCCCATTCGTTATTGCCGAGGTGACTCGCGCGAAGTGTGTAAGACAGTCCGGGGCTCAAGTCTCTCAGAATTATGGTCTGTTTGCTAAATCGGCTATTGGTTGTAGCATCCTGCAGGTTCTCGGTTCTGAAATCCATAAGTTTCGGAAACAAACCAGGTCCCGTCAACATCACAGCCTCAGGATTGTTCACTAGGCCACTGTTTGATGGAAGACTAAAACGTTTGAGCTTGTCGGTTGAGAGGGCTGCGGAAAACAAATTTCGTTCAAATGCGTTGTGCTGCAGGGCAAGGTCGAAGCGCATCGTCGGTACCGCCGCTTGTTCCTGAATCCGGACGGGTGCCTCGGGGGCCTGGCTGGTCCCATTCCATGTAATGGTAATCTGCGGTACATAACCTTTGGCATCGGCAGAAAACACACATTCGGCGAAAACCACGGGGGGCGGAGGCGTTGGTTCCCGTTTTGGTTTGACGACTACCGGTGACATGAGCTCGGGCGAGGTTCTGATGAACTGCCGCCAGTTTTTCGCAAAATCCTTAAATACAACGTCTTCGGGTCGGCCGGTCACCGTGACGTTCTGGCCCAGGTCAATTTTCTCTCCTTCACTCCGGGCCTTGCTGGCCTGACGGCGGCACGCGCTCAACGGCAAGACAAGAAGGCAGATTGATACTAGGGGGATCAAGCGCAACTTACTCGGATAGTGCGCCATAGTTATGTATTATAGTATCCCCGTGATATCTCAGCGTCAAGGCTTATTCTAGCGGCGTCGACAAGCACTTCCCGCCGTGGGGAATCTATAATGCAGAGCGATCCAGATAACCGCAGCTTCTGGGAAACTTATACCATCCAGAACATCAGGAACGAAATTAAGCTGAGACTGTCCGCGTTGGCAGAGCGAAGCAATATACAGAAGACGGCGCCGGCCGCCGCAGGAAGCTATGACGACAGGCATGCCAACGGCGTCGGACAGTTCTACGACGCTTATCACGACAAGTTCCTGAAGGTGTATGGCGAAGTGATCCAAGCCTTCCGAACCAAAGACGTCACCGATCTTCTGAACTACCAGATCAGGAGTATTGGGCTTCAGCCCGGCCAGCGCGTATTAGACGCGGGTTGCGGTATCGCGGTCCCCGCGATTCATTTTGCCACGCACGCCCATGTTCATGTCGACGCTGTCACGATTTCGAAAAAACAATACGAAATGGCCCGAGAGAAGATCGCGGCCGCGAATCTTTCTGAGACAGTCAGAGTCGTTCACGGCGATTATCATAAGCTCGCGGATTGTTTCATCCCAGGGGCCTATGACGTCGTGTACTTTCTGGAGTCCTTTGGGCATTCAACAGCTAAGAAACACCTGATTGACTCATGCTGGGAGATGTTGAAGCCGGGGGGAATACTGTACATTAAAGATCTTTTCCGGAGGATCCCGGTGCGGCCGGAACACCAAGAGCGGATCGATCGAGAAATTCGCAAAATCAATCAGGCGTATCGCTACGATGTTGGCAGCCTGAACGCAGTGCTGGACGATCTGCGGGGTAAGGGATTCATTTTAGCTACTCTGAAAACCATCGATCTCGACTTGGCGCAGTTCGAGGACCTGGCCATTTCCAACGAATTCCAAGAGCTGACTGGGTTGGCGCGCATCGAGAATTGGAGTGAATACGTCTTTCCGGTGGACTTCTTTGAAATCAAGTGCATCAAGCCGGAGTTTAATATCGACGAGAGACTCGATCGACACTTCCTTCAGGACCGCTATCACCGGCTGGCCAAAGAGTCTTAGCAGCCCGCGACAAAAGTCCGGTAACGCCGGGTTCGCAGGCGAAGGCGCACTGTGCCACGTCTATGGATCAACAACTTGCGGCACCCAGTGGGGCGGGCTTCAGCCTGCCAGGACTTTTGACACGGGCTGTTTAGATCAGGCGTAGGGTCTTACGGACCGCGCGGATCACCCGTTCGACATCCCTGTCCGTGAGTTTCGGACTCAGGGGCAGGCTGACTGTTTGTCTGCCGATGCGCTGTGCCTTCGGCCAGTCCTCGGGCTTCCATCCGAAGCGCTCCCGGTAGACCGGATGCTCCGGCACGCTCAGGTAGTGCACTCCAACGCCGATGCCCAGCCGAGTCATGGCCTCGAGGAAATCATCGCGCGTGATACCTGCTTGGCGCTGTTCGATCATGATGGTGAACAGATGGTAAGCGTGCCGGGTGGCGCGGTCCCGAGCAGCAGGCAGGCCGATAGGAACGCTTTGGAACGCCTCCAGGTAACGGGACCAGATAGCCTGCCTCCGTTGCCAATTCGCCGCTAATCGCCGCAATTGGTGAATGCCAATCGACGCTTCGAGATCCATCATGTTGTACTTAAATCCCACGTCGACGGCGTAATAGTGTTTGTAGCCGGTGTCCTGGAACCGGCGCCAGGCGTCTGTGCTCATGCCGTGCAAAGCCAGAGTCTTCACGTGGTCCAGATCTTGGTTACTTCGAGCGATGACCATCCCTCCTTCGCCGCTGGTCACATTTTTCGTAGCGTAAAAACTGAAGCAACCGAAGTCCCCGATCGTGCCGGACGCTTTACCGTGGTACTCCGCTTCGATCGCATGGGCGCAATCCTCCACGATGCGGAGACCGTGGCGGCTCGCGATGTCCCCCAACGCATCCATATCGCAAGGCCGCCCTGCAAAATGAACCGGCACGATTGCCCGGGTTCGGTTGGTGATCCGTTCCTCCACAGACCGCGGATCGAGGTTCATGGTTTGTGGATCGACGTCGGCCAGCACGGGAAGGCCGCCGGCATGAATGATGGAGTTAACGGTACTGCAAAATGTCAGAGAGGAGGTGATAACCTGATCCCCGGGCTGGACGCCGAGCGCCAGGATACTCAGATGCAGGGCCGCGGAGCAGGAGGCAACCGCCGCAGCGTGTTCTACACCTTTGAAGGCCGCGAAATCTTGCTCGAATCGGGCTACGCGCGGGCCGGTTCCGATCCAGCCTGACCGCAGACACGCGACGACCTCCTCGATTTCCTCTTCGAGTATCTGCGGCTGCCCGAAAACCAGAAACTCCTGTTCGTCGTCGCTCGGCAATTCGATCGCTCCTCTCAGCGGGAGATACTATAATTACATCGATTATGGCGCGCCACACTTCCATTCATCAGGCGAGCCCTATCAGCGAGCATTGCGGGGAAACACTGCCGTGACCGTCTCCTCGACCGATCGTCCGTACCTTTCCGTGGTCGTTGCTTCGAGAAACGACGGTCATGGCGGCAGCATATTAAAGCGGATGCGGCTCTTCCTTCAGGGATTGCTCGACCAAACTCGTCAATACCGTTTCCCCCTCGAACTGATCTACGTCGAGTGGAATCCGCCGGCCGACCGGCCGCGTCTACGCGATGTGCTCCCCAGACCTTCCGAGCACGATTACCTCACCTTGCGTTATATCGAGGTCCCGGCCGCGATTCATCATCGATATCGGCGCGCACCGGAGATTCCTTTGTTCCAGATGATCGCGAAGAACGTTGGTATTCGTCGAGCAAGAGGCACTTTCATCCTGTGCACGAACATCGACCTGTTATTCTCGGATTCACTTTTTCGCAAACTGGTTGAGGCGCCTCTTCGGCTCGACACCTATTATCGAGCCAATCGATGCGATGTACCGGATCAGATCGATCCGGACTGGGACCTACCCCAAAAACTCGCATGGTGCGAACGAAACGTGATTCGACGGCTGGGTCGAGATCGCCGCTTCAGGAACATCAACCTGGAGCTCGTAGGACTGCAGAGCAAGGGCCTGGCCAAGAAATGGCTATTCGATAAAATGGCCCTCGGTATGAGCCTTTTCTGGAGCCCGGAAAAACGATTGTTCTATCAGATCGATTCTTTTGCATCCGGAGATTTCACGTTGATGTCGAAGGAAGCCTGGTACGCGATACAGGGATACCTCGAACTGGATCTTTACTCGCTGCATATTGATTCGCTTGGTTTGATCGCCGCAACGTCGCTTGGCTACCGCCAGCACACTTTTCCGCCGGAGGCTTGCACTTATCACATCGATCATCCGTCTGGGTGGGAATCGCTGTCACCACTCGAGAAAGTCCGATTCCTCCAGGAACGCCCCGCCATTGACTACAGCTTAGTGTACGAGGTGGGGCTCCACGTACTCGAGAAGAGAGAGGTTCTGGGACTGAATCCGGTGAATTGGGGTTATGCTGATGCGGAACTGGAAGAATTCACTTTCCCGGCCGTTTCAGCGGGCACCCGTCATGCTGCCGCGGATGCCGCTCAGTCCGGTGGGTGACTTTGTGTCGACCGACGTCAAACCCCTGGCGAGCCGCTCGCCTTCCCTAAGTGATCCCGCGCCCTACCGTGTGTGACCATCGCGCGTAAGGCGTCCACGCCGGATCCATCGTGAAAGCCCTCGAGCGCCGCGAGCGCCGCATCAATATAAAACTGTTGGACCTGCCGGACCCGATCCACGATCCCGTTCTGTTCCAGCATCTCCACCAACTCCCCGCGAGCCGAACTGTCTTGGCCCAGCCGGCGCAAGTCCTTCCGCGTCGCGTCAGAGCTAAGTTGCCAGAGATAAATGAGCGGAAGCATCGGACGGCCGTGGGCGAGCGAATTGCCCACGGGTTTACCCAGCCGGCACTCCTCGCCGGTGAGATCAAGAAGGTCGTCGTTGATCTGGAATGCGATGCCCAAATGTCGCGCATACGTACGAATTTGGGCCAGTTGGGCCTCACTGCCTCCCCCAAGCAGTACCCCCAAAACGCCCGCAGCGACGAAGGGGGCTGCTGTCTTGGCGCTAACGATTGCGAGGTATCCCTCTTCGGAAATCCAACGGTCAGCGCACAATTCATCGAACTGCCCGCGGCAGCATTCCCTGGCTAAGGAATTCAAAACCTCCATCGCCTGGATTAGCCGAGGGGCCGGGCACGAAGGAGTCTCGCTAAGCGCCGAAAACGCCCGCAAGAGTAAATCGTCGCCAACCACCAGCGCGCGGCCAACGCCCAGCCGCTCGTGAAGTGAAGCCAGCCCTCGCCGCTGGGCCGCCTGGTCGATGATGTCGTCGTGGAACAAGGACGCGCCATGCATTAGCTCGATGGCTTCAGCGGCCCTGCCGACGTCTTCCGGATCGGCTCCCACCGAGGCCGCCGATGCAAAGACCAGAAAGGCCCGCAACATCTTTCCACGTTCAAAATACTGACGCAGCATCTCACCGGCAGGCGCATCGGCCAGACGCGCATGCAACGCTCGCCTGGTGCGATCGATGCATTGCGCAAAGGCCGGTGGCAATTCGGTTGAGTTGAACGCTAACGGAATAAAGTGCGACATAGCCTGCGCGCAGTGAAGTCGAAGAATAGCATAGTGGCCGTCAAGCCTGGAACAAACGGTTACCCCCGCGCGATGCTGGTGTCGATGATCTTCTCGAGAGCCTCGATGTGATGGCTAATCAGCGGATGATCGTGGATTGCCTTACTCGCACTGCGGCCCATCCGGCTAACTAAATCGTCATCCTTTGCGAGCCGGATCATGGCGTCGGCCATCGCCTCGATATCATATTCGGCGACCAAAAGACCGGTCACCTCGTCCTCAATCAATTCGGGAATGCCTGAATGGCGGGTCGCAACAACCGGTAGGCCGCTCGCCATCGCCTCCATCACCGCTATGGGCTTGCCTTCCATGTCTCCGTTTTCGGGGGTGGTAACGGAGTGTTGGACAAAGACGCGTGCGCGGCGCATCTCGATCGCCACGTCCTCATGCGACAGGATGCCCTTAAACTCCACGCAGTGTTCGAGGCGCAGCGACCTCACCAGGATAAGGCAAGCTTCAAAAAGCTCACCCCCTCCTCCTTTGCCGACCATCGTAAGCGAAGCTTGCGGAATCACCTGGGCCACTCGGTGAAATGCCAGGATAGTTAAGTGTGGGCTTTTCGTTTCGGCAAAACGTCCTACCGCCAGAAAACGCGGTGAAACAGTGCCGTGATCGCTGTAGGAAAACAGGTCCAGATTGACGAACGCGGGAAGATGGATAAGTTTGCACCGGGCCGCCCCCAGATCTTCAAGACGATCCAAAACAATCTCCGACACGCCGACGATCGAAGCGGCTTCCCGAAACAAAGACACATACTTCGACGCATATTGTCCTAAGATCTGCTTGTGAAACACATCGTAAGCGTGGAAATACACCACCAAAGGTATACCCAGGTCCTTCGCTATCGGGAGCATCTCAACGCCAACGGGCCCAAACTCGGCAAGGATCAGTTTGATCTGCTTGGCCTGCAGGTAACTGGCAATGCTGTTCCTCAAGAAATGGTTCTCCTCCAGACGCAACACGATTTCGAGGAAGCGGGCCAGAGATTGCAGGCTGGGCCAATTTGATAAGAAATGCCGGTCATCGTCGTCGAACGTGGGCAGCTCACCCCCGTACAGATAGTAGATTTTGTAATGGAGTCTGGGGATCAACCCATGGACAAACGTCTCTGTATATTTGCCCTTGTTGATATTGACAATGGCAATATTTGCGCCGCGTGCTGCGTTTCCTACGGGCGTCGCGTCAGGAGGGCGGGCTGATTCGGCTTCTCGCTGTGTGGATCGCGGTCCCTTGACCGGCTGCAAATCACCAACCAGCATCATTGCCGGCCAGGCCAACACGCGAAGAAACGAAAAGGAGTGGATCAGCCATCGCCCCAGTGTGGCGCTTGCACCTGTCGCATAGAACAGGAGCACGTGTACCCCGAGCAGAAGGGAGAACCGCCAATCCATGAGAACGAGAAACGACAGGAGAACCAACGGCAAAATATCCTGATACAGCCGATCCACATGGGTCCTCGAGAATCGATACGGAATCCAGGGATAACTACGGCCCACCGTCAATACGGCGTCGAGCGATGCAGTCACGAAGAAAAGGCCGGCGACGATGGGGACTAGGAGCGTCACGTATCTGCTCATAATGAGCAGGTACCCAACGAGCGCGGCAAGCTCGACCGGAAGTACAAAGCGCCTGATCAGCCTATGAATAAATCGATTGCCTTTTTGCGTAGCTAGAGTCGGTGTCGAGGTTGCGATATCGTTGGTCCTATCCAGCGCAACGTGATTCAGGAAATGTCGTACGCCGAGCGCGAGTTGCCAGATGAAGAGCAATCCGAGGAATGCAAAGTCGGATGGACGCGGTCTCGCCAGGAAGAATGTGTGCGCGGCCAGTACAGCAGGAATGGCATAGGCGTACGCTGCATCAGCGAATACAGGCCAGATCCGTCGTTCTTTGAGACGAACCGGTGGCATGGCATACGCAAGCAAGAGGGCAAATTCGAGCACCAGCAATGCCACCGATGCCGTATCGAACGGCAGGACCAGCCAAGGGAGCAGCGCAATCGCCAGGATGCCAACCATCAGCGCGTACCGCTTCCAGCCGCTGATATTCGCCAAACGGTTCGTTTTGCCGGCCAGCGCATCGGCTTCGGTGTCGTACCAGTCGTTGATCGCGTGTCCAAAACTGCCAATGCCCAGGATGGTGATAACCGCTGGAATCAGCAGGAAGAAAGCACGCGATACCGGCAATTCCGTAATCACCACAACGGCATAGAGAACCCCCAACAGGTTGGCAGCTTTCGGTTTCCACCATTGTCCGAGTTTGGCCGTTGCTGTAATGCCCGGAATGCCAAGCGCGGGGCGTCCGCGGGTCCGTTCCTCGCGCAGATCCGTGGTTTGAGTCGTCATCAAATTCCTCGGCTACGTCCGTGGCTAGCCCATTGTAGAGGTTCGGGCCAGGACCGGCAATGTGTCATCGCTTTTTCCACCCAACAGACGCCGCGCAGTTCGGCCGCAATTCTGGAGTGATAAGATGACATGGACACATGGCGCGGTGGGCACGATTTTCGATCGGGAGCCGGACCGCGAGGAAAATCCGCAGTTCAGAATTTGGGGAGTGAGTCTCTGGTGCGCCAGGTATTCAAGGACGACACACACGAAGGCTCGTTCAGACGGAACGGGTACGTCGTGGTCAACCTCTTGGACGACGTCGCTGTCCGCGATTTGTTGTCCTTCTATGCGGATGCCTTCCAAACTAAGCGCGCGGTCGTGCCCTACGCGAAACAGCTGCCTTACTACATTTCCATATTCGACTCGGACATCAACCACAAACGACAGGTCGACGAACTGGTTTCTCGCAACGTAAAGCAAGAACTTGACGCTTTGATGATCGACTATGAAGTGTTTTATTCCAACTTCATGATCAAGTTCCCCGGCGACGGCCAGATCGAGGCTCATCAGGATTTCAATTTTGTCGACGAATCTCAGCACACCGCCTTCAATCTGTGGTGCCCTTTGGTCGATACCGACACGCAGAATGGCGGCCTGTTCGTCATTTCCGGCAGTCACAACATCTTCAGGACACAGCGAGGCCCCAACCTTCCAAAAGCTCTCACCGAATACAACGACACGCTGAAGAAGTATGCCCGGTGGGTTCCACTCAAAAAGGGGCAAGCCATTATCTTCGACCACAAATTGATTCATTATTCGCCGCCGAATAGCACCCGGCAGGCTCGCGTCGCCGTTCAATCCGTTTTGACACCCCGCGAAACGCCAAAAGTTCACTACGTGTTTGACTCGGGAACGGCCAAGGTCAAAGCATACAAGATTAATAAGGAATTCATCCTCGAAAATAACCTGTGGGAAGCAAATCTAAGCGATTTCCCTTTAGACCACGAACAGGACCTGATCCCATTCCCCACGTCCGATGATGTGATCCGCAAACTCGCAGACCTCACGCTCCGTAACGCGAGGAGTCAAACTCCCGAGCGTGTTCGTCGAATGTTTCATGAGGACAGTGTCCAACAAGCGTTTGACCAAAATGGCTTTGTCAAGCTGTCTATACTCGACCGGGATGAGGTGCAGCAATTGACCGAACTGTTCATCGAGTCGACGGGTGGCACAGTCACGAATACCCAATACGGAATGTATATCAGTCTGGAGGAGCCGGATCTGGAGCCGAAGAGAGCGCTCATTCGAAGAGTGTCCGACATCGTCCTGCCGAAAGTGAACCACTACTTCAGAGATTGCAAGCCGCACCTGGGAAGCTTTCTTGTAAAAGCCCCAGGAGAAGACAGCTATACGTATCCTCATCAGGATTGGACCTTTGTGGAATCGCCCCCCTACGTCTCGGTCACGGTTTGGATTGCGCTTGTTGACATAGACGAAACCAACGGCGCCTTGGGATTCGTGAAGGGTAGCCACTCATTTTTCGACAAACCAGTCGGTTCACCATCCCCGGACTTCCAGACATGCACCCAGGGTCACGAGGCGATGCTCTACGAGTATCTTGAGTTTGTGCCATTGAAGGCCGGCGAGGCGGTGGCATTTGATAATCGGACCATCCACGGCGCGACGCCCAATCGGACATCGGCACTCCGCACCGCGGTCGCCATCGGCATGACGCCGGTAGAAGCGCCGCTATGTCACTACTTTCTTGTCCCAAAAAGTCTACAGGGCGGCCATCGAACGCTCGCAAAGCTGAAAGTGAATGAGGAGTTTTTCGAGCGGTACTCAGTGGCGGCGCTGAAGGCGTCGTTCGATGGGGGCGGGTTGCCCGAGGACTTTGAGCTGGAGACTACCCTCATGGACGACTTCATAGCGTTCTCTGGCGAGGAGATTCGGCTGTTGTGTGAACAGGCTGGTTTGTCAAAGAACGGCAAGCATCTGATTCGCAGTCAGGCCGCTAGCAATGGTGGCAAGGCGGCCGGCAGCGCCGCAAGCCGGATCAAGTCCGTGCTGGGGCGGGTCAGGAAGGCCATGTTCGGCTCTTAGGCCATGCAGCCATTACTCAAAGATCCTTCGCTGCAAGGCGATTTCGAGCGGAACGGATGGGTCACCGTGCGCCTGTTTTCGATGGAACAGGTGAGCGTGCTATTGGAGTTGTATCAGCAGTGCATTCGAGAAGACGCGGTATGCGGGCTTTACGAAAGTAGCCGCCACAACAGCTATCAGGTCAATCGATTCATCAACGAAGCTATTCGTGACCACGTCGCGCAGGCTTCCCCAGACCTGTTCCTGCCGTCGAAAATCTATGGCGGCAGCTTCATGGTTAAATCGCACACGGACTCGGAGGTGCTCCCCCTTCATCAGGATTGGAGCGTGATCGAAGAAGAGAAGTACCGAACGTTGTTCATCTGGTGCCCGCTCATCGATGTGTCCGTCCTCAATGGATGTCTGTTCGTGTTACCGGGCAGCCATCAGTATTTTCGATCGCTGCGATCGGGCTCTTACCCCAGTAATCGGTTCATTCTGCCCCCCAACCTTCACCGGCACACCGTAGACATGCCGTTGAAAGCCGGCGAGGCCATCCTCTATTCGGATGCGTTGTTTCACGGTAGTCATGCGAATAACGGGTCGGGCGACCGCATCGTGGTTACGGCTCGTGTCATGGAACCAGAGGCGAATTTGGTGTATTTCCATAAAGCCAATGATCGAGAGACCGATGTTTATCAGGCGGACGAAGAATTCTATCTGACCCATATTGACAGTTTGGCCAAAGGCAAACTACCTGCTCAGGCGCGCAAACTCTATCGGCGTCCGTATGAGCACCCGAGCGTTACGGACCAGACTTTACAAGCCAAGATTCGCTACTCCTTTCAGGTGCCAAAGGACACCTCCGATATGAAGCAATTGTTCAGAGATGCCGGGGTCGAAGCTGAGTTCGAAAGAAACGGCTACGTAGTTATCGACCTGCTTGATCAAGCACAGATTGATGAATTGACCGGCTTTTATGCTGGTTTAAAGAACGCTGCGGTGCCGGGCTACGGGTTCCAGGTTAGCCTGGATAACGAGAGCCCAGAGTTCGTTCGCTCGGTGTCAGAACGGCTCGTTAAGACAGTTCAAGGGAACGTGGATAAGCACTTCCAGCGTCACAAAATTTTCACCGCCAGCTTCGTTACCAAGGCGAAAAATCCACTGGGCGTCGTGCCGCCACATCAGGATTGGACTTTCGTGGATGAAAGCCGGTTCTGGTCGGCCACGATTTGGTGTCCCCTAGTCGATGTCAATATGGACAACGGGGCTTTGGGACTGATCAAAGGCAGCCATCGGCTCTACGACCATATTCGTCCGTCGCCCTCGCCGCAATACACGCCTCCGTTCAAAGATCAATTGTTCAGTATTTTTCCTTATCTCAACATCGTGGAGCTGAGGGCCGGTCAGGCCGTGGTTTTCGACAATCGGACATTGCACGCCTCACCGCCCAACATCTCCGATCAGACGAGGGTGGCATTCGGCATCGGCGTTACGCAGGAGGATGCGGAAATCCGGCACTATTACATGCTGCCAGGCCAACAGAAACCCTTGATGGAAGGATACGAAGTGCAGCCTGAGTTCTTTTACAACTACAACAACGCGCGTTTGTCTGCTCTGTCAAACCAGGGGATGAAGCCCCAAGGCCTCAACAGCCTGGGAGTCTTCGCCATCACCGCTAAGCATTATGAGACGAGTCAGTTGATCGACGACATCCGGGCGGCGGGCAACCGGGAAAACGCGGTCCTCGTCCAGAGGATGGCCTCGCTATTCAGCTACAACCCGGATGGAACCAAAAAGGGGGAGTATCCCGCGGCCGAATCGTCGGACGCGCGAACTGACGGGAATCTCCCGTTTTGGAAAGTGTACACGCCTCTCAACATCGCGAGAGAAATACGTTATCGGATCAGCAAAATGGCGAGTGGCGGATAGCCGGCCCGCTGGGCGTCGACGCAACCGTTCCGCGACGGACTGGAAAACTTGCGCGAACCCGGGCTTACGTCGTGAACCCACCATTATAAGAAGTAACTTTCATTTGCTTCGCCGAAACGCGTCCTATAATATGGTGCAATGACGAGGACGGTCGTTCGCACGCATGAGCCTTCGCTCGCTCGACCGGCCGAGTTCATTCGCGTCGTTTGGCACGATCTCCGCAGGTCGCGTCCACTTGCCGTAGAGATGGCCAAGCGCGATATACGCAACCAGTACCGCCAGTCGCTTTTCGGCCCCGCCGTTATCGTGCTGTCTCCGCTAGCCATCACTGCTGTCGCCGTCGGCTTTCGCAGTACCGGCATTCTCAACGTAGACTCCGCTTCAACTCCCTACGCCATATTCGTTCTCGTGGGCGTTATTCTCTGGACTACATTTGTTGAGGCGCTCAACGCGCCCATTCACGGTTTTCTCGCCGAACAACGATTACTGGCGTGGACCAGCGCGCCGCCCGAGGCAATCGTCCTCGGCAAGTTGGGCACCCTCTTTTGGAATTTCCTGGTGAGATCGGCCTTGCTCGGGATCGCCATTCTCTGGTACCACATCTCCGTACCCGCGGCAGCTCTTCTCGCGCCAATTGGGCTGCTGAGCCTCACCGCCCTGGGCACGGCCGTCGGATTCCTGCTTGCTCCGTTCAACCTCCTCTATCGCGATATCTCCTGGGTATTCGCCACCATAACGACGCTTTGGTTCTTTTTCTCGCCCGTGTATTTTCCCGCGCCATCAGTCGGCACGGTCGGCGCGATCATGAAGCTAAACCCCGTCACGCCTCTTCTGTCCGATACCCGCTCGCTAATCCTGACCGGGGTAATAACAAATCCGGTTCCTAGCCTTCTCGTAACACTGGGCGCCTGTCTTCTCCTGGTCGCCGGCTGGTTCTTTGCACGCATCGTGCTGTCGGCTGCGGTGGAACAAGTGAACGAGTAACAGGGATGCGCACAGCCGGCGTCGCGGGCGCCTTTTGCGGTTCGTCAACCCAGTCAGAAGTGCTTCTCTCCGTGAGAGGCGCATCCAGAAAGTTCTGCCGCGATCTCAACCGGTCGCTGCGATACTCGACGTTCGATGCCATCCAGAACCTGTTCGCTCGTCGGCCGAAGAGCGCAATACTGCGGCCTGACGAGTTCTGGGCGCTCCGTAACGTCTCCTTCGAGGTTCGCCGCGGAGAGAGCGTAGGCGTGATGGGACTCAACGGAGCCGGCAAATCCACGCTGCTAAAACTCATACTCGGGTCGCTGCGCCTTACTGAAGGCCAGATTGTCACCACGGGGCGCCTGGCCGCGCTCAGCGAACATGGGCTCGGGTTCGATCCTCTCCTCTCGGGACGCGAGAATGTGTACCTGACAGCGGCTGTTCTCGAGATCGGCCGTCGAACCGTTGACGAGGCCTTCGATCAGATCGTGGCGTTCGCAGGTGTCAAGGAGTTCATCGACTCGCCGGTTCGGATTTACAGCACCGGTATGCGCGCACGCCTGGGCTTTTCGGTCGCCATGCATCTCGAACCCGACATTCTCCTCGTCGATGAGGTCCTGGCTGTCGGAGACATCGGATTCCAACGCCAATGCATCCAATACGCTCAGCAATATCTCGAAGGCGGTGGTTCGCTCGTGCTGGTATCTCATAATCCCCATCTGGTGCAATTCATCTGCGGCCGCTGCATCGTCCTTGACCATGGAGTGGTGGTCTGCGACGGCCCTGTCGTAGACGGCGTGGCGCAGTATCTTAAAGCTACGCGAACAGCCGCGGATGATCCACTCGCACTCGATGCATCGCTGGCCGGCGGATCAGCTCAGTTCCAGTCACCGTCCGAAACCAGCGGCGTTCATATCGACGATTTCGGCGTCGGGCCGATCGGCGCCGAATCGCTTCATACCGGAGACCCGGCGCGTGTGTACGTTCGCTATCGTTCGATACGGGATGTGGCCATCCGCTGGGGGTTTTGCCTTCTGACATCCGACCTCGATACCACGATTACTTGTGACGGGCTCCTGGAACCATTTCCGATCGTGGCGGGCGCCGGAGAACTCCGAGGGATTGTGCCACGGCTGCCCCTAACGGGAGGACGGTATGCGCTTCGAGTAGCGATCATGGATCCCCACTCGGAGCTGCCGTTTGCTCTCGGTGGTTTTCACACACCGTTCTACTTCACTGTCGAGGCGCCGACGACGGTCCGCAACAATTATCGGATGTTTACGCGCGATCTCGTCGCATTGGAGGATCTGAAATGGGAGCGGATAAGTTTCGGCGCCGCTGATGCCGCCTCGTCCCGATGACGGATGTGTTCATTCCCAAGCTCCGTCACGAGGCTCCGCCCCATAATCCACGGACTCGAGATAGGTCACACCCGCGGGATATGGCTTGCTGATTAAAGCCCCGCACTCCATGTGGAGCAGAAACTCCGTCGTGACTTCTAGGACGTCGAAGGTCATTGTTCTCACGCCGTTCCAAACATAGACGCGTGGACGCACACCTCTTGGAAGCAGGATCGCGACGCAGGCAGGCCGCAGAGAATTGGACCGGTTTTCGCCGGAGCCGTGAAGAAGGCGCGACTCATATGCCAGCACCGAGCCTGCGGCCATCGGGACCGCTGTTGCAAATTCTCTGTACAACAGTTCCAAAACGCCGGCGGATAGTGGCGGATATTCGTTTACTGCATAAGGACCGTCAACCAGCTTATGGCTACCGCTCACGACCTGCAGGCAACCATTCGTCGAGTCGACATCAACCAAGGGAAACCAAAGATGAACCGCCGTGTGCAGCTCCACGTCGACGAAGGAGTAATCTCGATGCAAGGGTAGGGCGCCGTGTGTACTGTTGCGGCCCTTTGTCACGAACACCGCGAAACAGAGCTCATGGTTTGGGAAAAGCGCCGCGAGCTGGGGCCTTATCACGGAGCTGATTCCGTCTGAGACGCGCCGGCGATAATCAGTGTTTCTGCTAAAAACCGTTGAGTAAAAATCGCCCGGCAGATCTGACGGCAGCGTATCGTGGAACTGTCTCAAAGCGCTCACACTGTGCTCGTCCAAGAATGGACGAACCAGGTACCCCTTTATCCCAAACTCTTTGTCCGTTGTCAGGTCGGCGAGGACGGCGTCCATATTACTATCGCGCGCCGGCGGCAACACGGTCGTTGATATGAAGCCGCAGCTGCTGGAAATTGTTCTTGGCTGCCGAATTTCGATGCAGCACCGTGTGCTTGATCCATTGCAACCACCGTTCCTGGCGGTCGCCGGAGCCCCAATCGAGCGGGTGCACGAAGTAGGACTGCTCGCCGCAGGTCTGGTCCGTGACGCTAACCTCTGCCCTTGGCATTGCCGCGGGCTCGTCGAGCGCCTCTGCTCCAGTTCGACCCCACGCCTGCTCGAAATACCGCACCCAATCACAATCTACTCGAAAGGTCTTACCCACCGATTTGTTGTACGACGGGAGAATCACGACATTCCTCTGATAATTCACGGCGCTCGCCAAGTTCGTAACGGTCGGATATTGCTCCAGTAGATACTTCGTCAGCGCATCGAAGAACTTGTCGAACTGCAGGCACACCTGCACTACCAGCCATCTGGATGGATCCAGCTGGAATGGCAGCCGCGGCAATGCCTCCACCTCCATGTGGTCGGTCGCGTCCTCGTTCAACAGGAAATCCCGGAAGTGATTCTGCAGGCTCCTGTACCAAGTTTCCGCCGGCTGCCATCGCGCAAAAAAATCCTCGGCGAGCCGGCCATAGAACGCCGCATAGCTGACCCCGTGTGTAAGTCGCAGGTACACAGCAATCAATCTCGTAAGGCTAGCGTTGTGCAAGGCCTTGACGAGTGTGGCATACGTCGCCATGTCGACCCAGTCCGCACGCGAATAGGTCTTCGACTCCACAATGAGGCGGCTCTTCGTGTGGCGAAGCCGGTCGAGGCGCGCTATCTCGCGCGGACGGCGTGGATCCGAAAATGTCGTACGTTCGACTGTCCTGACTTTCCAGTAATCGATGAACAATTTGTCGCCGGCGGGCGCATTGGGTAGCAGGTGGTAGAAAAACGTGTAGTATTCCTCGTGAATGCCCCACTCCATCAGATCGGTCAGGCAGTTCTTCCATTGTTCCGGAGTATCCCCCGGCATGCCTAGGATGAGTTGCACGTCGATCGGGATTCGATTGGCCATCAAAGCCTTGGCGGCTTCTATCTGCTTCTCAGCGGAAATGTTGGCCCGGTCAGTCGCCGCCAGGACGTTCACGTTCGTATGCTGGACCGACAGGCTATGCGTGGGACATACCCCGGTCTCAGCGAACTTCTTTGCTATCGCGATAGCTCGTTCAGGATGATTCTTTGAAGCTGTGTATGTCAGATACTTGGGGTACTCGTACTTCTCGCGTAAACGGTTCAGGCACTCGGCAATCTCGATATCCCTCGCCAGAATACCGAAGTTCGCATCTGCCAAGAAGAGCATGACGATGCGGTTCCGCGCGAACCACTCGAGCTCGGCCTCCACCCGCTGCATGTCGAAGCGCCTCACCTTTGACATCGTGCTCGAGCCCCAGTCGCAGAAGCTGCAGCTGAACGGGCAACCGCGATTTGTCTCCCAGGTCGCATGAAACACTGCATGCTTTTTGATCAGTCGCTCATAGTAGGCGGCTTGGTCTACATAGGGGCTGTAATCAAACTTCTCAGGCACCTTCGCAGGGCCGGTGGAAACCGGCTCGCGATTTATGCCGGGCCTGTAGAGTCCGCCGATGTCTCTGAAATCGCGGTCGTCCACCATTAGCTTCGTCAAAATCGATGCCAGCGTGACTTCGCCATCCTTCACCGCGACGACGTCGATATAGGGGTGCTTCCGGAAAAACTGCGGATCCTTGTAATCGGCGTGTGGTCCACCGGCAACCACCAGGGCATGTGGATTTCGCGTCTTCACTTGCTTCGCGATTTCGCATTGGATTTGCCAGTTCCATGTGTAGCAACTGAGCCCCAGCACATCGATCGATATGTCCTGGTAGGGCCGGCAGAGCGCTGCGGGATCATCGTTCTGAAAGATCGGGTCGAGCCATTCATAGTAGTCGGGGTCGCCGTGTCGCTCCCAGTACGACTTGAGAATCGCCCATATATAGGGCAGGAAAGGTGCGGGCGTGTCCGTCGCATTGGGCTCGCTGATTAACACGGTCTTCCGCGTCATCTCACACTCCTCGGACAGAGGAATTCCCGTCCAGCGAAGTCTAACATACTCTGGTACCCAACCTGCGGATAACTAATACTTCTCGTCCCTTCCGCGGGCGAAGCCGAAGCTTACGCTCCTCATCTTTCGCCATGTTTCACCAACTCCTGCATTGCCAGCCGCGAATCGGCACGCATCGCCTGGTCTGCACTCTTCAACAATCGGGCATGACGGCCTTGCGCACTGGCTACGGCGGCTTCTAACACGTGTGTACCGGTTCGGGAATACAGGTCAGCAGAATTTCTTGATGGGCCCCAGGAGAGCTTGGACTGCGCGGTTGAGTTTGTCGCGCTCTGCGATGAGCAGCGCGATGATGTGTTCGGTCGGCATAAGTAGCTAATGTATCACCTCGTTTTGCGGCACCGCGGCGATTCAACGCGTCAACACAATGCCAGAACACGCCCTTTCGGTTCGAGGGCAGGATGACTCGGTTCGACCTCGTGACGAGGAGTCTTGATCGAGTGCAGAGTGAGTTTCCGGTGAGCGTGCGTGACTGAAGGCATCGAAACTTGATAGCGTCAGCAGAAGGCGGGAGGCCCCAAGCAATGATGCGAGTAACCCATGAAAGCAGCTTCGATGATGTGGAAGAACTGAGAAAGCGCTTTGAAGAGTTCCGGAGCCAACATCAGAGGCGGACGCGACTCCCAGAAGAGCTATGGTGGTCTGCCGCGGAGATCGCGGGACGGCGCGGCATGAATCTGGTTTGCCGTTGCTTGCGGCTGGACGCGAATAGCCTTAAGAAGTGGATGGGCAAGGGAGTCAGTGGACCTAAGCCGAAGTACGCGAGGAGAAAACGCTTGGCAATGACGCCTACGGCAAGTTTCATGGAACTGCTGACGCCCGCGACTGGTGTTACCGCGAGTTGCATCATTGAAGTCGAATCGCAACGTGGCGGGAAGCTCCGTTTGGAACTGAAGGGCGTCGCAACCAGCGAGATTGCGCAGTTGATTCACGGCTTCGCAGGCCAGTAGGCCATGCTGCAGATCACGCCGCAGATGCGCATACTGGTCGCGCTGGAGGCGGTAGATGGAAGAAAAGGGATAGACGGACTCGCACAACTGTGCCGCGAGGCGATCTGATGATCCTCGCCGGAGACGTCATCACGCTGAAGGATTACGAGCCACTTGACCAGATGCTCCAAAGCTGGAAAAAGCCCGTACTCTGCATCACAGGAAATCACGAGTACTACACGCGCAGACCGATGAACGAAGAGGATGCGAATTTCGGAGCGTGGCTGGGGGGTAACCATCCCCATGCAAAACTGTTGCTCGATGAGCACATTACCATCGACGGCGTGAACTTTTTCGGAGGCACGATGTGGACGGATTTCGACGGCCAGAACCCTCAGGCCATGGAAACAGCCCGTTCAGAGATGAATGATTTCCAACTGATCTGCAATGCGGATGGATCATGCTTTAAGCCGACGGATGCAATTAGCCGACATGAGCAATTCGTGGCGAAGTTGCGTGACTGGTTGGACAAGGACATGAGCGGCCCACGCGTTGTGATCAGCCACAATGCACCGTTGATCAATCCTCGTACGAAGTACCGCAATAGCCCGCTCAGGCCAGCATTCAATTCCCTGGACATGGTTGCTTTCATCAAAGAACGACAGCCGGCACTGTGGGTCTACGGCCATACCCACGAGTGCGATGATCAAACGATGGGCGGTACACGAATCATTTCGAATCAGCTCGGATATCCGACGTCTTCCGGCGGCTTCGAATGCAGAGGCTTTGATCCGTTAGGATTCCCCGTCGATCTGCTGTAGCGGCTGGGCCTCGGTCTCCTCGCCTGTCGCGGCGTTCTCGACCTTATCGGCCATGCGTAGCGAAATCACGCACGGCTACCGAAAACTCACAGTGCGTCCGGGAGGCGAATGAGGGTCATCGAGCGATTTAGCGGACTGGAATTCATTCCAATTTCACCGGGCCGCCATGACCGGCACGTTGGGCGAATAATACTGTCCGATGCGTCGTCTTTACTTCTCCCCGACGCCCGCCAATCTCTTGTACACCCGGATCGTTGCGTTTTGAAACTCCCACGCTTCCTGCCCTGGTGGCGGCGCGCCCTTCCACACGAGTTGCCACGCGAATCCTTGCGCAAGCGGTTGTGCGATGACGTGCGAGGCCTGGTCAGCGAACTCAGGGTAGAGTTTGGCGGCTTCCGCGAGTGGAAGGCGATTCAGCTCGGGGTCGATCTCGAATCGATCCCGTAAGATATTGATTCTACAGCCCCCTCACTCGCCTCTTAAAGCCGGAATTGCATACAGCCGATTACCAGAATTGGCAGGACAATAGCCACGAAGCACGCTTGATGCGTGCTAGTCTCTAAATACTTCCTTCCTGTAGTTGACTTCTGACAAAGCGCCTCGCGAATGGCGGAGTGTGTTTTCTCGCGCCATCGCGATGTTGAGAACAGGAGAAGACAACCATGGAAGATCCGATCTTGATCACGCTGGAGAGAGCCGAGAAGTTAACTTTTGCGATTGTGGTATTCACAGCAAAAATCATTACTTGGCTGGCGCTGCTCATTCTAGCGCTCACGATTGAGACGACGCTTGTCTTCAAGGTCTTTCACACGGAATCGGTTGAGTGGCATCTATCTCAAGAGCAGGACCGCCATAGAAGCGGGTCCCCTGAACGATATGAGGTCGTCGGTTCATCGTACAGATTGCCAGTATGCTCGAATCATAAGTATGCGCGCATTCACTTCATGCCACGACTACCGACGCTTTGCCGCGAGCATAATGCGCAGATCGCGCTACGTATTCGAGCCTGTGGCAGAGGAATTTCTTAAGACCGTGGCCGACACCGCTGCCAAGCGTATGGCAACAGTGCGGGCAGGTGGACTTCTTTACTGCGCCCAGCTTGGCTTTGAATGGGAATCGCACCTGCTCGATTCCGATGACCCTGAAGCCGGATCTTTGATATCCCTGGCCCTTATAAGAGCGAGCGGATGAAACCTTTACGCGATTCCGCGCGCGAAGGGAGAGTTAACCCCAAGGGCATCCCGTGCCTGTACCTGGCCGACGAATCAAATACGGCGATGGCAGAGACCCGCCCGTGGCTTGCTTCCTACGTGTCGCTGGCGGAATTCAAGATCAACAGGGATCTCCAAATAATCGACTGCTCTAAACCCAAGCCCTACTACGGCCACATCTTTCTCACAGAGCCTTACTTCCGAGAACCTCCTCCTGAAGAGATGGAAGAAGCTGTCTGGGGCGAGATTGCGCACGCTTTCTCGGAACCCGTCAGCCCTACAGATGCGACTGCAGAATATGCACCTACACAGGTTCTCGCTGAAGCGTTTCGGCAAATGGGGAGCGATGGGATTCGGTACAAGAGCTTGCTGGGTGATGGGTACTCATTCGTGCTTTTCGACCTGGACTGCGTTGATCTTTTGATGCGTTGTATTTACGAAACGAAGGCCGTACAGTTCAAGTTCGAGCAAGCAGGCAACCCATACTTCGTCATGGAGAATTATTCCGGATAACAGTTTTGCAGCATTGCGTTTTTACCTATCCGATCTGCAGGCCCGGAACGCAGCACCAGAACCATGGAGACGTGGTGATATCCGGATGATCGGGACGGACCGAGACCGCGGATCTCAAGTGACGCAAACCCCGTGGCCGCCTGCCACCACCACCACCAGCGGGCTCATTTCCCCGGCTCCTCCGTCATCTCCTCCGCCAGGGCCTCAACGGTCACGGTCTCCCCGGCCTCCAGACGGCGGCCCACTTCAGCCACCATCTCTGGACTATTCAAGCCCTTCTCTTTCAGCGCCTTCTGAATCAGATGATCAGCTAGTCTATCCAGTACTTCAGGCGTCAGTTTATCCGGGTCAGATCCAGCAGGTTCGCATTCGCGACGCGCGGTTTGTACTTCTCCGGCATCCGAGCTTCCGCGATTCGCAACAGAACCTGCCAGCGCCCGATCGCGAAAAATGGACGGGGTGTATCCTGAAAAAAGAAATGCCTAAGCCAGCGATTCTGACCGTCGACGATGATCCCGAAGTTTTGAGATCCGTAGAACGCGATCTCCGGCAGCGGTATGCGGAGAAGTATCGCGTTCTCAGGGCGGACTCGGGAAAGGCGGCTCTGGAAGCGCTCGATCAATTGAAGAAGCGTAACGATCCGGTGGCACTTTTTCTGGTCGACCAACGCATGCCGCACATGACGGGCGTCGCTTTGCTGACTGAAGCAGTCAAACTATATCCTGACGCTAAGCGAACACTGCTGACTGCGTACGCCGACACCGACGCCGCGATTCGAGCGATCAACGATGCAAGAATCCATCACTATTTATTGAAGCCTTGGGATCCTCCAGAGCAAAACCTTTACCCGGTTTTGGACGATCTGTTGGAGGACTGGCAGGCGGGCTATCATCCGCCGTTCACCGGGTTGCGCATCCTAAGTGATCGCTGGTCGCCAAGGTCCTACGCAATTCGTGAATTCCTCTCACGCCACCAGGTACCATTCCGCTGGCTGGACATAGAAAGAGCGGATCGGGATCCGGAAGTTCTATTAGCAGTGGAAGCGCTGGGCAAGGATAAAAAAATACTGCCTCTGGTCCTGTTTCCGGATGGCGGCTCGATAAACGACCCGCAGACTGCCGAACTGGCCGAACGAATTGGCTTGAAATTGCGTACGGACACGAATTTCTTCGACCTGATTATCATTGGTGGCGGCCCAGCGGGTCTGGCGGCCGCAGTGGGCGCGGCATCGGAAGGCCTCAAGACTCTGATCGTAGAGCGGGACGCACCGGGCGGACAGGCGGGGCTGAGTTCGAGAATCGAAAACTACCTGGGATTTCCGTCCGGCCTGAGCGGATCCGACTTGACCCGGCGAGCCGTGACGCAGGCCCGGCGGTTTGGCGTCCAAATCCTATCTCCGCAGGAGGCCATCGGGTTGCGCGTCGAGGGTCCATACCGGCATGTGAAAATCAGCGACGGT
>JBEKJJ010000043.1:0-39597 GCA_050011295.1 Bryobacteraceae bacterium
GCCGCGCTCGGTGAATTTGATGGCGTTGCCGGCCAGGTTTAGCAGGATCTGGCGGACGCGTCCGGGGTCGCCGATCACTTCGGTGGGTGTTCCCGGCTCGTAACGCAGCTGCAGTTCGAGCCCCTTGGCTTTGGCGCGCGGGATCAGCAGTGCAACGCATTGCTCGATTTGCGCCGGAAGATCGAAGGGCACCGATTCGATGGCCATCTTGCCGGCTTCGATTTTGGAGAAATCCAGAATGTCGTTGATGATGGCGAGCAGCGCCGTGGCGGATTGGCTGACGGTTTCCGCGAAGTCGCGCTGTTCTTCATTGAGAGGAGTATCCAGCAGCAAGTCGGTCATTCCGAGGACGCCGTTCATGGGAGTGCGAATTTCGTGGCTGATGCCGGCTAAGAATTCGCTCTTGGCTTTGGCGGCGGCTTCGGCTCCGTCTCTTGCGATGGCGAGGGCTTCGGCCTGCGCGCGCAATTCCATGGTTCGTTTTTCTACCAACAATTCGAGCTTGCGTTGGTTTTCCAAGAGGCGGCTGGTGCGCCAGAGCCAATAGACGCGGATGGTGGAAAGAACGGTGAGAGCGCTGAGGCTCCAGAACCACCAAGTCATCCACCAAGGGGAGATAATTTCGAAAGTGAGGCGCGCGGGCGTGGTGCTCCAAGCGCCATCCACGTTTTGGGCTACACCCTCGAACAGATATTTTCCGGGACGCAGATGCGGATAGCGGGCTTGGCCGCGGTCGCTCTCGATCCATTGCTCTTCCAGTCCGATGAGGCGGTATTTGAAGCGAACCGCGGAATCCTTCACCAGCGTCAAGCCGGCAAAGGTCACTTCCACCGTGTTATCGCGATATTCGACCTTATAACTTTCTTCCGGACGCCTGAGAACGAAGTTGAGCGTTTTGGCCAAGCCAAAGCGTACGGACGTCACGGCAGAGGCGGGCGCCGGGGCGCGTTGGGAAAATGTGTCCTCGGGAGGATGGAATTGCGAGAGCCCCAGGCTGGTGCCGATCCAGATAGAACCATCGCGATCTTCCATGAGCGCATTCTCGCTGCAGTCATCCCACGCGAGGCCGTCGCTTTTATCGAAACGGCGCCAGGATTCCTGCTCGCCGGCTAAACGATTGCGAGTGTCCGTCACATAAATCCCTTGGTCGGACCCGTACCAGAGCCAGCCGCGGCTATCTACCGCGAGCGAGTACACGGGCGTGGATCCGACGCCGGGTGGAGTGAAGTGCTTGACCGCGACACGGTCTCCCGCCAGCCTGAGCCGGGAGCAACCTGGAGCGCTGTCATAGCCGATCCACATTTCACCCGAGCTTTCTTCGGCCAGGTAACGCACCTGATTCTCGAGCAATCCATCGCGCGTGGTGTATCTTTTCCACTGGCCGTTGTCTTGCTCAAGAACGCCTTGATCACACCAAACCCACAGGCGGCCGGTGCGATCCTGATGCAGTCCGAAGAATTTTGGATTGTTAGTCCCGGGGATTGAGATCCGCTGAAAGACTCCGGCGTCGTTGCTCGATGAATCGCGATACAAACCTTCTGAACTGGCCACCCAGAGATGATCGTCCATGTCGCGGTAGAGCGAGTAGACTGAGACGGCGTCAGTGCCGTTGGCGTGGCCGAAATAACGCACCTGACCATTTCGGCTGACCCGCGCAATTCCCTTTCCCCACAGGCCCACCCACACGCCTCCATCGAAGGTCGGAACGATAGAACTTACGCCGGTGGAAGCTAGCGCGGGAGCCATGGGAATCCAGCGCTTTCCGTTTGGCTCCAGCTTGTTCAGACCAGCTACCGTGCCCGCGAAGATATTTCCGTTGCGATCGCGCGCCAGACTCCAGACAGTGTTGTTGTTGAGCCCCTGCGAGCGGGTCCAGGATCGCCACTCGGAGCGTCCCACCCAGCGCGCCAGGCCGGTGCCCGACAGTCCCAGCCAGATGGAACCTTCGCGATCCTCGAATACCGTGTCCACGCCGCCGAGCAGACCGTTCTCTTCTCGAATAGGGAGCGACTCCTGACCGGTCCACAGCGTGACGCCGTCGGAACCGGGCAGCCACAATCGGCCCTCGCGATCCAGGAGCATCCGCCGGTTCTGCTGCGTGGTGGCCGGAGAACTGAGCCGGACGGTGAAGCGATTGGCCCCCGGCTCCAACGTGAGAACCTTATCGATGCCGCGCAGCCAGACGCGGCCGGCACTGTCGGCGCGCACATCAAACCAATGTTCCGAGCTGAGCCCTTGGTTGGATCCCCAAGAGTCTTTTGGCACGGGGCCTTCGACAAAGATTCGCGGGACATCTTTCGCCAACACTCGCCAGACGCCGCCTGCGCCGGCCAACCACACATCGCCCGTGGCGCTTACCGAGACGGCGTCCGCGGCGAGATCGCGGCGTGTAAGAAAGTTCCAACCAGTGCCGCTGTTCCGCACGGCAAGTAGACCCTCCTTTCCCACCGCGATGAGTCCGCCCTGATGGTCGGCTGCTACGGTATCGAAGTTTCCCTCACGCACAATCTGGAAGCGCTCACCATCCCACCGGGCGAGTTCGAGGCGCGTTCCTACCCAGAGTGTCCCGTCTTTGGTTTGGGTAAGCGAAGCAATGGTGGCGCCCGATAAGCCTTCGGAATTCCCGAATCGGGTGAATCTTTTGCCATCGTAGCGGAACAGCCCGTTGTCGGTTCCGGCCCAGAGAAAACCGGAAGAATCCTGCAGGATGCACTGTACGGAAAGATTGGTGAGCCCGTCCTCTTTGCCGTAGTAGCGGAACCGGAACTCCTGAGCTTGTGCCAAGATGGAGAAGCACCCGATGCACAAGGCTGTTCTAGTCGTCACGTTTCTATGTGATAGATCGGCAGTACTTGCGACGGCCTACAGAGTCCATAAACGGTTGATTCGCCTTGTGATAGCCCACCGAGAATAGATGAAGAACAGGCCGGCGCTTCTGCTCGCAGCCACGTGGCTCACTTTTGCTTCCTCAGCCGCAATTATTGTTAGCATCTCGGCGTCGCAAATACTGCTTGGCTTGGCGTTGGTGGCGTTGATCGCATCGCGTGAGAGAGTGCGGCTGCCTCCCATCCAACTGCCGCTTGGGTTGTTTTTGCTCGGAACGCTGATTGCCGTGGGACTTTCCGACAATCCGGCGGCAGCGTTTCCACAGATCAAGAAGCTCTACGTATTTTGCCAATTATTGGTCGCCTATACATTGCTGCGCCAAACCAAGATCGCGCGCTGGCTGATATTGACCTGGGCGAGCTGCGCGGCCGCCAGCGCTCTCCTGGGCTTAGTTCAGTTCGGTGTGAAGGCTTATCGCATCCACGAGGCGCATCAGGATTTTTACGCGGGCTACGTGGACCAACGCATCACGGGGTTCATGAGCCACTGGTACACGTTTTCAGTTGAGGAAATGTTGGTGCTGCTGATGCTGGCTGCATTTTTGTTTTTCTCACCAGAGGCGGCGCGGCATATGTGGTTGTGGATCGCTCTCGCGATCGCAATAGGGCTGGGCGTCTTGCTGGCGGAGACGCGCGCGGTGTGGCTGGCAACGCTCGCGGGAATGACATACCTGGTGTGGTGCTGGCGGCCACGGCTGATTTTGGCAATCCCGGTACTTATTGTGCTGGGAATCGTCGTGGCGCCATCCAATATTCGACAACGCGTGGTATCGATTGTGCACCCGGCCCACGACGATTCAAACGGGTTCCGGTTTATCCTGATGCGTACCGGCTTGCGGATGGTGGAGGCGCACCCATGGTTTGGGTTGGGTCCTGAGATGCCGAGGAAAGAATTCATGGAGTATTTGCCGGCCGATATTCCCAAGCCCTTGCCGGCGGGCTCGTACATGCATCTGCACAACATTTACCTGGAGTACGCCGCCGAACGCGGTCTTCCGGTGCTGCTGGTTTTTCTTTGGCTGATGGGACAGATTCTGTGGGATTTTATGCGGGGCATTCGCGCTCTGCCTCGCGGACCGGATGAGGGGAAGTTCCTGTTGCACGGCGGGATCGCGGTAGTGATCGCGCTACTGATTGAGGGGTTCGCGGACGTGAATCTGGGTGACAGCGAGGATTTGACGATTTTTTTGGTAGTAATAGCGCTCGCCTACAACGCGCTCTCGAAGGACAATACGTGTGAGGCAGCTTGTTAAGCTTCGCCGGTCAATCGATATTGTCAGGCGGCCCTGGCAGGGCATGGCCCTGCCCCACTACCGACTACTGGCTGGAATGCGCCGGACCGATTTTGGTACCGATGATTTCGCCTGATACCACCAACTCCACCCGCCGGTTCAATTGCCGGCCACTCGCGGTGTCGTTGGATGCCACGGGGTCGTCTTTTCCGAAGCCTTTGGCAGTAACATTATCCTGAGCCAAGCCCTGTTGCACCAGGTATTGCTGCACCGTCCCGGCGCGCTCATCGGAAAGTTTCAGATTGTACGCGTCGGTCCCGATGCTATCGGTGTATCCATCCACTTCCAATCGCAGGCCCGGATGCGACAGAATGATCCCGGAAATCTTGGCCAGCTTCTCGCGCGCGGCCGGCCGCAGCGTGTATTTGTTGAAGTCGAACAGGACATCCGACATGTTGACGATCAGACCGCGCGCGGTATCCCGCGTTTCCAGGATCAGATTGAACTGTTCCAGCAACTGCTGCCGTAGCTGTTGTTGCTGTTGTTCCGCCTGCGCGCGAAGCCGATCGGCTTCCAGGGCTTTCTGTTCCGCTTGTTGCTGCATCAAGCGCGCTTGCTCGGCCTGGCGTTGTTGCTCATCAGCGGCCAGTTTGGATCGCTCGGCGGCCAACCGGTCGGCTTCCGATTGTGCGCGAGCCGCTTCCGCCGACGCCCGCTCCTCAGCCGCCCGGCGCGCCTGTTCCGCTTCCCGCCGCGCTGCTTCCGCAGCTTGGACGTCCGCGATGGCCTTCTGGCGCGCCGATTCGTCGGCCTGCGCGCGAGCGGCCGCTTCCCGATCGGCCGCCTCCTGTTTCTCGCGCGCTACCCGCTCATCCTCCTGACGCTTTAGCGCCAGCAGACGGGCCGTCTCCGCATTCTGCACCGCTTCCCGCGCGGTCATGGTTATTGGCTTCCATCCGGCATTGCGATCCTGATAGGCTTCCGCCTGGCGCAACAAATCCCTCGCACTGTTGAATACGTCAGCGGCATAGCGATCCGCATTCGCATCGTGCGCGATCTCCACCGCGTTCTCAGCCTCCAGCAATTGCAGCGGAAGCTTTTTTCCAGTCTTCACTGGACGGAAGGTCCCGGGCGCGACATTCATCGTATAAGTACCGCGTTTTAGGAGATCGAACTTGACGCTGGTCTGCTCGACCTTGCCCACCGTGTCTTCGCGAATCAGGTTCTCCATCACCACTACATCGCTTGGTTGGGACACCCCAAAGTACGGCTCAGCGGTGACGATCAGCGCAAATGCCTGCAAGTCGGTAGTGACATCCAGGTGCGAGTTACCATCCTCCAAAACGACTTCGCCTAAGTTCTTGGACCGCCCCTCCGGTGTGATCGCCCACAGAACGTAGGTCAAGTACTCGGGACCGTAGCGCTGCGCGGATTCCAGGTGATGCATCTGCGTTTTTATTTCGATATAGCCCGGCCGGCTGTTCACGTCCGCGTGGCCGGTGGCTTCGGGCGCGAGCGGCGTGCCGTGCAGATCCACTTTGGTCCATCCGCTCCGGTGCCGGTAGCTGACGGCGTTGGTGGTGCGCTCCACCACAGTCACCCGGAAAACCGGTTGCGAGTCGCCGGCGGGCGGCGGAGGAGCATTTTGAACTTGGGCGCTTAACGCCCACCCGAGCAACAAGGGCAAGGCCAACTTAGTCATCTGCTATTCTCCTTGTACCAATAGACGCGTAATAAGCAACTGGATTTCCATCCGAAAGGCCTTTGTTTCGTTCAGCAAACCGCCGGAAGGCAGATCAAACCCTGGAATTTTTTCCAGTCTACCGCGAAGGTGTTACGGCCAGACACTACGCGCGCGTCTAAACACTGGAGCAAATCAATGACAGAAACTCTCACCGCGAATCTGGCGCCACCTTTCACCCGGGAGACGGCCATCCTGAAGGTGCGCAAGGCCGAAGACGGTTGGAACTCCCAAAATCCGAGCCAAGTGGCGCTGGCCTACTCAATCGATAGCCGTTGGCGCAATCGCTCGGAGTTCTTGACCGGCAGGGCTGAGATCATAGCGTTCCTCACCCGCAAATGGGCGAACGAGCTGGAGTATCGCTTGACCAAGGAACTGTGGGCCTTCGATCAAAACAGGATTGCCGTACGCTTTGCTTACGAGTCGCACGACACCTCAGGGCAGTGGCGGCGTTCCTACGGCAATGAGAATTGGGAATTTGATGAAATGGGACTGATGAAGCTGCGCCACGCCAGCATCAACGACCTCCCGATCCAGGAGCCGGAGCGCTTGTTTCATTGGCCGATTGGCCGGCGCCCGGATGATCATCCAGGTTTGAGTGAGCTTGGTCTTTGATAGACGATGAGTACCGATGCTGATCTTGTGAACGCCATTTTGGTTTATCGATCTTTCGGGGCTCAGGCGAACAATTCGGCGAAATCCCTCGCGGTCCCGTTTCCGACAGCGCGAGCAGAAAATCGTCGATCCGGATCAGGGGATCGTTCAACCCGCGGTAACGAGCCGATATTCTGGTAATCAGCTAAACAGAGAATCCACAGAGGCCATATTCGCGTGCCGCTGGATGCGATCCTGAGCCGCCTTGAAGTATCCAATGTCTGTCTCGAATCCAATGCAGCGCCGATCAGCGTTGATACATGCTATTCGGTAACAAACCTTTGAAGGCCGGTCCGGTCCTTGCCGAAACGCTTACATTCGGTCTGACACTTGTGGCAAATCACCGTGATTCTCCTTTTGAGATTCACAGCCGATGCGCCGTCGCCGGGGCTTTTGTTTCCTACTCACACTCTCATTATACCTGACCGCTCACGTATTTGTCAATTCGTGAACGCTCACGTATGATACAGTCATGGCCGTAGCAAAAAGGAAGAAAGATCCCGCCGCCGTCGCTCTGGGACGAAAGGGCGGCAAAAAAGGCGGTCCAGCCAGGGCCGCTAAACTCACACCAGCCCAGCGAAGTGAGAGCGCACGGAAAGCTGTTCAAGCACGATGGGCAAAAGCCAAGAAAGCGGACGACTATATGGTAGGAAAGGAGAGCAGGATGGGTATTAAGCGATTTAGTGAGTTTCGCAAACAGATTGATGAGGCTGTGCCCGTTGCCGTTAACACTTCCGATCACGCTGCGTTGGAAATCTTGAGTCGTATCAAGGCGACGAAGGACCCCGCTGAAATTAAGCATCTTTCTGCTCAACTTGAACACGTAATTTTTCATAAACAACAATCGCGCTCCTAACTTCCTTTCCTTTCTCCCCACTGTCTACATATGAGCAAGCATGCCGAAAATCAAGAAGCCACCCCCAGCGGGAATCTTGGATCATCTGATTCAACGTTACCGTGAAGGGCGAGTCTCAATCGCCGACTTCCTCGAATTGAAACACTGGTTGGAATCCGACCCAGACGTAGCAAAGGGAAAGTGGTACAAACGCTTCAAGACTGGCACGCTTGCCGGTAAAGGCGAAATGCCCTCAACGTTCTTAGCGCCGGGGATGGCCGCCGAGGGTGAAGAAGTCCAATGACGGGAACGTCTACTTTCGGCGTTCCCGTGTCATGCAGCATTCACGGCAAAAAGGGTCTTGACTAGTGGCCCTCGGATAAGGCCGGTTTTGCGAGAACCGGCCTTACATAACCGAATACTCCCATAACATCCCGCAAACCACGAGAAACAAGAACAAACCGTGTTCGGCGTCAGGTAGTTGGCGATGGTGCCAGCCGAGACGCCGCTCTTATCTCGAATCTCTTTACGTGTGATCGGCCCGTGAGCTCTCACCCAATCACATAGTTGCTTTGCTTTGGGCGGTAGCTTCGGTGCCGTTTCGTGAAGGTGGAGTTTGCTGCCGTTTCGTTCGGGCGAAAACAGCCGTTCCCCTACTTGTCGTAGTTCATGGATTCGGTCATCTAGACCCTCGATCTTCCGATCGATAAACCGGACGGCCTGGACCGGACCCATGTCGGTTAATACATCCATAGGCGGTTTTTTAATCCAGGATGAAAACTACGTCAAAATATTCTCGGCCAGTTCTTTCAGTTGATTGACCAGCCGGCATTACGCGCCTTCAGGTCCTGAACGGTGCGGTGAAAAACATGCGCTTGGACGGCCTGCTCGATGAACTTCGAGAGGTCGCCCTTTTTCATCCCCCGTGAGCCTAAGAACGTGGGGAGCGTAAGATCCGCTTCCTTCGTAGAATGGAGTCGGAATCCAGGTCGCAGCGCTCCGCCAGAGCGTCGAATAATTCTTAACTACTGCGCCGGCCCGGTGCTATACTTGGTACAGTCGAAACGGGTAAGAAACGGTGGCGCAGACCTTCTCGAACCTCCGTGGTTTCGGTTTATCGATCCCTTTGCTGGCGGCTGCATGTGCGTTGCTAGCGGTGTCTCCGGCCGCGATGGCCCAGGCTACCGACGGGCGCCCGGATGATCCGCAAGTTACCATAACTCCACGCGCCAAACCACCCGACAAGGACGCCGCCAAGCAGTCTGATCTCGCTCGGCGCGCGGCCAGCATTCGCATCGACACCACGCTGGTGCAGATTCCGGTGACGGTTACCGATCCGTTGAACCGCTTCGTGACAGGTCTAGAGAAGGAGCACTTTCGCCTGTTCGAGGACAAAACCGAGCAGACCATCGTCCAATTCTCGAGCGAAGACGCGCCGCTATCCATCGTCATCGTTTTCGATACCAGCGGCAGCATGGGTCCCAAGCTCCAGAAATCCCGCCAGGCCGTTGCGCAATTCCTGAAGACCGCCAACCCCGAGGATGAGTTCGCGCTTATCGAATTCAGCGACCGTCCCGATCTGGTGGTTCCTTTCACCACCGATGTCGAAGAGGTCCAGAATCGCTTGACCTTTACGCAATCCAAGGGAAAAACCGCGTTGCTGGATGGCGTCTACCTGGCCATGAATCAGATGAAGGGCGGCAAGGCGCACAATCCGCGCAAGGCCATCCTGATTATTTCCGACGGCGGCGATAACAACAGCCGCTACACCGAGACTGAAGTGAAGAATAATGTTCGCGAGGCCGACGTCCAGATCTACGGGCTCGGCATCTTTGAGGCGGCGGGGAACCGCGGCCGTACGCCGGAAGAAATGATGGGACCTGGCCTGCTGAACGAAGTGGCCGAACTCACCGGCGGGCGCAGTTACGCGGTGGATCAACTGAACGAACTGGCCGATATTGCTGCTAAAATCGGGATTGAACTTCGCAATCAGTACATGCTTTACTACACGCCGAAGAACCAAACCAGGGACGGAAAGTACCGGCACGTGACCGTGAAACTGGTCCAGCCGCGCGGCCTTCCGCCGCTGAAAGCTTTCTTCCGCCTGGGATACTATGCGCCTGCTCAGTAGCCTGCTGCTGCTCTGCTGGTTGGCCGCGGCGCAGTCCAAGCAGCCTCCTCCAGCCATCACCGACGAGCCAACAACATTTAAGACCGACACCAACTGGGTGATCCTGCCGGTCAGCGTTTCCGACAAAAACGGGAAACTGGTTACCGATCTTCAACAGAAATCTTTCAAGGTTTTTGAAAACGGAATTGAGCAACCCATCAAGCTTTTCAAGCACGAGGATGTGCCCATCTCCTTGGGTATTATTGTCGACAATAGCGGCAGCATGAAGGAGAAGCGGCAAAAAGTGGAAGTCGCTTCCGTCGACCTGGTGAAAGCGTCCAACCCTCACGACGAAGTCTTCATTGTCAATTTCAACGACGAGGCGTACCTCGACGTCGAGTTCACCAACGACATCAAAAAGATGGAAGAGGGCGTCGCGCGCATTGATTCGCGCGGCGGCACTGCCATGCGAGAAGCCATCAGCATGTCGATCGATTACCTGAAAGAAAAGGGCAAGAATCATAAAAAAGTTCTGCTGGTGGTCACCGACGGCAACGACAATGCCAGCACCATTAGCTTGGAGCACCTGGTGGATCGCGCGCGCCAAAACGAAGTCCTGATTTACACCATCGGGCTCTTGGATGAAGAAGAGCACCACGAGGCTAAAGCCGCCAAACGCGCGCTGAACGCCCTCACGCGCGAATCCGGCGGTCTGTCTTTCTATCCCAAGGGCGTAGCGGAAGTGGACGCCATCGCGTTGCAGGTGGCGCACGAGATTCGCAATCAATACACCATTGCGTATTCGCCGCTCAATGACGCGCGCGACGGATCCTTCCGGCAGATCAAAGTATTGGTGAACGGTCCCGGCCATCCCCAAGTCCGCACGCGCACCGGATACTACGCAACCCCGGATTCCGCGTCCAAGAAAGCCGTCAGCTCCACCAACTGATGCTAAGCTTTGCGTGGCGCGCGACGCGAGGCTATCGCTTGTGCCCCTGGCGCAGTCCCTATTTGCGCTGGCGCATGGAAACCTATTGGGGCGTGCACGCCGACGAAATCGAATTTACGGATTTCTGTCGATTTGCTTGGCAGCACCGCAAGGAACTGATGCGCTATCTACGTTGGGTGGAGCGCATGAAATAAACCGGTCGCTTACGCTCGCCGCTCGGTAACGGAGCCGAGCCGCGACCGTGAGGGAGTTTGTATGGGCCTGCTGGCCCACCAAAGTCCATGAGGACGCCGTGGCGCACGCACTCTTCGGGTGCTGCGCCGAGACTCGTCTCGGCGTCGGGCGGACCTCGACACGATTGTCGATGCAGCACGCAAGAGTGCGTGCGCCACACGGCGTCTTCAACGGAGTCGGTGCTTACTTCCCGAAATAACCCTCGTCCAGCGTGACCGGAGTCTCCTTCTTGACCTTGTCCATCGCTTCCCGCATCAACTCCGGCTTTATCTTCTTCTCCACGTCCGGACGCGCTTCCTCGAAACTCTTCGCCTTGCGTTCTTCCACTTTAATAATGTGATAACCGAAAGGCGTTTTCACCGGCTCGCTGATCTGACCCACGGGAAGGCTGAATACCGCCTGGTCGAATGGTCCCACAAACTTGCCGCGCGGGGATGCAGGCCCGAGCGAACCGCCGTTGGCCCCGGATGCTGCATCATCCGATTCGGCCTTGGCAATCGCGGCGAAATCCCCGCCGGCTACCAGCCGTTTGCGGATATCCTGAGCCTTCGCCAGCGCCTCTTCCTCGGTTAGGTCTTTTTGATCGGGCTTGAGCGGAACCTTAGATCCCTTGAAGCGAACCAGAATATGGACGGCTTTGGCTTGTTCAAAGTCGGCCAGGTGTGCATCGTAGTAAGCGTGCAGCTTGGCATCATCGATTTTCAGGTCGTTCGCCATCCGCGTACTCAAGACGTTCGCCAGCACCTGATCGCTCGATATCGCCATCATCTGCTGGATTCCTGGAGCCTGATCCAATTTCTGCTTGCGGGCCTCCTGCGCCATCCCCATAATCTCGCCCAGCTGAGTGGCGAGCTGGCGTTTTTGGGCAGGCGTGGTCGGAGACCGGCCAGTCTCGGCCAGGGCGGCAAGAATCTGATCGAACTGGGCCCGCGTCAGTTTCTGGGTACCCACCGTCACTACTACGGCTTCCGGAGGCACGTTGACTGCGGGCGCGGCCGGTTTGGCATCGTTGTCAGCAGGTTTAGCCAGGCTGGGGGCTGCCGCGGGCTTCGCAGGTTGCTGCTGGGCAACCACAAGTCCACTGGCGAAAACTAAACACAAATATTTCGAAGTTTTGAATAATTTCATGCGCGTCTTTATTGTAGCCCGGGTCCACACCAGCTATGTTCGAAGCAGGTTCGGCGTACACTGGAACACATGCCAATTGTCGGGGGTATCGAAGCCGGCGGCACCAAGTTTGTCTGCGCCGTAGGTAGCCAGCCGGATGATCTTCAAATCGGCGAGGTTCCCACCACTACACCGGAAGAAACCATTAAGCGCACAGTCGCATTTTTCCAGGAGCACCAACCTGTCAGCGCCATCGGCGTCGGGTCGTTCGGCCCTATCGATCCGAATCCGGCATCTCCAACTTTCGGCTACATCACCGCCACGCCCAAGCTGGCCTGGAGGAATTTCAACTTCGCCGGCGCCATCCGCGATGCCCTGGGTGCCAAAGTTGCCTTCGATACCGACGTCAACGCCGCAGCACTGGGAGAGTTCCGCTGGGGCGCCGCGCAGCATCTGGATACGTTTCTATATCTCACCGTCGGCACGGGCATCGGCGGCGGAGGGATGGTGAATGGCCGCTTGATGCACGGACGAACGCATCCGGAAATGGGCCACATCCGTATTCCGCACGATCGCCTTCAGGATCCGTTCCCCGGCTGTTGCCCATTTCACGGCGATTGTATAGAGGGACTGGCGTGCGCGCCAGCCATCCGCGCGCGCTGGGGACAAGCCGGCGAGTCGCTCCCTGACGATCACCCCGCCTGGGACCTCGAAGCACACTACCTGGCGCTCGGCATCGCGAGTTGGATCTGCACCCTTTCGCCGCAGCGGATTGTCCTCGGCGGCGGCGTCCTGAGCCGCAAGAAGCTTTATCCGCTGGTGGAGTCGAAAGTCTCGGCGTTGCTGAATGATTATGTGGAAGCGCCCGAGATTGTTCCGCCGATGCTCGGCGCGCGGGCCGGGGTGTTAGGCGCCATCGCGCTGGCGTTGACTTCAATATGAATAACCCGGCTCGGCTTCTTGTGTCGCTTGCTGTGCCATTGATCGGATTCTGTCAGGACCTGGCGACCCTCAGCGGCCGTGTAACCGATACGTCGACACTTGAAGTTCCCGACGCGGAAGTCTCGCTCCGTAGATCTCCAGGAGGGCCAGCGTTCAAGACGGCTCGCACTCTCACCAACGGCACTTTTCAATTTGATGGCATCCCTCCCGGAAAATATTACATTCAGGTCGAGCACGCCGGATTTTTTACGACTCGTTTGGAGCCAGCGATAGAACTGGCAGCGGGCGAGGTCAAGGAACTTCCAGTCATCCGGATGCGCAATCCGCGAGACACCTGTAAGGACACTTGGCATCCACCGGGATTGGAGAACACGCGCCTGAGCGCCGGTCAGTCACGTCTCGTCGGTTCCGTCCTGAAAGATGGTAACGGAAATAGGCTCCGTGAAGCTTCCTTGGTTCTGCAGCGAAAAGATCGCACGGCTGCCGCGATTGAAGTCAAGACCGGCGCAGACGGTAACTTTCGGATGAATGCCCTCCCGCCTGGTTCGTATACCCTAGCAATCTCGCACGCCGGGTACCGGGTCTTCCTGATCGACGTAGTTCCTATTAAAGCAGGCTACGAAACCCGCATCCAATCCATTCAAATGCGAGGGTGCCCCCGCCAAGGGGAGTGTAAACCCGCCAGGAAAATCTGGATGAGGTGGTGCGAGGGTTATGTGTATTAGCCCTTCCAACGCGTCTTTAGCTGCGTCACCGGAATACTCACTCGATATCGCGCCACTCCGTCTGGACCTAGCAGGTCGAAAGTACCACCAATACTCGGTGGACCGTCCTGCCCACCCAGAAATGTAATGGATCTCGAAGCTGCCGCGCCGCTCAGAATCAGGCCCGCTCGCGACCAGCGCCACGCACCCGATTCCAGCGTGGTTGGCGATCCAATCGCAAAATGCAGTTCCACAGTCAGAATCGACGAGCTATCGCTGAATATCGCTTGGGCCCGCAGACGGTCGCCATCGCGCGTGCCCGCTACCGAGTGCAGCGTGAAGCTGGATAGGTCTTCATGGCTCGCCAAATCCTGGACGGCCTTGCGTTTGGATTCGCCACAGCCGGCTACGAGGACTACACCCAGGGTCAGTACTAATGAGAAGGGTCGCGTGGTCAGATTATACAATTCTCCTGTATACTTGGCCGGGGAGGAACCCGCATGTCATTTCTCGCGTGGATCATTTTAGGGCTGCTGGCCGGTTTCATCGGCAGCAAGCTGGTAAACAAGCAGGGCGAAGGCCTGTTCATCGACATCATCCTGGGAGTAGTCGGCGCCGTAGTAGGAGGCTGGCTATTCAACAGGTTCGGCGCGATAGGCGTCACCGGTCTGAATCTTTACAGTCTACTTGTCGCAGTAGTTGGCGCCGTGGTTGTGTTGCTGGTCTACCACGCGTTGCGCCGAGCAGCTTGAAAATTGTCCGCTCGCTCACGCGCGGGCTACCGTCGCAGCACCGGACTGCAATCCAGCGACGAACTGCAGCCCGCGCGTCAGCAAGGGGGCCAGCAGTGCCTGCCAGGACCTTCGTCCTATAGAAAGACAGAACCTTCGTCCTATAAGACTCGCGCCCAGTTTGCCGATAACAAATACATGGACGCGCCTCCTCTATTTGTTTCTTTCATACTCGCGATGGTACTGGGCTACTTTACCGGCCGGACCGTACACATTCTGAAACAGTCGAACCACGACTAATCTTGCGCTAGAATCAAGCGCAGTGCGTAACCTGTCCTGGCCACGCCGGATCGCGCTCGTTCTCGCATCCGTCTTCTACATCGGCGCCGGCATCCTGCATTTCACAAAAACCGAGTTCTATCTCAAAATCATGCCGCCCTACATTCCCTGGCATCTGGCCATGGTCCAAATCAGCGGCGTCTGCGAGACCTTGGGCGGACTCGGCCTCCTGATTCCGCCGCTACGCCGTGCGGCCGCATGGGGGTTGGTCGCTTTGTTAATCGCCGTCTTTCCAGCCAATATCTACATGGTTACGGATCCCGTGGCAGCCGGTGCGGGATCGCTTTCACCGCTCTTGCTTTGGGGCAGGCTTCCGCTGCAGCTTGTTTTTATCGCTTGGGTGCTATGGGCAACGCGTCCATCGAGCGCGCCCGCCGCGACAACGTGAGGTATCCATAACTTGCTGCTCGACTCGCGAGCGAATTGAACATTCCACGGGCGCCCGGAGCCCCGGTCCGCTTCGCCCGCATGGCACGATCGAAATCCTCGTCGAGCGAAAGCTCAGGATTCTTCAAACTTGCTACCTTGGCGTGTAGATCCGCCGGCACGTTCGAATCGGCGGAGCCGCTTAGGCTCCAGACCGCCAGTTGGGCGCGTAAGACTGGAACTGGATTCGGGATTCGGGCAGCTCTTCGCTCAGCTTCTTGGCAAATCGCCAGCGCGTCCGAATTCCGCCCCATCATCTCAAGCGCATCAGCTTCCGTGACCAATGCAATTGCCGAGTTTTCATCCAGGTGGGCATTCGTGAAATCCGCCGCCGAGCGCTTGGCCTCATCAGCCGACTGGGGAAACTGCCCCTTGGCCAGCCACAACTCGGCGCGTGCGAGTTCGACGCTCCCCAAAACTTCTAGGGCAAGGCTAGTGCTGGTTTCTCCCAGGCCCTTTTCCGCCGATACCAAGTCACCGCGCGCCGTGAGAGTCGAACTAAGTGCAGCGAGCGCCAGCGTCAGAGGCCCGACTCCATTCGAAACGCGCATCTCGCTGACGGCCTTCTCGCCCATTTCCTGCGCGATATCCAAGCGCCCCTCTAACCGCGCTAGCGTTCCTCGTAGCTGGTACACCTCGCCCAAATCTTCATGAGCGCCGGTCTTCTGTGCCTCGGAATATGCTTCATCCGCTGCACGCGCGGCGTCTCGAAGCCTTCCTAATCGCAGGTACAAATCGGCGAGCTGCATCTGAATATCGCTGGGATCATAGCCCGTCTCTTTCTTAAGAGAGATCGCTTCTTGAAGATTTTGTTCCGCCTGCCGCCATTCGAAATTGGATTCACCAACTACGGCAAGACCAGTCATAAGATTGGCTAGCTCCCCGCGATCGCCCAGCTCACGAGCCACGTTTACGCCGGCCAGATAAGCCTCCTGTGCCTCCGCGAATTGTCCACTGAAGTACAGGTAGTTGCCGTGGATCCGCCAAGCCTGGCTGATACACTGGCGATCCCCCAACTCTTCACAGACTTTACGCGCTTCCGTCTGCACGGCATAAAAGTTCATATCGTGCAGGTTTTGCATCGCTCCGCCTTCCAGC
Organism: Bryobacteraceae bacterium; assembly: GCA_050011295.1. Taxonomy (GTDB): domain Bacteria; phylum Acidobacteriota; class Terriglobia; order Bryobacterales; family Bryobacteraceae; genus Palsa-89. The sequence continues at coordinate 15,988 of JBEKJJ010000043.1, forward strand.
AGGCGCGCCCGTGCGAACAGGTATCGTGCGCCCCGCGACTGCGCCTCCATTGCAGCCCTGTGAGCATACTCGCGTGTTTTCAGGAAATCGTTGACGACCCCCGCGTTCTGCGCTTCGATCAGATCGATCCGCGGATCATTCCCAGAAGGCTTGGGAAGCCGGTGTAAGATCTGCAAAGTTGAAACTACGTCCGCACCTTTCATCCCTCGCAACTGCGACTTCGCCAGATTAAGGCCGTCTTCCAAGCTATCCGGAAAGAGCCGGAAAATGTTTAGATAGATTTCGATCGCTCGATCAAACTGCTGCGTGCTGGTGCGGTATCGCGCTTCGATTCCCAGTTGATCCAGGCGCCCGAGAGCACTTGAAAGCTCAAAAGCTCGCCGATTTTCTTCAATCGCACGCGACCCATAACCGAGCGCGCTCCACGCGTCCGCCAGGGCGGAATGAATCAGCGCATTCCCCGGATCGGCCGTCACCGCCGCCTGCAGATGATCCCGCGCCGCCATCGGATCCATAAGCCGGAGCGCCTTCAGACCCTCGGCGTATTCCTTCATCGCGCTCGCAGCCGGCCATCGCGCCGGCATCGCGGGCGTGCCGCCAACACCCAGACCGGCGCGCAGCTTGGCGCCCAGGCGCGTGGTAAGATCCAGCAAATCTGGCGCCGGACCTTCATCGATAACGGTCGCCAGCTGATCGCCGGTCCCCGCATCGAACAAACCCAGGTCCACCCGCACCCGGCATGCCGGGCACGTGCCCGTTACCACGTACGACCCCAGAACAAATGTGTCCGCGCCGAAACTGTTATGCGCCAGACGCAGCACGTCGATCCGCCGCGCGCCATCGGACTTGCTCCCCACATCCGACCGCCAGCGGGCGACATCCTCCGCGGGAATCGCATGCAGCTTTCCGCTCGAGGCCAGCTCCGATGTAAGCATCTCCGACAGTGCCGTTTGCAGCCATGCTTCAGAACCCGCCTTAGACAGATCGCGAATATGCAGAACGGCAATGGATTTCCGCATGAGCGCTTTTTCAGCCGAGTGCCGCGTCCACAGCCAAACCCCCGCGGCCAGCGCGAGCAGGCCGGCTACGGCAAAAACAAGCAGCCAAGGACGGGGGTCTGGGTCGGATTCATGCAGCTTCCCGTTTGGAACCGCCCGGGTAATGTTTTCCGGGGCGATGAACGGCGCTTCCTCGATCCTGGTAACCGAAGCCACGAATCGGTAGCCGTTTCCCGGCTCAGTGGCGATGAAGCGGTTCTCGCCACGCTTTTCGCCCAGCACTTTGCGAAGCGTTGAGATGCTTTGGGTGAGATTGTTCTCCTCAACGGCCGTGCCGTTCCACACCTCGGCCAGCAGTTCATCCTTAGAAACAGTCTCGCCCGCGCGATCCACCAGCACCAGCAGCGTCGCCAACGGCTTGGGCATCAGCGGTACTCGCACCCCGGCCCGCCATAACGCTCCCTGGTTGGGGAAGAGTTCGAACTCGCCGAATCGATACTTCGCCGGCCTATCGACTCTCGTCCCCTGGGAACTCATTGGAAACAAGCCTTTCAGAAAATTTCAGAACGCTCTAAGGATATTTTAGGACGCGCGAGGCTATAAATGGGAGTCCTTGGAGGGACCGTGCTCAACAAAAGTACTATTGCCACCGGTTTTATTGTGCTTGCTGGATTACAATCGGCAGTGCGAGCTGAAACCTACAGCTTCACCGATGGAGTCCAGACATTCTCGAGCGTTACCCCTCCTCCGAACGCCACTTTTGAGAGGACGGAATGAAATTAAGGCAACCCCTCTCCTCATGGAGTTATACGATGGTGCCCACCCTGACGCTCCTTGGAGCCCTAGCCGGAAGTTGTTCACTACTCGGCGCTCCACCAGCCGGGTCAGCCAAGGTCCGCGAGAATATCGCAAAGCTGCCTCTCCGTTTTGAGGAAAATCAGGGACAAACGGATTCCCGGGTGAAATATCTGGCCCACGGCAACGGGTATACATTATTCCTGACACCCACGGCAATGGCCGTTCGGTTGAAGTCAGCCGGCGTTCCAAACTTGTCCCCGGTCCTCCAGATGCGATTGCCTGGCTCAAACGCGAAGGCATCCCTAGAGGCGCGCGACCGGCTCCCAGGTACAACCAACTACTTCATCGGCAGCGATCCGGGCAAGTGGCACAGCAGCGTCCCCGGTTACGCGCAGATCGCCTATCGGGACGTTTACCCAGGCATCGATCTGGTCTACCGCGGCACCCAGCGACAGCTCGAATTTGATTTCATTGTTCGACCCGGCGCCAAACCGGATTCAATCCGTCTGGCGTTCGACGGCGCGGACAAGCTCAGCGTGGATGCGCAGGGTAACGTGCGCCTGGAAGCTGGTGAAGGACATCTGCTTCTGCATAAGCCGGTTCTGTACCAGGAGTCCGCGCAGGGAAGGATTCCGATCGAAGGCCGATTCGTGCGGTCAGGGAAGACTGAGATTGCGTTTATCGTGGCCGAGTATGACGCGAGCAAGCCGCTGGTGGTGGATCCGGCTTTAGAAATCGCCTACGCGACTTTATTCGGCGGCTCGGGAGACGAAGCGGCATTTGGCATTGCGGTGGATGGCGGGGGCAACGCTTACATTGCCGGCACCACCAGCTCGGCCACGGACTTTCCCACTATGACTGCGGCGCAGGGTACGTATGGCGGGGGGACCAGCGATTACTTTGTGACGAAGTTCAACTCAACCGGGACGGCCCTTGTTTACTCAACCTACCTGGGAGGCAGTGGAAATGAAACGGCCAACCCGGGAATCATAGGCGGAGTCGCAAACTACACTGGAATCTTGGCGGTTGATCCTTCCGGAAGGGCGTATGTTACCGGGTACACGACATCGGCGAACTTTCCAACCACGACGAATGCGTATAGTCAGACACTAGCCGGCACGGCTACGCAAGACGCTTTTGTAACAGAAATCAGCGCGAGCGGTTCCAGCCTCCTGTATTCCACTTATCTGGGCGATACCATCGGCGCCAGCTATGCGCTGGGAATCGCCGTCGATAATGCCGGGAACGCCTACATTACCGGTTTGACGATATCCAACACTCTGCCGGTGACCTCCAATGCGTACTCCACCTCGGGAGTTACCTTTGGTAATTTCTTCCTCGGTTTTCTAAGTAAGTTCAATACCACTCTGTCCGGGACCGCATCGCTGGCTTACTCCAGTTACATTGGCGGCTCCAATAACGAAGGTGTGTCGGTGGCGGTGGATAACTCCGGAAACGCTTATGTCGGAGGAGAGCTCTTTGTGGTCTCGGGTTCCGGCGCGGGAACCATTCCGACTGTGAATTCCATTCAAAGCTCGAGCGGCGGCGGTCAGGACGGCTTCGTTGAGAAATTCAATACAACCGCGGCGTTTCCGCTAGTCTGGTCCACCTACATTGGCGGAAGCGGTGTCGATTATGTCCAGAAGGTCGCGCTCGATACAACCGGCGTATATCTTGCGGGATCGACGACCTCCACCAATTTCACCACTACAACCGGCGCCTTCCAGACTACATTCGGAGGCGGGGGCGGAACGGGAGACGGGTTCGTCACCAAGCTCAGCTTGGACGGGCAGACTCGCCTTTACTCCACCTATATTGGGGGCACAGGCAACGATCAAATCTTCGATATGGCGATCGATAGCCTCAGAAATGTCTATTTGACTGGCACCACGCAATCGCCGAATTTTCCCCAAATCAACGCTCTTCCTCCCACGGCTTCCCCAGGCCCGCAGTTCGTGCTGGAGCTGAACTCGGCCGGGAGTGCTCTGACGTATTCGACTCTCTTACCGAGCGGTCCCCAAATACAATCTCTGACCGCCGACCCTTCCGGAAACGTTTATATTGCCGGGCAAACCTCGATAGCCGCGGGTTTTCCGGCTACGTTCGGGGCTTATCAATCGACGCTCAAGGGAAGCTCGGATGCATTCCTCGCGAAACTTACGATTGGAGGAAGCGGAGCTTTGGCGATCGGCGCCATAACGCCGACTCGCGGGGGCAGCTCCGATTTCATCACGGTCACGGTGCAGGGTTTCGGGATCGTGACCGGCGCCAATATCAAGCTTGTTTCGTTCGGCGACACGATCACGGGAATCGGCGCGTCGACCGCCTCGGACGGGTCGTCCATCACGGCGTTAGTCAACCTGGTGGGAGCCACGCAGACGGTCTATGACGTCACGATCGTGAATCCAAATGGCGCGACGGCGACGCTCCCTCAAGGTTTCACTGTTCAGCCGACGGTTCTGAGCTTCCCGAACACGGTGGGTAACGTGAGCACGGTAACGCCTACCATTCTCGGCCCGACCGGTGTCTTCCTAAGCGGCGCCACGGTGCAATTAACCGGCCCGGCCACCATTATGAGTAGCGGGACCACCGTAAACGCGGATGGATCGGGACTTTCGGTATCGCTCCCTCTGAACGGGGCGCCGACCGGAATCTACACGCTCACCGTCAACAATCCCAACGGCACGTTCCTGGTCAGTCCCGGCGGACTCACGGTGGCGGGCGGCGGAAGCATTCAACTGGAGGCGAACCTGGTCGGGCCGGCCTTCTATGGCGCGGGACATACGCAAATCTATCTGTATTCGGCATGCAACGTGGGGACGGTGGACGCTCCAAATCTGACGATCGATCTTTTAATCTCCCCGAATGTCACCGTCGCCCTGAACGTGGCAGCCACAGTGTCCGGCAGCGCAACTCTGAATGATTACAAGATCGCATTGGCCAAGCTTTCGGCTGGCGCTTGTTACGTTATCCAGGGCACTGAATCCACTGCGGCAGGTACGCCGGCCCACACGCCAGCCCATAATGAAATCCATGTGGATTCCCCCTGCTGCACAAACGGCGGCAGCGACGCCGACACCGGCGGCGACACAGACATCCGGGTACCAGGCGATCCGAACGATAAAGTGGGTCCCCAAGGCGGCGGAGGGGCTTCCCAGTGGGTTACCGGGCAGAGTGTGTTCCCGTATTTCATCTATTTTGAAAATGAGTCGACCGCTACGGCGCCTGCTCAGAATGTCACGATAACCGACACTCTCGATCCGGGCCTGAACCCCAACACGATCAGCTTTGGCGCGATCGGCTTCGGAACCCAGGTCCTAAGCCCTCCAGGAGGCCTCAACGATTTCAACGCGCTAGTGGACCTACGTCCCACGCAGCCATTCGAAGTGAAGGTCACCGCGCATTACGATGCGCCGTCGAACACCATCACATGGCAGTACCTGACCATCGATCCCGATACCGGCACCACTCCCAACGATCCTTCGCTGGGATTTCTTCCTCCGAACGTCACCTCTCCGCAAGGGCAAGGATACGTATATTTCACAGCTGTCCCATTTCCAGGCCAAACCACGGGAACCGTGATTCAAAACCAGGCGACCATCGTATTCGATTTCAACCAGCCTATTTCCACCTCGACGTGGATGAACACCTTGGATGTGGATGTGCCGGTGAGCGCAGTCGCGGCGCTGCCGAGTACCGAAAGCTCGGCCTGCTTCACGGTTTCATGGTCCGGCACTGATGTTGGCTCCGGTATTCAGGGTTACAACATACTTGTGTCCGATAACGGTGGTGCGTTCACTCCCTGGCTGCTTGACACTGCGCTAACTTCGTCAACGTACACGGGCGTGGCCGGGCATACCTATGCGTTCTACAGCTATGCCATCGACGCGGCGGGTAACGTGGAGCAAAAGACAACGGCCGACACCTCCACCACCGTCAATGCGAACGCGACCGGTTGCGGCGGCTCGCCGGGGCTCAGCATCGCAAAAACACACACCGGCAATTTTACGGTCAATCAAAACGGCAGCTTTTCCATCACCGTAAGCAACAGTGGCACAGCCGCCACTTCTTCCACGGTTACGGTCTCCGATATGCTTCCGAGCGGCCTGGGTTTCGTATCCGCCAACGGCACGATATGGAGCTGTATGAACAGCAGCGGCAACGTGGTCTGCAGCAACACCGCTCCAATCGCGGCAGGTTCGAATGCGGTCATCACGCTGACCGTCAGCGTGACCACCAATTTGACGTCGATCCAGAATACGGCGAGCGTCACCGGGGGCGGCGGGTCGATTGTCACCGGATCGAGCACGGATACGGTTACGGTGCTGCAAGGGCCCGGGATTTCGCTGCAGCCCACGGCGCAAACAGTTTGCTCCGGCGCCACGGCGACGTTCAACGCCTCAGCCACCGGAAATCCCACGCCGACGGTTCAATGGCAGGTGAGCACTAATGAAGGCGCAACATTTACAAATCTAACAGGCGCTACTTCGACCACCCTGACGTTTACCTCCGCCGCATCGCAAAACAACAATCAATATCGCGCGGTGTTTACCAACACGGCGGGATCGACGAACACGAATGCGGCGCTGCTGACGGTAAACACAGCGGCTACGATTACGTTGAACCCGTTAAACCAAACGGTGACCAGAGGGCTAACCGCGACATTCACCGCGGGGGCCAGCGGACAACCAACGCCCACCGTGCAGTGGCAGGTGAGCACCAACGGCGGGACGACGTTCAGCAACATTACGGGCGCAACGTCCACGACGCTGAGCTTCACCACCAGCGCCGGCCAGAACGGAAACCAGTACCGCGCCGTGTTCACCGATACGTGCGGCGCGGCCACCACTACGGCGGCAACGTTGACGGTGAATACAGGGCCCGGGATTTCGCTGCAGCCCACGGCGCAAACAGTTTGCTCCGGCGCGCCGGCGACGTTCACCGCCTCAGCTACCGGAAGTCCCACGCCGACGGTTCAATGGCAGGTGAGCACTAACGGTGGGACGACGTTCAGCAACATGACGGGCGCAACGTCTACAACCCTGAGCTTCACCACGTCCGCCGGCCAGAACGGAAACCAGTACCGCGCGGTCTTTACCAACACGGCGGGATCGACGAACACGAATGCGGCGCTGCTGACGGTAAACACAGCGGCTACGATTACGTTGAACCCGTTAAACCAAACGGTGACCAGCGGGCTAACCGCGACATTCACCGCGGGGGCCAGCGGACAACCAACGCCCACCGTGCAGTGGCAGGTGAGCACCAACGGTGGGACCACGTTCAGCAACATTACAGGCGCAACGTCCACGACGCTGAGCTTTACCACCAGCGCCGGCGAGAACGGAAACCAGTACCGCGCCGTGTTCACCGACACGTGCGGCGGGGCCACCACTACGGCGGCAACGTTGACGGTGAATACAGGGCCCGGGATTTCGCTGCAGCCCACGGCGCAAACAGTTTGCTCCGGCGCCACGGCGACGTTCAACGCCTCAGCCACCGGGAATCCCACGCCGACGGTTCAATGGCAGGTAAGCACTAACGGCGGGACGACGTTCAGCAACATGACGGGCGCAACGTCCACAACCCTGAGCTTTACCACGTCCGCCGGCCAGAACGGAAGCCAATACCGCGCGGTCTTCACCAACACGGCTGGATCCTCGAACACCAATCCTGCGCTGCTGACGGTAAACACCGCACCTGTGATTACGTTGAACCCGTTAAACCAAACGGTGACCAGCGGGCAACCCGCGACATTCACCGCGGGGGCCAGCGGACAACCAACGCCGACCGTGCAGTGGCAGGTGAGCACCAACGGTGGGACCACGTTCAGCAACATTACAGGCGCAACGTCCACGACGCTGAGCTTCACCACCACCGCCGGCGAGAACGGAAACCAGTACCGCGCCGTGTTCACCGATACGTGCGGCGGGGCCACCACCACGGCGGCAACGCTCACCGTGAGTTCGGGGCCAACGGTGGTTTCGTTTAATGTTCTATTCGGTACGGTGGGCAACTACGCGATGATTGGTTCCACGCGCAACCGTTTGCCATGGGAGATCACGGGAGTGCAAGTAACTTTCTCGGAACCCATCACCACCGGCAACATCAATAGCCTAAGCGGCACCGGCATTACAACCACGCGCTTTACCGGGCTCGGTACTACCACCCTTACCTGGACTATTAGTCCATTGGCGCTCGGTAAATTCACGGCTATACTGGCCGGGTCGGGCGTTAATTCTTTGAAGGACTCGATGAGCAACGCGCTGGGATTAGGAGCGGGCTACAGCCAGAACTTGAAAATACTCTGGGGTGATTTTAACGACGACGGTACAGTCAATGCGCAAGATGAGGTGTTGGTGAATCAGGCGCGCGCCCTGCCCTACAATCAGTTCGCCGACATGAACGGCGACGGCGTTGTAAATGTCCTGGACGTGCAAATTGTAGCTCAGCGCAACGGGACGAACCAGCCCTGAGCGATCGTGATTGAGGAGGCGAGAGGAATGCATTCAGTTCGGCTGAGGCGACTATGGCTCACGGCGGCATGTGCCGTGGCGTGCGTGATGGGAACAGGAGCGGCACGCGCGGACCTGGTTTTTTCGATGACGCCGGGCTCCGCCAGCGCTGGGGGTAGTGGATCGTTCGATGTGGTGTTGACGGATACTGGCGGCGATTTTAATGTCGCGGGGTTCAACTTTGAAGTCACCACCTCCGATACGGACGTCATTTTCACCGATATCACCATCAATACGGTGGCAGCGCCGTATATCTTCGCAGGCGATTCACTGCTGGCCGCGCCAGTGACTGGTAGCATCCTTGAAAATCCGCCGTCCACCGCGCAAGACGCTCAAGCCGGCGATGTCACGGCCGATTTCACGAACAAGGCGATCGCAGATGGCGACGAAGTTGGGCTCGGACACGTGCTGTTCACGATCGCGCCTGGCGCAAGCCCAGGACCGGTGAGCATCGATTTCGGCTCGGCCACATCGCTGTCCGACGCCGAGGGTGATCTAATCGCGTTCGATAATTCCGGAGGGACGCTGACCATTACAGGCGGGACAGTCGTAACGCCTGAACCGGCGATGACGGGCGTCCTAGGATTAGCCCTCATCATAGGGCTGATTTCCCGTCGAAGGCTCTACTTGAATAAATAGACGTTTGCCGGCTCGGCTTAGACTCAGTTGGCGGGGCTGCTTTGGCCCGCCACTACCTGTAAATTATTGAAAGGATTGGTCGGGGCGGGTGGATTCGAACCACCGACCTCCCAGTCCCGAATTGTGGCCGCCAATTGCTCGAGGGTTTATCGATTCACTGCGAGGGAGCAATCGATTGGCTGATAAAATCGAAGGCCGGACTATACGAGTGAACTCTGGACCCTTCCATAATTCATAGCAGCGTGAGCAATGCCAAATCGGGCTGGATTGCCCACGTTGGCGTCGCACGAGTGCCCGAAATGCCCTCTTGACACAAAGCTCCACGCTTCACGCACAAAACAATTGACACCAGTCGTTTTCTCGATTTATACTGACGCCATTCAGGGCGTAGTGAGCTCGCTTTCACTGTTCAGTCAGCGACGCCCCCCAAAGGAGCGAGGTATGGTCACATATCAAGAGCGCGCAACACGTGTGCTCGCCGTTGAGCCTTTACGTTCATTGACAAAGCAATTGAGAAGCGCCGGTTGGTGTCTGCTGGCGATCGCTCTGCTTCTGCCTTCTTCCATTTGGGCGCAGGCCACGGGCACCATCGTGGGCACCGTCACAGATCCAAGCGGAGCCGTGATTCCCGACGCCAAAATCACCGCGACACGCGTCGAGACGGGCATCTCGCAATCCACTAAGACCAGCAGCGCCGGAACATATACGATTCCGAATCTTGGCGTCGGCACTTATAACATCACAGCGGAGGGCGGCGGATTCAAGACCGGAAACGCGGCCGGGATCACCCTCGACGTGAGCCAGCAGCGCCAGGTGGATTTCAAGCTGTCGGTGGTAGGGGTCGAGTCTACCGTAGAGGTGAATGCCGCGCCGCCGCTACTCAACACCATGGATGGAACCATCGGCGGATTGGTGTCGGAAGAGCAAGTGCAGACTCTTCCGCTCAATGGGAGAAACATATCGGGACTTGTCATGATGCAGCCAGGCATGGCCCAAGACACCGGTTCCATGGGATGGATGGGCCCGCAGTGGATCAGTAACGGCAATCGTGGTGAAACTCAGGTAGGAACTTTGGATAACGCCGATGTCAGCGACGCGGAGATGGGCACCATTCAGTTCACCAATTTCAACCTCGATGCGATTGCCGAATTCAAGGTCCTTTCTAACAACTACTCCGCGCAATACGGGCAGGGCGCCGGAACCATCACGCAGATCGTGAGCAAAACCGGCACCAACGGGTTTCACGGCAGCGCGTTTGAGTTCGTGCGCAACAACGATTTCGATGCGCGCAACTTCTTCGCCACCAGCGTGCCGCCATTCAAGCGAAATGAATTCGGCACCACGTTCGGAGGTCCCATCAAGAAAGACAAGACGTTCTTCTTTTTCGAGTATGCCGGTCTCCGGCAGGAATTGGGCGAGCCGGACATCGTCGCCGTCCCTACCCCAGCGGAGCGGAACGGCCAAGTCGCAGTCACTATGGCGAACGGGGGAGTTAACCAGCTGCAGGTGCCGTTGAATGCCGTTTCCCAGCAGATTCTCAATAAGTATCCGTTGCCCAATCAGCCGAACGGACTGTATGGGGCTAACACCTTCAACTTCATGTTCTCGCAGCCGACCATTGACAACCAGTGGTCAGCGCGCGTGGATCACCATTTTGAAAAAGACACGGTCTTTGTCCGTGCCTCGTACATAAACAACACGGCTAAGGAAACGGATCCGTGGGCGGCGGAGCTGGGTGGCTCAAACTTTTCAACGAGTAATATCGGTGACGCGCGTAACTACGCCGTAAGCGATACCCACCTTTTCTCACCCACCTTGGTTAATGTCTTCACTTTCACCCTCAACCGAGGCATTGAAGGTGTGCCCGAGGCATCGGCCGAGGAAAACACCACCGCCACCAACTTCCTGGATGGCAGCCTGCAGGGCTGGGGGCCGGACACGTTCGAAACCAAATATGTCACCACCCTGTTCGATTACAAAGACAACTTCACCTGGACGAAGGGCCGCCACACGTTCAACATCGGCGGGGAATTTCGCAGGGAATGGGACAATGGCACGGGCGTGACATCCATCGGCCCCAGCGGCGTGTTTGACTTCAACGCCGGCACTCCCCTAACTGCGGCAATCCCTTCCACCAACGGAGGGCCCGCCTTGGCCGTGGGCGCACCCAGCCCGAGCGGGCTCGTCAGCATGATGGAAGGCGATGACGTTACCTATGCCCGCGCGACCACAGTGCCTGGTTACGGCCCGAGCGGAGGGGGTGGGGTGTGGTGGGGTCTGCGCCGTTGGACGCTGGCCGGCTACATTCAGGACGACTTCAGAGTCAATCGAAGAATCACACTGAACTTAGGTCTGCGCTACGAATACGCATCCGTTCCCTCGGAGGTCGGTGATCGCTTCGCGGGGCCTGCCGACTACGGTAGCCTTTACGGCCATTTTGTCGTAAACCCCACGCCTCTGTGGAAGCCGGATTATGTTGCCGGGAACTTCGACCCTCGATTTGGTTTTGCGGTTAACCTGGCGGACAAGACGGTTCTGCGAGGCGGGTTCGCGCTTTTCACGAATGCGATCCCCACCGTTTACCCGGATCAGGCCTTAGTGAATTTCCCGCTTGCTTCACTGAATTATTTGCCCAATGCCAATTATTCGCTGACGCCGCAATCGGTCGCGCTCCCTGTGCTGACCAGCACTACGGGCCAGCCAATCGCGGCCAACGGGAACTCAAAATCGATTCCGCCCAACACGCCAGTCAATATCGCGCCCTACGCGGCACTGCTAGGTCCGCTAGGCGGGGATTATCCTTCCGACGGGCTTAGAAACGGCTACACGATCAGCGCCAACTTGACGCTGGAGCATGAGTTCGCTGGAGGTATAGCCGCTCAAGCCTCCTACGTCGCCAATAACGGCGTTGCCCTCTATAACCAAACCTATCCCAATGGGTTCAGCGGTGCTGAGTCGCAATATACGCCCTACAGCAACATAACCCCCGGCCTGGGCGAGCTCCAGGTGTTCTACAACGGCGCCCACTCCACCTACAACGGCCTGCAACTGCAGGCACGCAAGATCTCCACCTCGCACGGCCTGCAGTTCCAAGCCAATTACACCTTTGCGAAAGACATGACCGACGCCGACGCGGTATGGAGCTCCGGCGGCGTGAGCGGTGGCATCAGCCAGAACAATCCCCAATGCGTGAGTTGCGAGCGCGCACGTGCAAGCTATAGCGTCTCCCAGAGGTTTGTCGCCAACTTCGAATACGACCCGCCCCTTCGCCAGGCATTGACGCGTCTTCCGAAGCGCCTGACGGACGGTTGGAAAGTGCTGGGAATATACAGCGCCCAAACGGGTTTTCCGTTCACCGTTGCCGGTCCCTATGGCAGCCTCCAATACGGATATGACATTTTCGACGGTTTCGGCGCCAGGCCATTCTTGCTGCAGAAGCCAACGCTGAGCACCAGCGTCGGAAGCGGCCCGCAATTCTTCTCGAATTCAGTGATTGCGAATAGCGGCGTCGGGGATGGATTCTTCGGGCTACCCACCGTCACCAGCCCGGTGAACGGTCAGGCGGTGCTGCCCACCCCAGGAAATTTGGGCCGCAATACGTTCACCGGTCCGGGGTGGTGGAATCTTGATTTTTCCGTGGTCAAAGACACGAAGATCACCGAAAGGATACTGGTGCAGCTCCGTGCTGAGTTCTTCAACATATTCAACCACGCCACTTTTGCGACACCGGGCGAGATAATCGGCGCATCGAATTTTGGTATTTCCACCGGCACCGCGACGGCCGAGCGCCAGATTCAATTCGGCGCCCGGATAGTCTTCTGACCAACCGAATAACCGAACAACCGAATAACCGAACAACCGCTGCAGCGTTCGCTAGAACGTGAAGCGACACTGCAACTCCAGCCTTCGGTTATTCGCATTCTCGGAAAATCCCTCGCCGTTCAGGCCGCCGTACATCTGATTCGCGTGGCCGAATAACGGCGAGGTGATATCTCCAATGATGGGTCCGGGATTGGTGTGATTCAAAAGATTGCGCGCCGATATGGAAACGCTCAGGTTGTAACGTTGGTTGGTGGTTGGCGGACCAATGAACGATCCAAGCCCCCGACCGCTGGCCAACATGCTTGGATTCCCACCACCCCCGCCTCCACCCTGCGAACCTCTTGACCCGGCGCGCTCGCCCCCGAATCCAAATGTCTTACCCAATCGCAAATTCACGCTGATCAGTCCAGGCCCGCGCCCGAAATTGCGCGGCAGCAGTTTTTCATCGGGCGTCGGATTCGGATCCAGCAGCCCGTATTGCGTCTCGATCAATCCAGGCTTGTTCGGATCCGTCGCAATGCCAGGCCGGGCATTGAATATGGTGGTCCCATAGACATCGCTCCCCGTGGTGATATTGAACGGCGGTCCGGATTGCACCGTAGCAAAAGGGCTCAGACGAATATTCCAGCGGAAGTTGATGGACCCTCCGGCCGTCACGCGATGCCGCACGTCCGTCGACGCCGGCCCGTATTCACCCGCGAAGTTATATGGGTTCGCCGGGATGGTGCTCAGGCCATCCGTATTACTCATGGCCTTGTTCAATACATAGAAGCCAAAAAGGGAAAAACCCGAGTTCACCCTGGAGTTCACGTTGGTGATCAACTGATTTTGGTTATACAGTCCCGAGGATTCCATCAGAAAAACGGGCCCTGCTTGTCCTCCAGGTTGTCCAAAGGGAAACACGCCGCTTCCCGGAACATTTGGATTGTACGTGCCCGGCAGAGGTGTATTGATGTCGTCCGACCGCAGTTCGTGCAGACCGTGAGAATTCGTATAAGTCACCGCCAGCGTAGTATGAGCCGGCAACTGGCGCTCCACCGTCACCGACGACTGCATGATATACGGCGCGCGCAAGTGCGAGCTGATTTCCTGAATCGCCTGCGGAGTGGATTGCAATCCCTCGATCGAAGGAATATTGGGGAAGAAATCCGGATTGGTTACCACGAACTGCTGCTGAACCTTTCCGTTGTAACGATCGGCCGTCAGAGTGTTCGCCAGCGCGAAGCGATCGTAAAAGATTCCGTATCCCGCGCGGATCACCGTCTTCGCCTTGGAATTCGAGCCAGCCGCTCCCGGTGCCCACGCGATCGCAATGCGCGGTGCGAAATCCCGCCAGTCATGAATATTGCTCTGTGTCTCGTAGCGCAAACCGGCGCTCACCGTGACGTTCGGCCTTACCCGCCAATCGTCGCCCATGAACGCTCCCATGTCCACCTGATGCAGTGCCAGCTCCGGCATTCCCGCATTGATCGTAAACTGGCTGGCCCCACCGCCCATCGCGCGGATTTCAGCCGGCGAATATCCCTGCTGCTGCAACTTGAGCGTTTGCTGATACTGCTCGATTGAGCTGAACGTGAATGTCCCATTGAAATCCAGCGGCGAGACATTGTCGTCCGTTTGACCGCGCAGCCGGACGCCGAATTTCCACACATGCGCGCCCTTGGGAATCGTAGTGTAGTTCTGCAGCTCGTAGTAATTCTGCGTGTCGAAGGAGCGCCCCAGTTGCGATCCGCCTTCGTTGAAAGCTCCCAGCACCTGGATCTCCGGTTCCTCGCTCGAGGCGATCCTCTGCTGCGCGCTGCGGAAATATTGGAAGCGCGTCTCGTTGATGCTCGATCCGAATACCGCCGTGTCCGTCACCTGCACCGTCTGGTTGGTGTATTGGTAATCGTATCCGCGCGATGTCAGGTCGAAGCCACCAATCCCGGTCCCGTTGATATCGGAGTGCGTGAAGGAATAGCGAAATATCAAAGTGTTCGTGTCATTCAGTTGATAATCGATCCGCGGACTCACCCGCGTGAAGCGCTGCGGCACCTTGAAGATGCTGAAAAACGGCTGGATAGCCAATGTCTCGGGATTCAACGTCACCGCGTTGGTGATGGAGCCGTTGTCAACCGTGTTCCGTTGCGCATCCAGATTGAAGGATGTGCGCTTGTTGATGGGTCCACTGGCATCGCCCTCCAACTCGTTCAACAATAGCGGCGCCTTCTCGGCCGAATAAGGATTGCGCGAGTTCCAGATGTCGTTCGCGTAGTTGTAATTCACCGTGCCGTGGTAGCGATCCGTGCCCGGTTTCGTGAATATCTCGATCCTCCCGTAGCCGAGCTTGTCATACTCCGGCGAAAACGGATTCTGATTGATCCGGATCTCCCGAATCGATTCTTTAGGAGGCAGTTCGCCGCCGCTGAATCCGTCGACGAATATGGACCCTCCGCTAGGCCCAGCCGAAGGACCCGCCAGCGCCTGCAAATCCGCCAGCAAATCGTCGGGATCGTCGGCTAAAGCCTGCAAATCGTCACCGCGCAGCACCAGGGCGCTGGCGTTGTTGGCTACGTCGGTGCTCACGGAGGGCCCGGAATTCTCCTCCACCGTCACATGCTCAGCCGTGGATAGCACTTCGAGCTGAAGATTCAATGTCTGCGCGCCGGGCTGGAGCGATATCTTGACTGGCTGCGACGTCGCAAGATCCGGCGCCGATCCGGTCACAGTATATTGGGCTGGCGACAATCCCGCGAAAATATAGGAACCCTTGTCGTCCGTCAGCGCGGTCTTCACGCTTCCATCCGGACCTGTCAGCGCTACTTTCGCCCCAGGAACAATAGCCCCGCTCTGATCGGTCACCGAGCCGCGCAGAAGCGTCGTTTGAGCAAAAATGGGAGACACCAGGAACAGCAAAACCAGGCTCAGGCCTGCAAATCGAGTCATGAAACCCCAGTGTGAAGCCTCGACCTTAAGAAAGCCTGAAGCACAACAGTACCCATAGGACTTTCGTTGGGACTTTTTCTTGCAAAGATCTACAACCCATGCTACGCTGATTCAATCTTGGCTAGGGCTGTATACGTGCTAGCTAAACAGAAATACTGGAGGAAATGGACAATGGCAAAATTCGTTGGATTCTCTTTACTCTTGATTGCAACCGCGGGAATCGCCGCCGGCGCAATAACTGTTGCACCCGAGATTGATCCGGCCTCTGGCGTTTCTGCCTTGGCCCTTCTTTCCGGAGCACTCCTGGTGCTCAGATCTCGCCGGAAGAGCTAGCCGACAGCTCTACCGGACATAGCCTCGTAAGGCTTTCACCCAAGCGACTTCTTACGACAAAAACGCTAGTATCGAGACATGCTGCCGCACGGGCTTGTTTTACTCGCAGCGTTGGCCGTTAAGCAGGACCAGACTCCGCTCCGCTCGGGTTGCGAGGCTTCCGACGAAGCCATCGCCACGCTACCTGCTGGAACCCCCGTGGAAGTGCGTTTCCGCGTGGCCGACGGATCGGATTGTTTCAAAATCTCAGCTACCGTCAATGGCCAAGCCGTAATCGGCTACGTTCCAGCCTCGGCGCTTTCGAATGTCGATCAATTCGAACAGCAGCGCAACGCCGCAGCCTCACTCGATTCATCCCGCGCGCTAAATCCAGTCGAGGCGGAATCGAAGAAAGTGGTGGCTCGCTCAGGCGATCCAGCGCTGCAAAAAGCCAGCCAGTTGATCGAAGCCAATCAGCCCACGCGCGCGCTCGAAATTCTGGAACCGCTGCTCAAGCGCGATGCCAAAAATCCCGATCTGCTGTTGTTAGCCGGCCTGGCCGCATACCGCGCCGATCAATCCCGCACCGCGCTGGATTATTGGCAGCAATCACTTGACCTCACGCCAAACGACGCCCTGCAACGCATTTACGACAAAGTCCGCCGCGAATCCCAGGCGGATCGCAGCGGCGACAAACTGTACGGCCTGCATGTCGCCTTGCGTTACGAAGGACAAACGCTTCCGGCCGACACCGCGCGCGCCCTTGTCGCCACGCTCGATCAAGAGTTCAGCCGCGTATCCAGCCTGCTGGGATGCTGGGCCGACGAACGGATTGTCGCCATCGTGCAGAGCCGCGAAGCCTATCTTCGCACCACCGGCGCGGCCGAGTGGAGCGGCGGCCAATACGACGGGCGCATCCACATTTCCTGGATGGACGGGACCGACGTGAGCCCTGAAATCCGCCGTCGGCTGGCGCATGAACTGGTCCACGCCTGCATCACCAATCTCTCAGCCGGAGGTCCCCCAGCCCCCGCCTGGCTACAGGAAGGATTAGCCCAAAAACTCTCCGGCGACACACTCTCCACCGCCGCGCGCGACCGTCTGCGTGAGCTAGCGGAATCGCATCAAATCCCGCGCCTAGAAGACCTGCGTCAAAACTGGTCGCGCATGAGCACCGAAAACGCCCGCATCGCCTACAATCTGGCCCTAGCCGCCGCCGACGCCCTCTACGGCGACTTCTACAGCTACGGAATCAGAAACGTAGTCACCAATCCACAAATCCGCCAGCAAGTCACAGCCGAGCTCGACAAGAAGCTCGGATTGTGAGCCCGGATATCGTTTCTCGTTCATCGTTTCTCGTTTGGTGCTCCCGTGCGAACGAGAAACGAGAAACGAGAGACGGATTTTAGAGGACTTTTACGATCATCACCGTCATATCATCGTGCTGCGGCGCGCCCGCCGCAAACCCATCCGCCGCCCGCATCACTTCTTCGATCATTTCGGTCGCCGGCCGGCGCTGGCACGCCCGAACGCTCTCCATCATCCGCTCTTCGCCCCACTCTTCATCGGCGGAATTCATAGCTTCGCTGATCCCATCGGTGTAAAACAAAAGCACATCACCGCTGGCCAGGTCCACATTCGCTTGCGAATACCGCGCCGGCTTGAATAATCCCACCACCGGCCCGCCGTCTTCGAGCCGCAGCACGTCCCCGTTCCGAAATACCAGCGGCGGATTGTGGCCGCCGTTGACGTATGCAAATTGACGCGTGGCCGGCTGATACTCGCCGTAGAAAAATGTCGCATAGCGATTCGCCGGACTCGTCTCGAAAATCAGCCGGTTGACGTTAGTCATCAACTTCGCCAGATCCGGCGAGCCGGAAATAGTCTGCCCCCGCAACGACGCTTGCAGGCTGGCCATCAACAGCGCCGCCGGCACTCCCTTTCCTGACACATCTCCCACAGCGATCCCGAAGCGCCCCTCCGCCAGTTCCAGAAAATCGTAATAGTCGCCGCCTACGCCCTGCGCCGGCCGGCAGCGCCCCGCGTAATCCAGACCCGGAACAGCCGGATAATTCTGCGGAAACAAACGCTCCTGAACTTCCCGCGCGATCTCCAGCTCGCGATTCAACCGTTCCCGCTGCGCCACCTCCACCGCGATCGCTTCGGTAAGATGGCTGCTCTCCAAAGCCAGCCCCGTCTGCGTCGCCACCGACTGCAGCAAGTGGACATCGGACGCCGAATACGGCTCCTCGGATTTCTTCGCGCCCAGGCTCATGAACCCGATCAGCTTGTCCTTGAACGCCAGCGGCAACAAGAGCTGCGCTTCAAGCTTCTGCAGCTGCTCTCGTTCGGATTCCGTGACCGCGGGCTCGCGATACAACCACGAGTCGGGATCATCAAAATACACGCGCAGGGGCTGGCGGTCGCGCCTGAGCTGCTCTACCGTACCCGCCGACGAGGCGAAACCGGCGCTGAGCGATTCTGGAAATCCGAGCGCATAAGCCGGCGCGTACTGTCCGTCATCCTTCACCAGCATCGCAACCCGCGCCACGTGCATCGATCCCGAAATCTGCCTAGCCACCGTCTCAAGCAGCGGCCCAGTCTCCACCATGGTGCGAACCTGATCGCTCAGCTCGCGCAGTATCTGCTCCGCGTTGTAAGCTTCTCGAAAAAATCGCCGATCCACCCAGCCCCGCAACTTCTCGCTTCCACGGCTGATGAGAATAACCGCGAGCACGCCCAACGCAATCGCTTCGATTTTCGCCGGCCGATTCCGGCTGGGATCAATCACTAGCATCGCCGCGACCCAAATCACCACCGCGATGGCTAGGATCTGCAGCACGCGCACTGTCCGTGTTGCCAGCGCATATCGCAACCCTTGCCGGAGAACCACCTGCACATCCAGTGCGCGCTGCACTACGATGACATACGCAAGCGTAATGGGGAAAAGCGCCAGCGGTGGAAAGGAGAGAATCAAGAATACCTGCGGGAGATTTTCAAATCCGCGGAACAGCCCATAGATAGCCAGCACAAATAGCGGAGCGAGCGCGATCCCGGTTCCGTTGATCAGCAGCGTGAGACGCCGGCGCGCATCCGCGGACGAGGCCTCGCCAATCTTGGTTCCGACAGAAAAAAAGAACCCCGACACCGCCGCCATTTCGAGCAGCGTAACTAAGCTGTTCAAGGGACCCAATGCAGTTCGAAGCGACGGCCCTACCGCCGGCAAAGCCGTGCCGATCGCGGCAATCGCAATGGGCGCAATCACCAGCCATTTGAGCCACGGCCAGCGCCGGTCCAGGGCCAGACGTTCTGGGAAGTAGATCCCGAACAGAAGAATCCAAATCGACCAGGTGGTACTGAACAGAACACTGTAGAAGATGGCCGCCGGACGCAGAATGTCCGGCCATCGCGAGATGACTTCCGTCAGGGAACCGGAAGTCGTAACGCTCAATTGCGCGAAGCTCAGCATGAGCGCGAGCAGCAGCCACGCCAGCGGATCGCGAGGCCGCATTGCAGCCACGAAAAATCCCAACAACAAACAAAAGGCCGGTGTCAGGATGCTCGTGCTAACGACGAAGATCCAATTCACAACCAGCAATTGGCCGGGCCCAGCGGCTTTGAGTGCAACCACCCCAGCGGAAACACAAACCTGGCACGCCAGCGCGAGCACAAATAAGACGCCCAGGAGCGCATACAACCGCCGATTATCAGCCCGAGGAAGCATGGCGAAGAGAATTCAGGAGCCAGAAGCCAGAATCCAGAATCTTACTACGTCCGCGCAGAGTGCCGCCTGCCGCCCGCCTCCTGCTGCCCGCCTCCTGTATCCTGTTACCAGGCATGCCCTTCTCCCCGATCCCCGACGCCATTGAAGATTTCCGCGCCGGCAAAATGTTGGTCATCGTAGACGACGAAGACCGTGAAAACGAAGGCGATGTCACCATCGCGGCCGAAAAAGTCACGCCCGAAGTGATCAACTTCATGGCCAAGTACGCCCGCGGACTCATCTGCCTGCCGCTCAGCCCGGAAATTTGCGATTCGCTCGCATTGCCTCCCATGTCAGCCAAGAACACGGCGCGTCTCGGCACCGCGTTCACAGAATCCATCGAAGCTGCCGAAGGAGTCACCACCGGCATCTCAGCCGCCGACCGCGCCCACACCATCCGGGTCGCCATGGATCCCGACGCCCAGCCGCGCGATCTGGCCCGCCCCGGTCATGTCTTTCCGCTCCGTGCACGCGAAGGCGGCGTCCTGGTGCGTGCAGGTCAAACCGAAGCCGTGGTCGACTTGGCCCGCCTGGCCGGATTTCGTCCCGGGGGCGTCATCTGCGAAATCATGAACGACGATGGCACCATGGCCCGCGTCCCGCAACTGCGCGAATTCTGCCAGCGCCACAGCCTGAAGATGATCTCGGTGGCCGACCTCATCCGTCACCGCTTGCAAACCGAGCGCTTCGTGCGCCGTCAATCCGAGGGTTGCCTGCGCACTGAATTCGGCGACTTCAAAACCATCGTTTACTCCAGCAACATCCTTCCGGACATCCATATCGCGTTGGTGCACGGGGAGATCGCGGGACAGGAAAACGTGCTGGTGCGCATGCATTCGCGCTGCATCTACGGCGACGTTTTCGGATCCCTGGGATGCCAATGCCACCAGGTGGTGCGCAATTCGCTGCAGCGAATCACACAGGAGGGAGCCGGCGTCCTGGTCTACCTGCATCAGAATCGTCCCGGCATCCGCGACCACTCGGTCTTAGGCACTCCCGACGGTCAGCGACAGCTCCAACACGAAAGCGGCCTGGGCGCGCAGATCCTCTCCGATCTCGGATTGCACACCATCCGCCTGCTGACCAACCATCCGCGCAAAGTGGTGGGCCTGGAGGCATACGGGATCGAGATCGTGGAACAAGTCCCGGTTTGAAGGCCGGCTCAGTTCTTGATGTATAGGATGATCCCCGGCTGGCTGACTGCGGCACTGTTCTCGGGATAGCGGTCACTTTGCGTGTGAACTGGCCCCAGGACCATGGTTACGGCTATTTGCGCCGGGTGTGGGGCCCCGTCCAGTAGCGATTCGAGATCGGCCGCGCTCGGCATCTTCACC
Organism: Bryobacteraceae bacterium; assembly: GCA_050011295.1. Lineage (GTDB taxonomy): Bacteria > Acidobacteriota > Terriglobia > Bryobacterales > Bryobacteraceae > Palsa-89. The sequence continues at coordinate 37,094 of JBEKJJ010000043.1, forward strand.
GTGATCTGATATGTCTTTCCCGGCAAGCCACCCGCGGGCGCCCAAGCGGTGCTGACTCCATTGGCGTAATAGACCCACACAAAGATCGAGATCGGTTGTGGAGTGACCACATATTCGCCGTCAAATTTGAGCGCACCGACTCCGGTAGCGAAAATCGTGATGGCGTCGCCAGGATTGGCCGGGTGGTCCGGAGAATTAAACGATCCATCGCTGTTGCGAATGTAGCCTTGGCCATTGCCGCTGCCATTGATGGAATAAATGCCGGGCGAGGAAACGGCCGCGGGCATCAGCACAGGGTTAGATATGGCACCGCCGGAGGAGACCTCCACTTTGACCGCTCCGGAAGTTTTGAAGCTGTCCGGAAGAATGGAAACGATGCTTTCCGCCGACCGCGAGGCCACGGGGAGTGCCGTGCCATCGATCAGGATCTGTGCATCTGCGCCGAAGAGGGAGCCGCGAGCTTCTATGGCTTCGCCGGGCGAGAGCGGCGCAGCGTATTTGCTGGCGAAATTCACGACCGAATCGAGTGTCGCGGGTGGCGCGGGCGTGAATGCGATCCGGTTGGCGAGGATGGCGCCCCCGGGCTGGAAATACGCAAAACCCGAGTTCTGGAAAAGGCCAGACGTGCAGCCACCCAGAAGAATGTCGCCGTTCAGAGCAGACGCCACTCCAACCACGCTAAACGCACGCGTGTCGCCGGCATAGGTCGAGAACAGAAGATCCGAAAGACTGTTATTCAGCACGGCGACAAATCCGGTGGCCGGAATCTCGCTGTCGCCTCCCCAAAAGTTTGCCGCGTCGGCGAAGGAGCCTTGAAATGGCAGGCGCGTCGGAAAAGCTTTCGAAGTAGTGTGCCCGCCGACGATAACTCGGCCTGTCGAGTCAATCGCCACGCTCTCTCCGGCGTCGATGTCTTCTCCGCCCAGCAGAGTGGCTGCGAGGACCTGCGTAAGTCCGCCGTCCAGTTTGGCCACGTAGGCCTCGCTCCAGACCGCCAAGCCGTTCCCAAAATAGCCGTTCACTTGTAAGCCGCCAGGCTGCACCGCCGTCTGAAAAGCTCCCGGCGTTGTACGGAAGTTCGACCCTGCGTTCCCGGTGAGGAAGAGGTTGCCCTCTTTATCCAGGCCCATCGCGTTGACCGGTGCGGGCGCGGCGATCGAATGCAGAAGAGCGCTTCCGGAAGCGTTCATCAGATTGATCGTGTTGTAAAAGGCATCGCTGAAATAGACGTTTCCAAGCGGATCAACAACCAGCAAGTCGATCACGGTCTGCGACTCGAATGGCGTGGATCCCGGCGTTCCGAAATATGTGGAATAAACCAAGGTCGACCCATCGGCCTTAAACTTTGTCAGGAAGCCGCTCGGCGAGGGTTGCGGACAACCAGTCAGGGCACCCGTGCAGTTCGAGACGGCCTGGAACTGGGTCTGGTATGCCCCAGGGGTTGTCGGCAAGTTGCCGTAGCTGAGACCGGCGAGGAAAGGGCTGCCGTCCGGTCCGACGGCAAGGGACGCGGCAGTAGTGTTAACATCACCGAAATAAGTAGCCCAGGCGAGCGTGCCGTCGCTGTTCAGGCGCAGAAGAAAGCTTCCTGTCGGCGCCAGGTACCCAATCGGATCTTGAACCGGTGGCGTGGTCTGGTACGCACCCTTCGTTACCGGAAAATCTGTTGAGCTGGTGGTTCCCGCTACGTAAACACTGCCGGCGCTCCCAACCGCTACCCCTACCGATGCGTCCGTTCCACTGCCTCCGACTCGAACAACGTAGAGAATCTGACCGTTGTTATCCAGTTTCACAACGAACGCGCTGGTCGCGCCGGACGCATTACCCAAAGTCTTGGTAGCCGGGAAATCCGGAGACGACGTGGTGCCAGTAATGTAGAAGTCGCCCTGGGCGTCGACGCCGGTCCCGGCCACCTGATTTACGCCCGAGCCGTTAATCTGCTTTACCCATTCAATGGCAGCAGCTGGATTGGAACCTGGAGCAGCAGCGAGAGCCACCGCTAAAAGGAAGGAAATAAATATCCCGCGAAGCATGGCAAATACCTCCGAAAATAAAAACAGAGCGCCGCGCGGGTACGCCAAATTGTTCTTCATTTAGAGAATAACACATTCAACATCATCCGATGCGTGCGTGGCGCCTATCTCCAGTGGCCTGGGCGCGCAGATCCTCTCCGGCCTCGGCTTCACACCATCCAATCATCCCTGCGAAGTGGTCGGCCTGGAGACATACGGGATCGAGATCGTGGAACAAGTCCCGGCGTGAACCATAGAGACAACAGGCACCTAGTTCTTGACGTAGAGGATGATCCCAGGCTGGCTGTCGGCGGTACTGTTCTCGGGATCGTGCGAGTTTTGAGCTTGAATTGGCCCTAGGACCATGGTTACGGCTACCTGAGGCGGGTATGTGAATCCGGCCAGAGGGATTTTCACCGTGATCCGGTCGGTCTTTCCCGGCAAGCCACCTGCGGACGCAAAAGCGGAGCTGACTCCATCAGCGTAAGATCC
>JBEKJJ010000044.1:0-39126 GCA_050011295.1 Bryobacteraceae bacterium
CCGGCGCTCACGCCGCTGGTTTTCGATCCGGCGCATGCTTTTCCGTTCCTGTCGAATCTATCCATCTCGCTGGCTTTTCTGCTTCACGACCCGCGGAAAGAAACGTCATCCTACGCGCGCGTGAAGATTCCCGCCGTTCTCAAGCAGTGGATTCCGGTGGAAACGGACGTGCCTCGAGGGGAACACGTCTTTGTTCCGCTGTACGACGTGATTCGCGGGAATATTCACAAACTCTACGCGGGGATGAAGCTCACTGGAACCAGTTTGTTCCGATTGACGCGCGACGCGGATGTGGAGATCGAAGATTACCTGTTTATCGGCCGGCCATTCGAGATCCGAGGTGGTGGCCCGCGGGCTCCGCGGCGGCCTGATCAAGTAGCTGCGACCTTTCGCGGCTCAATTTGCGGCGCACGTCCGATCGGAACGACGAGTGCCGCGTCCACGGGTTCGGAAGAATACGTCGGCGCTGCGAACATGCGGACGGAGCAACGTTTGAAGCCGGGCAAGGCGCCCTGCCGCAAGCTTCATGCAGACGAAATTCCTTAGCGGAGCCACTCGTCGCGCCACTCATCTCGGGCAGCGTGACGCACGGCGCCAATCGCTTCGTCAATGTGATGAATCGCGCGGTCGCGCCATCCTCTGGCGGCGGGATTGTCTTCCTCCCGCTCGATGTCGCGTTTGGCCCCGAAGAGAAATCGCGCGATCGCGTGGAAGCGGCCGGCCCGATCCGGGTAGGTGTCTACTGACGGGTGGTCTTCGAGATCCTTACGGTCCCAGGCGGCGGCTGCGTCGATTTCGTGGATCGCCTCGTGGATGTGACGCGCTGACCCGTCGAGATCATGCCTTACGTTGCGGAACTCGGGCCAGTCCATCAAGCGTTCGGCGCGCCGCAAATCGGCGCGGGCGTGCAGGTAGGCGGGATGCCGTCCCGGCGTGTCGCCGAAAGCGGCGGGAGCCGTCACCAGAAATGTAACAGCAAGCGCTCGAAATCCAATTGTTGATCGTTTCATTGATTCGTCCTGGCTGAAAGGTCGGCCTCCGACAGCCGGTCTCCTGTAGTTAGATACGTCATCTTAACCTGCAAACGCAAGTTGTGCGCCGAAGTCGCGCAAAAAGCTCATTAAAGTCTCCTTATTTAAACCTGATTTAAACCTGGGAGACTCACCGGCGGCGGCACCTGCGACTGACGGCTACTAGGTCTCTGGCCGCTTGATTTGTTCACCTTGCTCACGCGTGGGGCTACAACCCGGCTCGTGGTAGCCCCGCGCGTAAGCAAGGGGACGGCCCCGTTTTTGGAATGAAACCAGCGGGTCACAGACCTAGCTAAGTATGTACGTATGCCTCCGGCCGCACTCCGCACCATGGGGTTACTACGGCGCTTCGCCGCAGGTTCGGCTTCGTCGGGACTGCACTGCGCACCGCGGCCGTGAGCGTGCATCAGGCTCACGATGTTCCTGGCGGCTCTCTTGATTCGCCCAACTTTGAGAATGCGGCCTCCACCCACTTGGACGGCAGTTCATCTACGGCGCAGCGCATGCGGTCCTGCCACCAACTGGAAATCTGATTCAGATCCTCGCGCTCATAGCGGTGTTCCACAAGCTCATAACTTCCGCGCCGGTAGAGAACCAGATCGATCGGGAAATCGACGTTGGAAGCGCACAGCCGGGTGGCATCGAACGCCAGGACACCCAGCTTGAATGCATAGAGAATCGGATCGGTGTGTGTTAACGAGCGTTCCAGAATCGGCTTGCCGAAGCCGGAGTTGCCGATAATCTGGTAGGGCGTGTCGGGGCCGACCTCGACCCAATTCCCCTCCGGGTAGACCAGAAACAAACGGTGTGCACTATCACCCGTCATCTGGCCACCGATCAGAGAATAAATGTTGAAATGAAAATCGTTCTCCTCTAAAGACTTCGCGTCTTCGTCTGCGATCCGGCGCACCTGTGCTGCATAAAGGTTCACTAGTTTGAACAGACGTTCCCTGGCGGAAGTCTGCCGGCTGAATGCCTCTTCGAAACAAAGCAGCACTTTGTCTCGCAGAGAACGCAGGCCCGAGTTCATTATGAAGAAGGAATAGCCTGGACCCTGGTATGTGGCTACCTTCCGGGCTGTCAGCGATTCCGAACCCGACACCACGCGAGTATCGGCAATGCCGACCAGACCCTCTTCAACAGTAACTCCGAGACAAAATGTCATTTGATTTCCTTGGATTTCTCAGCCTACCGCGGCGCCAAAGCTGCGGAAGATGTTCAATTGGCCTGGATCAACGCGCGCCTGGTCCTCCGGATGCCACTGCACCGCGAGCACGAATCGCCGGTCGGGATGCTCCAGCGCCTCTATTGTCCGGTCTTCGGGATCGAAAGCGGATACTCGCAGATTACTCGCGACCGTTCGTACCGCCTGATGGTGCCGCGAGTTTACTTGCCAGGTGTTGGCCCGGGCGATGCTGGAAAGCAGTGTATCCGGCTGGACGGTCACCGGATGAACGGGTAGCTCGTGGCTGACGTCTGACCGTTCATGACGGTGCGGCGGGTCCAAATGCTGGATCAGGGTTCCACCCTGACTCACATTGAGAATCTGAAGTCCACGGCAGATTGCGAGTATCGGGAGATCTTGCGCGAGCGCCTCTTCCACGAGCAACGCTTCCAGGGCATCACGCTCCGTGTCCGGCGGTTCCGTTTCAGCCTGCCTTATTTCACGGTAGAGGGCGGGATCGACATCTGATCCGCCAGTGAGGACCAATCCCCCGGAATCGCCGAGGGAGAGCGGGCGGTTCGCCTCACACAGCACAGGATTGAGTCCGGCCGCGAGCAGCGCATCGCGATACGGCGGTACTCTGTCAGCCTCCCTGTATATTACGAGCACGCGTTTGTTCACAACTTGAGCCTGTCGCACGTTCGAGCGAGGCGTAAGCGTCATTGTCGCATTTTTCGCCAGCCCGAGCGCTTATTGGGTCAGTTCTCCTTGCTTTCGGTTAAGATGATTGTTGGTGGGGTCTAAAGGATCTCCGTAGCTCATTGCCTAGCCGGCAAGGCACCATCGATCGTCTACATTGGCGGGGAGTTCATGCTGATCCGATTAGGCTACGACATTCAATTCGACATTCCTGAGCCTGCTCCGATGGTCGCAATGTTGCATGTGCACCCGTCGAGAATCGCGGACCTGCGGGCGCCCGATGAACTTCAGATCACCCCGGCGGCGCCGGTTGACCTGTATCACGACTCGTTTGGAAACATCTGTTCGCGCTTCGTGGCACCAGCCGGGCAACTTCGGCTCTACAACTCGACTTTGATTGAAGACTCCGGCGTGCCTGACCGGGTAAATCCTGGAGCGCGCCAGGCGCCGGTCGAAGACCTCCCGTCGGAAGTTCTCCAATTCCTGCTGGCCTCACGTTATTGCGAAGTTGACAAAATGGTGAACACTGCGGGAACTCTATTCGGCGGAACCATCCCGGGATGGTCCCGCGTACAAGCCATTTGTGACTGGGTACAGTCGAATATCACATTTGGATACAACTTCGCCAGTCCGACCATGACCGCTCAGGATGTATTTCGGGACCGCCGCGGCGTCTGCCGCGACTTCCAGCATCTCGCGATTACGTTTTGCCGTGCGATGAACATCCCGGCGCGGTACGCAACGGGTTACCTGGGCGATATCGGTGTCCCCTTAACACCACCGATGGACTTCAGCGCCTGGTTTGAGGCCTACCTGGAGGATCACTGGTGGACATTCGATGCTCGTAACAACGTTCCGCGAATTGGACGAGTGCTGATGGCCACCGGGCGCGATGCCGCCGACGTGGCGATAACCACGTCGTTCGGAACCGCCTGGTTGAAAACTTTTACGGTTGTGACCGATGAAGTGACGCCGGATGAGATCGGCACCGGCTCGCAAATTCTCGCGGGCTCCTGATTACCCCATGGCCGTTCACGTCGCCCTAAACCACAAAACGCTTTACCGCTACGATCGCCCAGTGATCCTTGGACCACAGGTGGTGAGGCTCCGTCCGGCTCCGCACTGCCGCACGCCCATCCTCTCGTATTCGTTGAAGGTTAGACCCCAGAAACACTTCATCAACTGGCAACAGGACCCTCAAAGCAACTATCTTGCGCGATTGGTCTTTCCCGAGCCAGCCAACGAGCTTTTCGTCGAAGTGGATTTGGTAGCGGAAATGGCGGTCTTTAATCCGTTCGATTTCTTTCTCGAGAACGCTGAGCACTATCCTTTTGCATACGACACCGCGACGGCTCAGGAATTGCGCCCGTATCTGGAAACTAAACCGGCGGGACCGAAACTGTCCGCATTCTTGGCGGGAGTGCCCAGAGGGAGTACCCGAACAATCGATTTCCTGGTGGCTCTGAATCAGCGCGTCCAACAAGAGATCGCGTATGTCACCCGCATGGAACACGGCGTGCAAACTTCCGAGGAAACTCTGAATCTACGCAGCGGCTCGTGCCGCGACTCGGCCTGGCTACTGGTCGAGATCCTGCGCCATCTGGGACTCGCCGGGCGATTTGTTTCCGGCTACCTGATTCAACTGCAGGCGGACGTGAAGCCGCTGGAGGGGCCGGCCGGGCCCAGCGCCGATTTTACTGATTTGCATGCGTGGGCCGAAGTGTACCTCCCTGGCGCCGGCTGGGTTGGGTTGGATCCAACATCGGGGCTGCTCGCGGGCGAAGGCCATATCCCGCTGGCCTGCACGCCGGATCCCGGTAGCGCTGCACCGATCAGCGGTGTGCTCAGTGCCGCGAAGACGGAGTTCAGTCATGAAATGACTGTTCAGCGCATTTACGAAACGCCTCGCGTCACCAAACCGTACACCGAGAGCCAGTGGCGCGAAATCGAAACGCTGGGCCATTTGGTGGACGGCGATCTGAAAACCGGCGATGTGCGGCTGACCATGGGTGGCGAGCCGACTTTCATTTCGCTAGATGACCCCGACGGAGCCGAGTGGACCACTGCGGCGCTAGGCCCGGCCAAACGCCGGCAAGCCGTGGAACTGCTGGGCAGGCTGCGCGATCATTTCGCACCTCATGCCCTGCTGCATTTTGGGCAAGGAAAGTGGTACCCCGGTGAGCCGCTGCCGCGCTGGGCATTTGGCTGCTACTGGCGCAAAGACGGAGTGGCTATTTGGGAGGATGCCGGGCTTATCGGCGAGAGCGGCGAGGATTACGGTTACTCGAGCGAAGACGCATTGAAATTTCTAACCGCGTTGTCGCGCCGTCTTCAAGTGGACGTCTCGTTCACCATCGCTGCCTATGAAGACGTCTTCTATTATCTCTGGAAGGAGCGCCGGCTCCCGGTCAATGTCGATCCGCTCGACCCCAAGCTGGAAGATCCCATCGAGCGCCGCCGCGTCGCGCGCCTTTTCGAACAGGGTTTGCAAAAAGCGGTCGGCTACGTGCTCCCTCTGCGGCGGATTCCAACCCGGTCAGGCAGCCCGCGCTGGACTAGCCAGCCCTGGTTTCTAGCATCGAAGCAAATGTTTCTCATCCCGGGCGATTCGCCGGTGGGGTATCGATTGCCGTTCGAATCTCTTCCCTGGACCAAGCCGGAAGATGTTGCCTATAGCTACGAACCCGATCCGTTCGAGAGGCGATCGAGCCTGCCCGCAAAACCGGAACGCAAGCGTTACCTGTTCAGCGAGCCCACTTTCACGGATGATGCGGAACCTCCCGCGGACCACGCGAAGCCGCCGGAGAAGGGGGAATCGGCGGCATGGATTTCACGTCCGGCCCTGTGCATTGAACCGCGCGAAGGGAAGCTGTTTGTGTTCATGCCGCCGGTTGAATATCTGGCGGATTATCTCGATCTTGTCGCGGCGATCGAAGACACCGCCGCCCATCTCAAAATGCCCGTGCTGTTGGAAGGCTACGCGCCGCCCTCCGATCCGCGCATTGCCGTATTGAAGGTTACGCCGGATCCAGGCGTCATCGAAGTGAACGTCCAGCCGGTGGCGTCGTGGGACGAACTGGTTCGAAACACCACCGCGCTCTACGATCTCGCACGCCAGACCAGGCTGGGTACCGAGAAGTTCATGCTAGACGGCCAACATACCGGGACCGGTGGGGGCAACCACGTCGTAATCGGCGGGCCGACTGCCGAGGATAGCCCATTCCTGCGCCGCCCCGATTTGCTGCGGAGTTTGGTCGGTTATTGGCATAATCATCCTTCGCTGTCGTATTTGCTCTCGGGGATGTTCATCGGTCCCACCAGCCAGCATCCGCGGGTGGACGAGGCACGCACGGATTCCATCTACGAGCTCGAAATCGCCTTCGACCAGATCCCGGACAAAGGTGCGCCCGCAGTGCCTCCCTGGTTGGTGGATCGCGTCTTCCGTCATCTTCTGACCGATTTGACCGGCAACACGCATCGCGCTGAGTTCTGTATTGACAAGCTCTACTCGCCGGAATCCGCCGCATTGCGGCTGGGTCTGGTGGAGTTACGCGCGTTCGAGATGCCTCCGCACGCACGCATGAGTCTCACGCAACAACTGCTGGTGCGGGCGCTGATCGCACACTTCTGGCGGAATCCGTACCGCCGCAAACTGGTTTGGTGGGGAACGACTCTGCATGACCGCTTTCTGCTTCCTCATTTCGTTCAACTCGATTGGGAGGACGTAGTAGCGGATCTGCGCGAAGCTGGTTACGCATTCGAGAAGGATTGGTTCGCTCCGCACTTCGAGTTTCGATTTCCGCTGATCGGCTCAATAACCCGAAGGGGGATGCGCCTGGAGCTGCGGCACGCGCTGGAACCGTGGCACGTCTTGGGCGAGGAAACGTCCGGCAGCGCCACGGTACGCAATGTAGACTCGTCAGTGGAACGGTTGCAGGTGAAGATAACCGGAGTAACTGATTCGCGCTACGTGGTCCTGTGCAACGGCCGACGTGTGCCTCTCCACGCAACCGGGGAGCGGGGCGAGTTCGTGGCGGGCGTGCGATATCGCGCTTGGCAGCCGCCGTCCTGCCTGCATCCGAACATCCCGGTGCATACGCCCCTGGTGTTTGATATCGTGGACACCTGGTCGGGCCGGGCCATCGGAGGCTGTGAATATCACGTGACGCATCCTGGCGGCCGAGCCCACGAGACGTTCCCCGTCAATGCCTCCGAGGCGGAGAGCCGCCGTTTGGCCCGGTTCCGCGACATCGGACACACGCCGGGAACTATCGCGGTCCCGGACGAGGAACGGAATCCGGAGTTTCCACTGACTTTAGATTTGCGCCGGATGTCGCAGCCGCAGTCCACCGAGGCGGTTAAAGCGGCGTCCCCATGAAGATTTCCGCGCAGAGTATCGAGGCGCCGCTCTTCGCCGCTGGTTATCCCCAGACAGCAGGCGTTTATGACGAGATGTCCGACTCAGGCGGCGTTCTTCGTCCTCATTGGGACACGTTCATCAGCTCGCTAACCGCGCTCGGCAAGGAGGAACTGGCCCATCGCTGGCGGACGGCGAGGCAGCGAATTCGAGAGAACGGCGTAACCTACAACGTCTATGGCGATCCCCTGGGCGCGGACCGTCCCTGGAGCCTGGATGCCATTCCGCTGGTTATTCCCCCGGCCGAATGGGCACAACTGGAAGACGGCCTGATCCAGCGCGCCCGCCTGTTGAACCAGATATTGGCGGATCTTTACGGTCCGCAGCAATTGCTTCGCGGAGGTCACATTCCGCCCGCTCTGGTATTCGCGAACCCGGCGTTTTGGCGGCCCTGTCACGATTTGCCTGTGTCAGGCGATACGTATCTGCACCTGCTTGCGGTAGACCTGGCACGCTCGCCCGATGGGCAATGGTGGGTGCTCTCGGACCGAACCCAGGCGCCTTCGGGCGCCGGTTATGCGCTCGAAAATCGCAACGTGCTGGCGGAAACGCTTCCGGACTTGTTCCGCGAGTTCCGGGTAAAACCGCTGGCATCATTTTTTCGTTCTTTTCGAGAGACGCTGCTGCGCCTGTCGCCATCGCCCCGTGCCCATCCGCGGATGGTCCTGCTCACTCCCGGACCGTATAACGAGACTTATTTCGAGCACTCTTATCTGGCCCGTTACCTCGGTCTGCTCCTGGTTCAGGGCAGTGACCTGACAGTGCGCGACTCCCGGGTTTTTCTCAAGACGCTCGAAGGGCTTAAACCCGTGGATGTGATCTTGCGGCGCGTGGACGACAGCTTTTGCGATCCTATTGAGCTGCGCTCCGATTCTTTCCTGGGTGTGGCCGGCCTAGTGGAAGCCGTGCGAGCCGGCAACGTCGCGGTGGCCAATGCCTTGGGCAGCGGCTTAATTGAAACCACTGCATTCATGCCGTTTCTTCCGGGGCTCAGCCAGCGAATGCTGGGAGAACCATTGAAGCTCCCGGCCGTGGCCACGTGGTGGTGTGGACAAGCCGAGGCGTTCGAGTACGTACGCGAAAACCTGAATTTCCTGGTGATCAAGCCCGCATTCCCATCCAAAGGCATGGAGCCGGTTTTCGGAGGAAGGCTGGCCACGGGCGAACGCTCGCTCTTGCTGGAGCGCGTCCGAGAGCGTCCGCATGAATTTGTCGGACAGGAGTTGCTGCACCTGTCAACGATTCCCGTCTGGTCAGAGAAAACCCTCTCCCCCCGTAGAGTAGTATTGCGCGTGTATCTGGCGGCCTCAGGAAATTCGTGGGTGGTGATGCCCGGCGGACTCGCGCGCGTGTCGTCCTCACTCGACACGCCGGTGGTCTCCATGCAGCGCGGCGGCGGAAGCAAGGACACCTGGGTTCTTTCGAACAGGCCAATTGGCAGTTCCTCTCTACTAGGGCCGCGCGATCTGCCGGTTGCTCTGAATCACGGCCAAACCAGCGATCTTCCCAGCCGCGCAGCCGACCACATCTTCTGGCTAGGCCGCTACGCCGAACGATGCGAGCATCTGGCCCGTGTACTGCGCTGCATTCTGGTCCGGCTGACTGGGGAGTCGGGCGGACGGGAACAATGGGAGTGGGAGTCTTTGATCCAGCTACGCGATTCGGTGGAGACTCCCGACTCCTCGCTCGCGACAGCTGATGCACAAGGGCATCTTGACGAATCGCAGGAATTTGAGCAAGGGATTCTCTCGCAGATTTTCGACGACCAACGTAGCGACAGTCTGAACAGGATGCTGAATAGGGCTGGACGCGCGGCGGCGCATGTGCGCGATCGCCTTTCGAGCGATCTGCTTCGCATAGTGAGCCAATTTGGCGCCCTGGCTCGTGCTCCGGGCACCTCTGCCTGGGGATATATCCCGGCCGGCGACGCGCTGGCTGCGCTCAATCACTGCATCGGCACCCTGGCGGCGTTGCGCGGGATCGAAATGGAAAACATGACCCGGGGCCCGGGATGGCGCTTCCTCAACATAGGAAGACGCATTGAGCGCTCCGTACATCTAGTGAAGCTTTTCCGCGCGATCATCGTGCCGCTGCGCCTGGAAACGTGGCCCGCGCTTGAAATGCTACTCGAGGTCGCCGACAGTTCGATGACTTACCGCGCGCGCTATTTCACTACCTTGCAGGCCGCCCCGGCGCTGGACCTGCTTATGAACGACAAGGCCAATCCGCGCTCACTGGCCTTCCAAGTGAAGGATCTCAGGGAGCATTGCCGGTCTCTCGCGAGGATGCCTTCCGGATCCGGATGGCCAGGTTCCAAACAGAAACGTTTGGAGGAAGCGGCGTCCAACCTGTTTTCGGCCGATATCGGCAAGCTCTGTGCTCCGGACAGAAACGGGGTCCGCGTGCTGCTCGACGAACTTCTTAGCCGAATGGAAGGCGAGTTACCCACATTCTCGGATGCGATCACGCATGCTTATTTCAGTCACGCGGAGGAATTGGAGCGCGCCACTTGATTTATCGAGTCCGGCACATCACCGTATACGACTATGAGGACCCGGTCTCGGTTTCGCATCACGTCTTGCGTCTGACGCCCCGCGATCTCACACGACAGCGTTGTAGTGGAAGCCGGATCGCCATTGCTCCGTCGCCTCAAAGCTTTACCACGCGTACAGACTTTTTCGGTAACGTTCTGACTTTCTTTACATTGCGGGAGCCACATGGCCGCCTGACCGTGGAGGCGTCGAGCGAGCTGGAAGTTCAGAACGCCGGCGCGCGCGATTTTTCACGATCTCCCCGCTGGGAGACAGTGCCGGGGTCGCTCCAAGGCCACTGCAGCGTGGATGTACTCGACGCCTACCAATTCGTTTTCGATTCCGAACGGGTGAGCGCAAATCCGGAACTGGCCGGCTATGCGCGCGATTCGTTTCTTCCGGGACGTCCATTACTTGAGGCGGTTCGCGATCTCACGCGAAGGATCTACCAGGATTTCCGCTTCGATACCAAAGCCACGGAGGTCACCACTCCAGTGGAGACATTCTTCGAAAAGCGCCGCGGCGTCTGTCAGGACTTCGCTCATCTGGAGATCGCCTGCCTGCGGTCACTGGGTCTTCCGGCGCGTTATGTAAGCGGCTACCTGCGAACCATACCCGCACCGGGCTGCGCGCGTTTGGAGGGCGCCGACGCCTCCCACGCCTGGTGTTCGGCATGGTGCCCGGACGCGGGATGGGTGGACTTCGACCCTACCAACGATTGCGTGCCAACGGACGGCCACGTCACTCTAGCTTGGGGGCGCGACTACAACGATGTCTGTCCTATCCACGGTGTTCTCCTTGGAGGTGCCCGGCACACTCTCCACGTGGGTGTGGATGTGGTTCCGGTGGCGTGAGGAACTCGTCAACTTCTGGACTTGCGACGTGTTATGGCGGAGAGAGAGGGATTCGGAGTATCGCGAGCCTTGATATTACCTTAACCTACGGATTGTTGGTTGCCATAGCAGCGAGCCTTGCCACTCTTGCCAAGCCTCCTTGGCCCATATTGGCCCAGAGGGTTCTTGGCCGCCATGTTGATTTTGCGATACGCCAGAAATTGTAAATGGTCAATAGCGATTCGACCGGCCGCGCGCCACGAGACATTCGAAAGCTTGAAGCGGAGTGTGTGGCGCTCCTGTGCTGCGAGTCTCTAGGTCTTCCGGGTGCGGGGGAATCCCGCGGCTATATCCAGTCCTGGTACAAGGGCCACGAGGTACCCGAGCGTTCCGCACAGCGCATTTTTGGCACGGCTGACGCGATCCTGAAAGCAGGCAGGGCGGCATGACACCGCGTCTTCTAGAGAACGGGGCTTCCAATGAGGAGGCCCCTCTTTCGGCGGCAATATACGCCCGTGTTTCCACCCAGGACCAGAATTGTGAGATGCAAGTCCGCGAGTTGCGCGACTATGTAGCGCGTCGTGGGTGGCGAGTTACCGGCGAAAGAGCGCTGTAAAGCGGAGAGAGACTATCAGCAGTCGGATCTCCGGTCCTCACGAGGGTTCCAGGAGCTACATCGGCAAACGCCAGAGCAGAAGCCGCAGCAAATATCAGAAGACCCATCGTCTATCTATGCCAGATTTGATCGAAGCACGCTCCCGAAGTATATCAACAATCCCGTAGTACAGGCGACTGAAATGGATACCGCAAGGGGCTCCCCCCAAGAAGCACGTTTACACCCGCGTTAGTGCGCCAAAAGTAGCGCACTACCACAAAAGTAGCGCACTACCACACCCGCCCTAAAACGTTTCCAAAGCTATATGATAGGACAATGTTATGCTTCGGGCTCACCGCGAGATATGGCAGCCCAGAGTTGTTCGCAAGTGTAAGACCTTCAGGAAGATTCTTCTAGCGATGGAAGCAAACCTTATCTACGATGTCGGAATGAATAACGGCGATGACACTGCGTACTATCTCAGTCGGGGATTCCGAGTACTAGCAATCGAGGCGAATCCTGTCTTCGTCGAACAATGCTTACGACGTTTCAAACGAGAGATCGGAGCCGGGATGTTATCCATCCTGAACATTGGCGTATCCGACAGCGAGGGTACGTGCCCTTTCTGGATCTGCGATGAGCACCCGGAATGGAGTTCATTTGATCGGTGCATCGCTTCCCGAGACAACTCCAATCATCACCAAATCACCGTTTGCTGCCGCCGCTTCCAATCGATCCTTAGAGAGTTCGGAAATCCTTATTATCTTAAGTTGGATATTGAAGGAAACGAAATTTGCTGCTTACGGGACTTGCCCGCCTCCGACTTGCCAAAGTATGTTTCGTTTGAGAAAACAGACACTTGGGCTACCGATTCTTTGACCTTACTAAACGATCTTGGATATACGGGCTTCAAGCTGATCAGTCAGGCTAACTATCTCGCCTTGCAATACCCTGCGACCCCCGAGGAGCGGGCATACGAGAGGGCGCAAAGAGTCCTGCTGAGTAGGAATCTGTTATTACGCGTTGCTAGAAGGGCCGGCATGAGGCGTTGGCTTGAGCGCCGGGTTAACCGCACTCGTTCCCGACACGGCTGGATATTTCCGCAGGGCAGTTCAGGTCCGTTCGGAGAGGACCTGCTCGGCAAATGGCAGAGTTACCGAGAGATAACTGAAACGCTTGCGGTAGCGAATTCTGCTCGCATAGCAAAAACACAGAGTGTGTTCTGGGCTGAAGAAGATTATAGCTTCTGGGCCGATTTCCACGCAAGGCGAGAAGAGTGAATTCTTGCGGATCGGCCAACACTCGCCACGAATGGAGACCGCCGTGAAGAATCTCATTTGATTTTTCGTTTTGTTGCGGCCCTTGGCGTTCGTCGCGCCATTCCAACGCATCGTTGGCCAGCACCCGGCTATTCAAGTTGCCCAAGATCCGCTGTCCACCACTGTCTACATTACGAAGAGTGGAAAAGGACGGATGCGATACCGAATGCGGAGCAAATCAAGACAACTTTGAAGGAGGCCAGGGCGAACGGGTACACACCATGCAAGGTGTGCCACCCGCCTCAATAGTTGAAACTGCTTTCAGCGTCGCCCTGGCCGTCGTCCCCATTGCGCGAGATCTCTAAGAAAAGCGAGATCGGAAAACCAATCTACCCCGGATGGCGGGGGAGGCAGCGTCGAGACGGTAATCTGGCATGGCATTTCTGGACTTTGCGGAATACCAAGTAGTCGAGTCGAGAATTGTTGTATTGCCGTGCCAGGCGCGCACAAACCGTTACATCTGAGTTGAAGGACGAGTGGAACTGAAACTTTCAAGTGTTACACCGTTTGCTGGCGCAGCAACGGACTATCGAGAGTCGCACGTTCAAATTGTCGTTAATGGTCAAATGGTGCCGTGGTCCGTCTTGCCGCAAGGCAGCTCCAGAGGTCTTGAGTGTTACAATCACACGCTCGATAAATTCGCTCCGGATCGCTACCGATGGTAATCGCGTTCCACCCACGAAAGATCCCGATGGGGCTTGTATCCGATTCGTCGGTAAGCTTCCCGGAGCCATCCAAAGCGCCTCGCGTAAACCTGGCCGCTCGGCGGCCGGCGGCGGCGAGAAAAAGTGCCACTTTGGGCGGTTATGGACGTCGCCGGCGGTGCCGGTTCTGAGCGCCCCATCGGTGACGCGGTAAGTACTCTATAAGGTTTTGCCGACTATACCGTCTCGGTAATGCCGCCACCTGCGATGTCCAGCCGCGGAATCACCATGAAGCTCGAAGATGCCACTTGGGGAGCTTGGATCGAATGCCCGGAAGCCGAGCTGCCGCAGAATCTAGCTTGGGGGCGCGACTACAACGATGTCTGTCCTATCCACGGTGCTCTCCTTGGAGGTGCCCGGCACACTCTCCACGTGGGTGTGGATGTGGTTCCGGTGGCGTGAGGAACTCGGCAACTTTTTGACTTGCGACGTGTTACGGAGGAGAGAGAGGGATTCGGAGTATCGCGAGCCTTGATATTACCTTAACCCACGGATTATTCGTTGCCATAGCAGCGAGCCTTGCAACTCTTGCCAAGCCTCCTTGGCCCATATTGGCCCAGAGGGTTCTTGGCGGCCAGATGGTCTTTCGGCACTAAATGTCACCGCATGAGCCGGGCGGGGATCGAACCCGTGCATAGCTATTCCACAGCACAGGTGGTCGATTCTTAGGAAGGACCAGACGGCCCAAAGTCGCTCAAGTGTCCCCACATCGTGAGGTAATCAAGAGAGCGAATCCGGCTTACTTACCGGATCACGTGAACGTTGGATTACCATTCATCGAGTGAGTGGGAGCCCTCGATAACAAGTTTTCATTGGTCGTTCCGGAAGCCCTATCCAGCACGCACAGGTTCGCTCAGTCCAATCCGCAGCGTCCAACTTAACCAACTCATCCCCGGCTTTAGGCGACCGCAGTAACGCCTCACAATCTGCAGAAACAGCTTCTTGATCGATGCTGTTGCGTAAAGACGTGGTATCGGAAAAACCAGCCTCACTTAGCGCAAGGAGGCCGATGTCGTCACAAATGGCCCTTTGTCGCGACACCGAATTCGCCCTGGCGTGTTTCGCCGCGTATGCAGATCTAAAAGAGTTTCGCGCAAGTGCCCTATTGGGGCCGTTTGTCAAAGACCTGTTTTCAGCAATTGCTTGTCCCCATTTTTATACGAATCTCGCTTTATTGTCTAGAGAAGGAAATGTAGAGACGCGGTCAAGCGCTGGAAGGCTCTTGCAATCTCTCGTTATTGGCCTTACAATCGAATACATTTCCGTACACGTAACCGGGAGGAGTGTTATGCGCCGTACTTGTCTGACGATTGTTGCTTGCACTGCTGCATCGATTGGGTTCAGCTTTGCGCAGGATAATATTAAAGCCGATACAACAGAAGCGCTCGGATTGGAATGGCAGGACTCCAAAAATGCGCTTCACTGCCTGAAGGCGCTAGGGTTATATACACAATACACGCCAGATCCCGAACGCGCCGCTAAGGAAGCGCTGCAGGAATTGCAGGAGGGCGACGCGGGCCACAAGGAACTTTTCAAAGTTGCACAAGAGCAGCCTGATTTCCTCAATTGGCTGGCTAGCGCGACTCCGAAAAGCTATAAAGTGCCGGATGACGAGACTTTGTTCACACAGGCCAAGGCCGTCATTGCCAAAGTCTACACGGGCCGGCTGGATGCTCTTTCCGACGTACATAAATCCTCGCAGGCCCAATACGACGCTTTGGCGCTCTTCCAACTGCTGAACACGTATCGAACGAGCACGATTACCCTTGACGAGATGCAAACCCTCCGGGCTGCCTATAAGAACCCCAAGCGGCTGTTCAAGATTGTAGACGACCGGTTCGATCCACCGAAGTCGTAAATTCATTCACGGAACGGCTTTTCAGATTGGAGACATTTATGTTACACAGGAGCCTTTTGGCGGCCTCACTTATTTTTGGGGGGACGCTATGTTTCGCTCAGCGGGCGACCGTCAAAGTTGACGCGGATGCCGGCCCTCCCCGCGACCTTCGGCCATTCGGAAAGTATCTTGCTGAAATCTGCACTCTAACCGTCCGCGAAACCGTCCCCGACGGTGAACAGAAGGTATCCTGCGATCCGACGTCCAGAGTTGTCCCTGACAGGAAGAAGGCACAGACCATCGATCTGAAACTGGTGAGCGATCCGGCGGCAAAAAGCGATTCGCCGCCCGGCTATCCGATTGTATCGGGCAGTCATTTCTTCGTGAGCGCGAGTGCCGATTCCGGGCGGGCCGTGGCTCAGCGGATAATTTCCGGAAATGCGACGCCCATTGGAGGAAGCGGGACCGTGCGTTATCGCGCCAACGCCCCGGGCACCATCGTGATCCGGGCAAACGTGAACGCCGGGCAGCCCTATGAAGCGGCTGCCCCCGTGGATCTTATCCTGCAAGTGGTTGCCGACGCGGATAAGGTGGCAGCGGCGGGCTGCCCGGTCTTGGGACCGGCTGTCGCTACCCAAAGCAAACCTATCGATTTGCCGGGCGTCGTCAGCCTGTTAGGGAACCCGACCCCGTTTCTTTTGGCTGCGCAAGGCGCCAATACCATTCTGATTTATTCTACCCGCGAGCCTCTGAAACGCGAGGAACAAGCGATTCTGGATTCATTTCAGGGCAAAATCGACGCACTCGTGGGACGTGACGCGGCGTCCCTCGGCCTGACTCCGGCGCCCGCCAAACCCTTCAGCGTGGAGTTGATAGTCCCACACGGCGCCGCACTGGGCGATCTGGCCACGCGAATTTCAGGGTTGAATTACAGCCAGTTCACGGTGCAGGACGTGGGCAGCGGTGCGATACGCGTGACTGCGCCGACTACTCCGGACTGCGACACATGGAAGGGGTTCCTTGGCGACATCCGGCGCATGCAGTGGCAGTTGCAGTCGGAACCGCTGATGACAAAGCTTTTCTACCTATCTTCGAACGATGTTGCGACAGCATTCAGCGGTTTGGGGGGCGCCGCGGCACCCAGCCCAAGCCCGGGACCCGCTCCTTCCGCTACCGCCGGCGCGGCGACCCCAGCGGCCGGTGGCTCAACAGGTGGCTCAACCCCGGCCGCTGCCTCACCGGGCGCTCCCAGTTCTACGCCGAGCAGTCCAAGCCCAGCGCCCGCTGGCGGGAGCAGCCCGGCTGCAACTCCGGGAGGCGCCAGCCCCGCTCCAGCATCGAGCGGCGGTGCGGGAGCGCCCTCCAATGCGAGTATCTCGGTAACGCAACCGCCGGGGAGCGTTATCCAGATCAGCTCCGACACTACGCCTTGCGTTGTTGCGGGACTTGCGTTTGGTAACAGTTCGGCATGCAGTCCGGCGCCATCCCCGGCAGCAGGCGCGGCTGCTGCGGCAGCCGGCAGCGCGACTCCGGCCACGCCCGCCGCGCCTCCGGCTCCGAAACCTCCGCCGGGTATGAACTGGCTGGCCGTATCAGCAGGCGGTGGCGAACAGACGCCGCCGGACCTGTTGGTGTTTTCCGACACGAACACGGGCGATGACGAACAAATCGCAGAACGAAAAAGAATACTCGCGTTGCTGGATCTGCCTCGTCCGGAGATGATCATCAACGCCTGGGTGATGCAGAATTCGTCTTCGAGTGGTCAGGCGATGGGCGCGTTCGCGGGAATGGTGAAGGATCTGGTGTCTGAATATAACCGGGCCTTGGAGGAAGTGGTGCTGACGGGCTGGAAGGATGTCAAGAAGCAGATCGCTACGACTTCCTATTTCAACCGGCCATTCTACCACTACGTCGCCGACAGGTTCATTGCGGACACATTCGTCACAGCCAAATCCGGCCAGACTCCGCAACAACTCTCGCAGGCTTATCTGGATCGCAGCCAGGCGTGGATGGCGGACCCGGCGGCGCCTGGGAAACGCACCGATCTGGAAATCTGCGAGAAAGGCCGCTACTGCCTCGGTTACAACAGCCTGTTTCGGCCGT
Source organism: Bryobacteraceae bacterium (assembly GCA_050011295.1). Classification (GTDB taxonomy): domain Bacteria; phylum Acidobacteriota; class Terriglobia; order Bryobacterales; family Bryobacteraceae; genus Palsa-89. The sequence goes on from JBEKJJ010000044.1 coordinate 17,235, forward strand.
TGAAGCCGGTGTTGACCGATCTGCTGTTGACACTGATTGCAGCCGACGCTCCGGTCAGCGCCGCCAAGAGGGCAATCGCGGCAGTGGAAGGCACCACGCCCGGAATAACCAGAGAGGCGAGTTGCGCTAACTCATCGGAAGACGCAGCAGCAAGATGCCATTCGATCTGGAAGAATCTGGGCCTACGGGACGAGCCTCCGGCACCCAGCGTACCCAGCGACCTTACGTACGCTACCTGCGCTACCCAGGACCAAGAGGGAATCCTAGGCGATCTGATGTCCGCATCGGATCACCAGCCGAGGGTCCGACTCAGGTGCTTCGAACAAGCGATTGAGACGTATCTAGGGGAGAACGAGGACCCACCTTATGGCGACGGGTTAATGCGTGCCGCGGTTGCCGACTTCCTGTTCAATTACAAGATGAGCCAGCAGTATCCGCATGAATTCGTCGCTTATGATCTTAGCCAGAGCGCGGATGCCCTGAACTCGGCGCTGAGCCCCATTATCGACGCATTCAACCGCGACCTGACCGCATTTCAGATATTCGTGCGGGCGGACGTGGAGTACCGCGTGCAACGCATTAATGCGGGCAACGACCATCGATTCTTCATAAAGAAAATGTTCGGACTCGACAAGCCTTCATTTTTCAACGACGGTCTCATCACGGTGCGCACCATTTCCGGCCAGTGGACTTCGGCCGGTGCAACCTCGCAGAGTTTTCTGAACGCCAGCACCGCGCCGCAGCTCACCGCCCTGTTGAACTCCGTGGCCGGAAGCGGCAGCGCGAGCGGCGGAAGCACGAGCGGGGGAAGCGGCAGCCCGCTGCTGGGCGCGGTTCTCTCCGCCAACCCGTTGAGCAGGGCGCAACTGCTGGCGGGCGCGCTTTCCAACTATCAAACCACCTACGCCCAAATCGGCCGGTCCATGCAGCTATACGCCATACCAAGGAGTCTCAGCACGGCATCTTCGGCTGAGATCGCAATTACGCTGAATGCCGACGAATCCGCCGCACCCACTTATCTCGACACCGGCGGAGGCACGGGCAACGCTTCCATCAATACGTCGCGGGTTGCCAACCACGACACTGCGACGCGCGTGCGCGTGGAATCGGTGAAGCTGTTCGAAGTCTCTTCTTTTTCGGCGATCGTGCAACGGTCCAAATCGCGATTCCCGCTGCTTCCACCGTTTGTGGAGATTCCATACGTCGGCACGCTACTGGGCATCCCCTTATCGGCGGCGAAGGAATTTCATAGCAGCACGGCGGTGCTCAGCGCGGTGGTGGTGCCCACCGCTGCCGACATCGCGTACGGCTTGAAATTCGTTTTCGACCTGCAGGTGGATGGCGAAGATGGACCCTGCAGCTATGTAAAAGCGGCGAGCGGCCTGGATGTAACCAAACCTTGCCGCTTCCGGAGGGCGTTGTCGCAGAAGGACCTGAATCAAGCGCCGATTCGAATGTTTAACAAAGCCATGGTACGGTGTCTGGCCACGTCCGCAACCGCCTGCGAAAAACTAACGTTTGCCGCCGTACCGCTGGATTACTAGGGAGCGTGCCGTTTGTGGAAATCCAAAGCTGAACTGAAACAGGTGCTCCTCTCGCTGCGGGCACCTGCCCGGCACCTTGTGATGACTTCGCCGACGTTGGCGAATCCGTCCGCTAATGCATCGATGAGGGTTCTGAATGTAATGTTCATTCCAGGTCAGGGATAAAGCTGCCATGTCTATTTTCAACGACACAACCCGTTCCTTTGCCACAGCACTTAGGGAGGAACTAGCCTCCATCAAAGCGGCGCGAGAGGCTCGGGAACTGTACCCGGTTCAACAGCCGGCTGCCATAGTTATCCCCGCGCCCATGAATGCGGGCACCCAACAACCACCTGAAACCGCGCCAAAATCAAAGATCGCCATGAGAGTCCTGCACTTTCTCGGTCGAGTGATTTCATATCTCCGGCGAACGCCGATAATGAGTCTAATCTATGGGCAAAAGGAACAGGCGCTACATCAACCTCCTTTTGTGGATGCTCTCCAGCAGGATCTTGTTGGCTTATCCATTTCTGGCGGGGGCATTCGTAGCGCGACGCTGAGCCTGGGCATATTGCAGGGTCTAGCGGCCAGAGGATTACTGAAGCATATCGATTACTTGTCCACCGTCTCCGGCGGAGGTTATATAGGCTCCTGGCTGATTTCGTGGATTCGCCAAGACGCCAGGGATACCCACCATGCCAAGGCGGCACTTGCTCAAGTGGAAACCGCCCTCGCTTCGGACGCGGACAATGATGTCAGGCCTGTACGTTACTTGCGCCGCTACAGCAATTACTTAACTCCAGATACTTCGTTACTGAGTGCGGACACTTGGACGCTCGCGGCCATCTGGTCGCGCAACACGCTGCTGAACTTGGCCATCATAGTCTCTGGCATTGCCGCCTTGCTTCTGTTGCCGCGTTTTGCCGGGTATTTTCTGCTCCCGATGTCGCAGGGGAAGTATTCGGCGATGTTCGGCGTCGACACGTGGGTGGCCGGGATCTCCCTACTCTGCGCTGCTCTAAGCATCGGCTCCAATCTCTTCCAGGTCGGTCGCGGGGAACCAGGCATGGCGGCCCAGTCGGGTGTTCAGTTGCTCATCGTCGTGCCGCTGGTGATCGGATCGTCCGCGATGGCGGAGTGGATGTTACGGGTGCCGACACTCGTTCTGCATAGCTGGCTGCTTGTCCCCACCATCATCTCGGCCGTCCTATACGCGGCGCTCGCATGGACTGGAGGGTTTTCAGGATGTTTTGTGACGCAGAACAAGCGATCCTGGCCCGAATGGCTGCTCTACCCATTGGGTTACGCTCTGGCTGCTTTTGCTTCCATTCTCGCCGGCCTTCTCACAGCCATAATGCTGCACGGTGTGGCCCTTTTAGTCCAGCAGGCGCAGCAGGTTTTTCCGGGGTGGTTACACTGGGCCGGGCTCTGTGTAGGCCCGCCGCTTGTGCTGCTGGTTCTGGCTCTAGGAATGATCCTCCAGATCGGTCTCATGGGCCATGACCTGCCGGACGCCTCGCGGGAGTGGTTGGGCCGTCTGAGAGCTTGGACGATGATCTACAGCTTTGGCTGGCTGCTGTTCACCGGAATCTCAATCTACGGTCCATTTGTGTTGTACTGGGCCGGTTCAACTGCGTCACTCAGCCTCGGCGGAGTTTGGGGTGCAATTTCCGCCATAGGACTTTTTGGTGGAAAGAGCGAAAAGACTACGGGCGGTTCAGCGTCGGAGGGAATCGATTGGAAAGGTCTTTGTCTGGACGCCATTACCAAGATCGCTCCTTTTGTTTTCATTCTGGGGTTTGCGACATTGATCGCACTCGGAATTCATGAGCTCGTAATTCATCCGTTCGCATCGTCAACCGCTAGCGCCGGGACACAGCCTAGAACAATCCCCCTCGCCGGACCACCCGACCGAGTAACCCTCACGGTCGGTGAGAAACCGGTACCCGCCAGCACCTTCCGAATTCGCAGCGAAAAATACGCGGACGATCTTAACAGCGTCCAAATTGGCAGGCTATCGCCCGGAGACTTCGATTTTTACAATCTGGGTTCCCTCTTGCTGCTGGTTACAGCGGCCGGGTTGCTGCTTTCCTGGCGCGTGGATATTAATGATTTCTCCATGCATCACTTCTACAAAAACCGCTTGGTGCGCTGCTATCTGGGAGCCTCGCGCCCGGTCACCGGAGAGTTTCGCCGCAAGCCCGACCGATTCACCGCCTTCGACTCCCGGGATGACACTCCTCTTGCGAAATTCGCGTGTCCAGACCAGGATCAGAAGATAGCCTTCGCGAAAGAAGATTATTGCGGGCCGTATCCGATCCTCAATGGGGCTCTCAATTTGGCGGGTGCAACCCCGCTGGCCTGGCAAGAGCGTAAAGCAGCTTCATTCGCCTTCACTCCACTCTACTGTGGCTACGACAAACCTCAAATTGAGAATGAGAGCGATAATCCTGGAGCCGAAAACTACAAAGTGTCTAAGAACGCATACGCTCCCACCGCAACGTTCGCCTACGAAAGGGGCATCGACATTGGCACGGCCATGGGAATTTCAGGCGCCGCCGCCAATCCAAACGCGGGTTACCACACTTCTCCGGCCGTCGCGTTCCTGATGACGATCTTCAACGTGAGGTTGGGGTGGTGGCTCGGCAATCCTGCGCGTTATGGCAAAGCAGACAATCCCGGACCAACTTTCGGCTTAACCTACCTGATCACCGAGCTCTTTGGACTCGCCAACGCCAGCAGGGCTTATGTGAATGTTTCAGACGGCGGCCACTTCGAGAACCTAGGTATTTACGAGCTTGTCAAACGCCGCTGCCGCTACATCATCGCCTGCGATGGCGAACAGGACGGCGGCCTGCAGTTCGGGGGGCTGGCCAACGCCATCCGCAAGTGTCGTACTGACTTCGATGTCAAAATCGATATTGATGTCGAACAAATTCGTTTGAAGGACGGCTTCAGCCGAGCCCATTGCGTGGTGGGCAAAATTACTTACCCGGAAGACGCTGATCCAGGCTATCTCCTATACTTGAAAGCTTCGCTCACCGGGAACGAGGCTACCGACATCCTGCAATACCATTGCGTCCACCCCGACTTTCCCCACCAATCCACCGCTGACCAATGGTTTGATGAGTCGCAATTCGAGAGTTACCGGAAGCTGGGCCTGCATATTGTGAACTCGACTTTCGCTCTTAACTCCGCTTTCGCCGTGCCAGATAAGCTTCTCGAGGACTGGTATTCCAGCGCCGAGTCGTACCAGAAAGATAAGGCCCACTTGTTCGGCCGTCTCTGGGATGTCCTCTATCCACCCAGCCCCGCGATTCAAAAATCCTTTACGAAGCACGCGGACGACTATACCAAGTTGGTCGACGCAATCTCCAAGGGCCAAAACACGTCGTACCTCGACAACACGCTCTTCAACAAGTGGCTGCAATTTCCACCCGCGGCTCCCAATACGCGTGAGGGCCGCTATCTTTGTGCCGACTTCCTGCAACTGATGGAGAATGTTTATCTGGATTTGCAGCTCGACGATCCCACGCAACGCGACCATCCCGCCAATTTTGGCTGGTTGACTCTGTTCCGTCAATGGGCGGTTAGCGATCCCTTCATGGATGCTTGGAGAATAGCTGGGGATACCTACGGCAAGCCGTTCCAGGAATTCTACCAGGGCCTGGTTGATAAAGAATCGTCCAGAGTTGAAGGTACCTGGATTCCTACGGTCGTGCCGGGCCCGGTGCCGGCCGGTCTGACTCAAATCGATCTGCTCGTCGACCACAAGAGCCACAAAATCAGAGGAGCGGTAACTACCTCTGCCGGCACGATCGATGTAGGCGGTGCGAGATTCAATGGCACGGATCTAACTTTTGCGTTGCAAATTGGCGCTGCTGGTTTGGTCCCCTACCGCATGCAACTAATCAATGACAAAAAGGCAAGTCTAGCCCCCGTCGCTGGCGGTTTAGTATCAACTACCTTGAAGAAAAGTTGATGCGGAGCTCGAGTTGATACGAGCGGTATGGTGACAACCGGGTGAGTCCGTAGAATTTGAGGCAGGTTTGCGGAAGATCGCACGTCCCAAATGAACCGTGGCTGAACGATTTTAGCTTTGCAAGCAGAATGCGGTATTTCTTCTGGGTGTTACGTGCCGCGTGTTCTTCGAACTCGGCCGTGAAAGCTTTAATCGCTCGATCGATCGAGACACGGTTATGCGATCTCCCTCCCACTTGCCCGCTTTCTCCACTTCGACAGCGACCGCCTTGGCTTCATCCCATCGCCATCTCCCCGAATTTTTGACGTCGGAAGTCCTTGCCAAGCGTTCCAGAAACAAAAATCGGACATTCGCAGCGCCGCCAGTTCTTCTTGCGCTCATCGTATTCGCTGGTCCTGCTGTTGTGCGTGTGACCGCCTTTGCAGTTCAGTCGATGGCGTCGGTACAGGGCGAGAGACATGGTCCGATTCTGAGCCAGATTGGCCCAGATTGGTCCAAAATTCTGAGACTGTCTTGCAGGTCTTTTAGAATCAATGGCGGAGAGAGAGGGATTCGAACCCTCGATAGAGTTTCCCCTATACACGCTTTCCAAGCGTGCGCCTTCAACCACTCGGCCATCTCTCCGGGGCGTCGAGGAACGGTTTTGCGCAGGCAGAAACGCCCGCGACAATTCAGTCTAACACGGGCGCGGCCGCACACTCCGACAGCTTGCTACCATGGTCGGACTATGCTTCTGGATGGTCTCGATCGGCGCGACTGGATGCGATTGGTAGCAGTGCTGTCGGCGGCGTCGGCCGGCGAGGCGCAGGCTCCTCAGGGTCAAACGCCGGCCGCTCCGCCCGCTCGCGTAACTAAAGAAATGCTGCATGGCACGCTGCAGCTCATCGGGCTGGATTTTACAGACGCGCAGGAATCGATGATGTTGCCGGGGCTCAACCACGCCCTGACGAGCTATGAAGCATTGCGCAAGATCGATGTGCCGCTCGATACCGAACCTGCCACGCGGTTTTATCCAACCAAGCCGGCCGCGAAGCCCGCGAAGTTTTCTCCAACCATCGAAAAGCCCAAGAGCTTCGGATCGGTGGAGGATTTGGCGTTCGAATCGGTGACCACGCTCGGCGCGCTGCTCAAGGCCCACAAAATTTCTTCGACGGATCTTACCAAGATGTACCTGGAGCGGCTGAAGAAATACTCGCCGAAGCTTCTGTGCGTCATCACGCTCACTGAAGAGCTCGCACTTCAGCAGGCCGCCAAAGCTGACGAGGAGATTCAGCGCGGCCATTACCGCGGTCCGCTGCACGGAATTCCGTGGGGCGCGAAGGATCTTTACTCGACCAAAGGAATCAAGACCACCTGGGGCGCGGAGCCTTATCAGGACCAAGTGTTCGACTACAACGCCACAGTGGTAGATCGCCTGGAGCAAGCGGGCGCGGTGCTGCTAGCCAAGCTTTCGATGGGCGCTCTCGCGCAAGGCGGGCTGTGGTTCGCCGGCATGACTAAGAATCCGTGGAATACGGAGCGCAGCTCCAGCGGCTCATCGGCGGGATCGGCTTCATCCACGTCCGCCGGATTTGTTGGGTTCTCACTCGGCACCGAAACACTGGGTTCCATAATCTCGCCCTCCACCACTTGTGGGGTAGTCGGCCTGAGACCGACTTATGGCCGCGTAAGCCGCTACGGCGCGATGGGCCTGAGTTGGACCATGGACAAGCCAGGACCAATCTGCCGTACCGTTGAGGATTGCGCGCTGGTTTTCGAGACCATTCACGGACCCGATGGGAAGGATCTCGCGGTAGTGGATGCTCCTTTCGATTGGCAGCCCCAGCTCGGTCTCGCCGGGCTGCGCATTGGCTATCTGGAGGCCGATTTCGAACGGGCGTCCAAGGATTCGAAGCCGATCTACGATCAGGCGCTGGCCGATCTGCGCGCGGCCGGCGCGAAACTGGAGCCGGTGAAGCTTCCGGATTTCGAAGCCCAGCCTTTGCGGATCATTTTGGAAGCCGAGGCCGCGACGGCTTTCGACGATCTTACGCGCAATGGCGGAGTGAACCAGTTGAAGGGCCAATCCTCCGGCGATTGGCCGAATACGTTTCGAACGGCGCGGCTCATCCCGGCGGTGGAGTATATTCGCGCGCAGCGCGCCCGAACTTTGTTGATGCATCGCATGGATGAGTTTATAGCGGATTGGGACGTTCTTGTCTCGCCGCCGTTTGGTGGGCTTCTACTCGTGACGAATCTCACCGGCCATCCGCAAATCGTAACTCCGTGCGGATTCGTCAATGGGCTGCCGCAGGGGTTGGTATTCACGGGGAAATTGTATGAAGAGGGAGGGCCGATGCGAGTGGCGATGACATTCGAGAAGGCCACCAAATGGCACACCATGCATCCCAAATTGGAGGCATAGGCGAGAGGTTATCATCAAGGTATATGAGCGCGCCGTATCACGAGCATGGCGCTCCGGAAAGGCTTCGGCCGTACGTGGAGTGCTTTTGGTCCCTGGAACCTGGCCAGACGCTTCCTGATTATCCGGTACTGCCGGATGGCTGTGTCGATATTGTGTATTCGCCCAGCGCCGGTCCTCAGATCGTAGGCACCATGACGAGCGTGCAACGATTTACTCTCGCGGCCGGCCAAATTCAAATTGGTGTGCGATTCCGCCCGGGGATGGCTCGGGAATTTGTCGGAGCGCCCGGACGCGAGACCACGGACCGGCTGTTACCGCTCGAAGACGTTTGGGGACGGAAGGGCCGGGAATTGGGCGCGCGCTTTGGGGAAGCGAAATCGGCCGAACAAGGCATAGCGCTATTAGAAACGAACTTAGTATCCGAATCGGATTCCAATATCGTCCAGAAAATGTCGGCTTACATCGTCGATCGCAGCGGTCAGGTTCGCGTGGACGACTTGGCCTTCGACGCCGCTATGAGCGCGCGCCAGTTGCGCCGGCTTTTCCTGGAAGAAATGGGGCTCACGCCCAAGCATTTCTGCCGCGTGATCCGTTTCAGGCATAGCCTTCCGCGGCTGCGAACCGCAAAACGCGGAGATTGGACCCAAGTGGCGCTGGACTGCGGTTACTATGACCAGGCTCACTTCATCAACGAGTTTCGCGAGTTCAGCGGCTACACTCCGGGCGAGTTTGCCGCGCTGCCGCGGTGACCGTTTTTTCCAATCGCTCTTGATCCCACGCCGGATACGATAGCGCTATGAAGATCACACCAATTTTGATTGTCGATGACATCGAGCCGTCGCTGGATTTTTGGGTAATGAAACTCGGCTTCGAGAAAACAGTGGAAGTGCCGGAGGGTGCGAAGCTCGGCTTCGTAATCCTGCAAAAAGAAGGGACCGAGGTGATGCTGCAATCTCGCGCCAGCGTCCGGAAGGATGCAGGCTCCGCGGTAGCGGATGAGATACTCGCAGCCGGCTCCCATCTATATATCGAAGTGGAGAGCTTCAGCGATGCCCTGGAACGGGTGAAAGGCGCTGACGTATTGGTTCCGGAGCGAACCACTTTCTACGGCATGCGCGAGATTTGGGTGCGCGAGCCGGGAGGGAACGTAGTGGGATTCGCGGCGCGGACGCCGCAGTAAAAAGTACCTAAATTGCATAGCAGGCGCGCACGCTAAGTTACAATAAAAGCAGGGAAATTAGGCACGGCGCGAAATTGGCGAATTGATTGCACTGTGTCGCTGCGAGGATGTATGCGAGTTTTCCTGTTGCTAGCCGTTGCGATGTCGTGCCGCGCGGCTACCCCTCAATCACCCGATCCGAAGGAAATCGTCCAGCGGTCCGTGCTGGCAATTGAAGCCGATTGGAGCCTGGCTCCAGGTTATTCTTTCGAAGAGCGCGATGTGGAGAGCAAGCATAACGCGCCGCCTACCGTAAGAACCTACGAAGTGCTGATGATTGATGGGTCACCCTACAATCGCCTGGTCGCGATTGACGATCACCCGCTTTCGGCCGGCGATCGGGTGGAAGAAGATCGAAAGCTGCGCGTCGAGATCCAGAAACGGCAGAATGAATCCAACCGCGAACGCTCGAAGCGGATCGCGAAATATGAAAAGGAGCGGCGCCGTGACCATGCCATGCTCATGGAAATGGTGGACGCTTTCGAGTTCCAACTGGTTGGAGCAGAAATCATCAATGGTCACGAGTGCTGGGTTCTGGATGCGCGTCCCAAACGCGGTTATGAACCCAAGGATCGTGAGACAAAAGTGCTTGCCGGTATGCGTGGCGAGCTCTGGGTGGACCAAAGCCAGTATCAATGGGTGCGCGTGAAGGCGGAGGTCTTCAAGCCGGTCAGTTTCCTCGGATTCATTGCGAAAGTCGGTCCCGGCACAGCGATCCTGTTAGAGCAGGAGCCGGTTGCGGACAATCTCTGGCTTCCGAAGCGATTCAGCATGCATGTGAAGGCTTCAGCGCTTGGATTTTTGGACGAGAGCTCCACTGACGATGAGACTTATCGCGAGTATAAGCTGATACCGAAAGCGTCAGCGGGTTTGGTGAAGTAAGAGCCGTTTGGCTCGCACAAAAACCGCCGTGAACATCTCGGCCGTCAGTTTCCCCGTCGAAGTATTCTGTTGACTGGGATGATACGAACTGATGAGCACTGGTTGGCCGGGCCCGGTGCGATGCTCGCGGTCATGAGCGAAGACGAAATCGGCGCGGCGCGTAATTTTTCCGGCATCGCGCAGGATGTGGAGGTACCCATCGAACGCCAGCTTGCCCAGCGCGACAATCACCCGGACATCCTTCAGCAATTCCAACTCCCGCTCCAGATAAGGACGGCAGTTGTGGATCTCTTCAGGAAGCGGTTTGTTGTCCGGCGGAGCGCAACGAACAGTAGCGCTGATATAAGCATCGATCAGCGTAAGCCCGTCGTCGCCGGAAACGCTGGTGGGCTGCGACGCAAATCCGGTTTCGTACATTATCTTATACAGAAACACTCCCGAGCTGTCACCTGTAAAAACTCTGCCTGTGCGGTTGGCTCCGTGCGCCCCTGGCGCCAAGCCAATCAGGAGCAAACGCGCGTGGGGATCGCCGAATCCTGGCACCGGTTTCGCCCAGTAATCACACTCGCGGTAAGCGCGGCGTTTTTCGCGCGCAATGCGGGCGAGGTATTCCACCAGGCGTGGACATTTGTGACAGGCAATAATCTTGCGATTCAGGATTTCCAGCGCCGACATTAAGGATCTGGTTTTATGTTATCTGGAAACTTCGATGCTCATATTTTCGAGCGAGGGATCGATAGAGCTCAGATCGGCTGCGTTCTTGGCTTGAATCGTGCTGACGAAAAGCGGCACCAGTTCCGGATCACGCCAGCCTCGGCGGACTTCCTCTTCCATCAACGCGAATGCCTGCTCATGCGAAAGGGCCGGTTTGTACGGCCGCTCTGTGATCAATGCGTCGTATATATCGGCCACTTGTAGAATGCGCGCCAGCAGCGGAATATCTTCGCCGGCCAGTCCGTCCGGGTAGCCCGACCCATCCCAGCGCTCATGATGATTCCGGATGATCGGCAGCACCGGCCATAGGCTCTTCATCGGCTGGCAGATCTCCTCGCCGCGGATGGGATGGCTGCGCATCACTTCCCACTCCTCCTCGGAAAGCAATCCCTGCTTGAAGAGGATGGCGTCGGGAATACTGATTTTGCCGATGTCATGCAGATAGCCGCCGCGATAGAGCGCAGTGAGATCGGCATGCGAGAGCCCTAGCGCCTCGCCCAACATCACCGACGCAACTGCCAGGCGCTGGCAGTGCTGGCCGGTATAAACGTCGCGTTGTTCCACCGTTTGCGCCAAAGCAAACAGAATGGTTTCGGCCTCCTCTAACGAATCAATAAGCGCCTTGTTGCGAAGCATGGCGCGGATGCGCGTTCGCACTACGGCTGGATGCAACGGCTTGATCAGAAACTCGTCCGCGCCGGACGAGATGCCCACGATTTCGTTTTCCACGCCCTGCACATTGGTGATCATCAGGACCGGGATCAGTTGAGTCCGCCGGTCCGCCTTCATCCACCGGCACAGCTCGGGACCACTCATTTCCGGGAGCATCAGGTCGAGAATGACCAGATCGACTTTTTCGGACTGCAGCAGCGCCATGGCTTCGGAAGCTTTGCGGGATTCCAGCATTCGATACGGCGCGGTCTTGAAGATTGCTTTCAGCAGCCTGCGATTTATCTCTTCGCTGTCAACGATCAGGATGGTGGAAGGAGGGCCGCTATGCTCCTCCGCTTCAAAAAAAGCCACTGGCGGAGCAGGTCTAACCCCGAATGACGGGGGCGTTTGTGTGGTCTTCGCCAGCATGCGGAGCGGAGCCGGGTCGCGAGCCTCAAAAGCATCTATCGTCAGAAATGTCGAAAGGTTTAACCTGAGCTGGGGCGGGCGGCTGTGCGTTTGTTATTGAAATTAAATGGGTACTTGGTTCTTGGCCACGGATGGACACGGATGTACACGGATAAGGCGAACCAGTTTATCCGTGTCCATCCGTGTGCATCCGTGGCTAAAGCTTTATCTCTTCGGCAGTCTCGCCAGGATCTGCGTGACGTACTCCAGGGTCTCCGGAATCGCCGGCACTCCCCCATCGCGATCCACACGCCCGGAGCCTGCGTTGTAGGCTGCCAGGGTGAGGGCAACGTCGCCCTTGTATTTGGCCAGCAGTTGCTTCAGCAATTTCGTCCCGGCTTCTACGTTTTGCTTCGCGTTGAATGGATCACCAACGCCCAGTTCATCAGCCGTTTCCGGCATGAGCTGCATCAAGCCCTGAGCGCCTTTGGAGGAGACCGCGCAGGGCCGGTTGCCGGACTCCTGGTTGATCACGGCGCGGATCAAGTCCGACTTTACGCCTTGCTCCTTCGAATTCTTCTCAATCAGCTGTTCCAGTTCGGCTGTGGCCATCGGATCACAAGGAGGCGGAATGAAGCGGCTCGCAGCCACCCCCTCCACCCACGGGACGGTGAAGAAAGTACCGGGCACGGCAGGTTTGCCGGTGACCGATGTCACCTGCTTCAGAACGGAGGCGCGCTGTTTGTCGATAGCGGCAGCCATCGCCGAGCGTGCGGGTTCAGGCACGGCGGGCGCCGGGGATTGGGTGACGGCCTGGGCCCATACAGCTCCGCTAAACGCCCCAATAGCCAAGATCCATCTCATCCCAATCTTCTATCGGCAGTGTACCCGAAACTCTGAATAGCACCGGAGGTATAGTGGAGCTTTCCGGTGCAGAATGCACGCGTTACGAGCAGCTTTACGGAACGAACCCGGGGTCGCGCTGGATGCCGCCGCCCTCGATATGGCAGCCATCGAACGGCCTGGGCTGGATTCCGCGCCGTATCTTGAAACGCTGGACCGCATTGCCTCCGAGCTGGACACGCGCCTGGCCAGCCACTCCCGCCCGGACGGCCCCAGGTTCGTCCGCATCGCGAACCAGTATCTTTTTGAAGAGCTAGCTTTTCGCGGAAATGACAGTGACTATTATGATCCGACCAATAGTTGTCTGGATGCCGTATTGGATCGCAGAACCGGCATCCCGATCACTCTATCGGTGGTTTATATCGAGGTAGCGCGCAGGCTGGCGCGGCCCGTTTTCGGAATCGGCCTGCCGGGACACTTCGTAGTGCAATATGCGGAAGCCGAGTACTCCACTTATATCGACCCTTTCCACCGAGGAAAGCTTCTTACCGCAGACGATTGCGGACAGCTAGCACACGAGATCACGGGCGTGGAGTTGTCCACCGAGCCTGCGACGCTGGCGCCAGTCAGCAACCGCTATATTCTGGTCCGGATGCTGAACAATCTACGCTCGGCTTATTTCCGGGCGAAACAATACGGGAAGGCCGCCCGGGTGATGGATCTGCTGGTGGAATCGTTCCCCGACAACGCCGATTACTACAAGGCGCGCGGCGTAGCACGGCTGCATCTGCGCGAATTCGTCGCGGCCAAGCGCGATCTGGAGACGTACCTGAAATGCTCGCCGAAGGCGGAAGACCGAGCGGAGATCACGCGACAGCTCGAAGCGATACATCGCTGGCTAGGGCGCCTCAATTGAGGCGCCCTAGCCACCGGTTCATCAGTTCCTCGGTTATTCAGTTCTTCAGTTCTAGGATGCCGAACCTCTTGAACTGAAAGCTGGGGAGCGCGAACCGAAGAACTGAATTACCGAAGAACCGAAGAACGCGTCCGGCTCAATAGAGCCGGACGCCGCGGGGTCCGGGCTTTCTCGTCGCATGCACCGTATCCAAAAACCGCACTTTGTTCGGATTCGATGTCATCACTACCGAATGCGTCCGGTAGCCGTCTCCGAAAAACCGGACGCCTTGCAGCAGGTTGCCGGGCGTGACGCCGCAAGCCACAAAAATGATTTGCTTGCCCGGCGCAAGATCTTCGGCGCGGTAAACCTTCCGCGAGTCCGTGATGCCCATGCGCGCCATGCGCTCCTCCTGCTCCGGATTCGCGGCCACAAGACGCCCCACCATATCGCCATGCAGACAGCGCAACGCGGCCGCCGTGATCACGCCTTCGGGAGCGCCACCAATTCCCATCACAGCGTGGACACCGGTGCCTCGAACCGCTGCGGCGATTCCGGCTGAAAGATCGCCGTCCCCAATTAAACGAATGCGCGCTCCAGCTTCTCGAATATCTGCGATCAGCTTTTCGTGACGCGGGCGATCCAGCACGATCACCACCAGATCCATCACGTGACGTTCCAGCCGTCTCGCGATGGCCCGCAGATTGTCCACTACCGGAGCATCGATATCCAGAGCGCCTCGAGCTGCTGGACCAGCGATGATCTTCTCCATGTAGCAATCCGGCGCATGCAGCAGGCCGCCGGCTTCCGAAGCCGCCAATACGGCGATGGAATTCGCAGCTCCCGTCGCACACAAATTGGTTCCTTCCAGAGGATCCACCGCGATATCGATGGCCGGATATTCCACGCCGTCGGGTGGTGGTGCGCCGACCGGCTCGCCGATATACAGCATCGGCGCTTCATCGCGTTCGCCCTCGCCGATCACGATGTTGCCTGCGATGGGTACCGTCTCAAACGCCCGCCGCATGGCCTGGACAGCGGCTAGATCGGAGCCTTTGCGATCCCCTTGGCCCATGGTTCGCGCTGCGGCCACGGCGCCTTCTTCCACCACGCGCGTCAGTTCGAACGCCAGGTGCTGCTCAAGATCGATCGCCGACGAATTGCCGGAACGTGCCATAGCCCGAACGATCATAGCACGCTATTCACAAGCCTAATTTGTCCAATTTATCCTGCTCGTAAACGCTATCTTCGCCTGGACAGCGCAGTTTTCCCTCAAACCTACCGAACTCTTTCGCTAGCGCCCAGATCAGGCTTTCGCCGCCCGGGACCGTGCGCGGCGCCTATTCACACCGGGTTCCAATATGCAGCCCGCGCGGAGATCAATGCTGCGCCAGCGCTTCCAACATCCGCTGATTCGCATGCTCCGCGCCGTTTTGCGGAATCTACCTCCAGGTGAAATCGTCGATTGTAAAATGAAAGTAGCACCCTTGGCCAGCCTCTATCAAATCCTGATTGGCCTGTTTTTGCTCACATTAGTGGGCGCGTTCGCGGGAATGCGGATGGCCGAAATTCCGTCTGTTTCGCGCCGCGTTCTGCCGTTCAGCGGAGGGCTTCTAGTGGGTATCGCGCTGTTTTGGATCCTTCCGGAAATCGCCGAACGCGATGGTTGGCTGGGAGGATGCGCGGGTCTGATTGCCGGATTTTCGCTGCTATTTCTAATCGACCGGTATTTGTATCCGGTATGCCCCACCTGTTCCCACACGCACCATCACGAAGACTGCGCCCGGAGCCTGCACGGATTCGCCGCGCCATTGCTGATCGCCTCGGGGCTCCACAGTTTTTTCGATGGCTGGAGTTTGGTGGTTTCGCAACAAAAGGGCTTCGAGGGTCTCAAGGTTGCGTTTCTGGTGGGCATCGGAGTCCACAAGTTGCCGGAGGGCCTGGCGCTGGGCGCGCTGCTGATCGCCGCTCTCGGCAAGGAATGGCGGGCGATGTTGGGCGCCACTGCGGCGCAATGCATGATGCTCGGCGGAAGCGCAGTGGCGCTGTTGGTCGCGGATCGTCTGGCGCCACAATGGACCATCGCTTTTTTATCCGTAGCCGCGGGAGCGTTCGTGTACCTGGGCTATCACGCCGTGGACAGCGAGTATCAACAGAGAGGCTTCCGAACAGCCTGGATGCCAGCCCTGACGGGCGCAGCGGGCGCGGCGATCCTAAGAGCGGTGGTGCCCGGCGTCTAACCGGTCGCTTACGCTCGCGGTTCGGAGAGCGCCGGCCGCCGCTTGTGCCAATCCGTTTTTTCCTGAAAAAACTTGCCAAGGGTCAGCAGCAGATTCTCGGAAAACGGCCGGCCCACCAGTTGAATCGCTATCGGCATTCCATCCGCAAAACCACACGGCAGCGACAATGCCGGAAGTCCAGCTAGATTTCCGGCCGGAATCAGAGCCGTGAGACCGCGCTCCTTGGGCGTAGGACGGTCACTCGACGGACGATCCAATGGCTGCGTGATTTTCGGCGCAGGAGCGAGTCGCGATGGAGCCAGCAGCACGTCGATATCGTCCAACAGAGTGCGCAGCCCCTCCTGCATCAGGCTCCGGATACGCATGGCCTTCAAATAATCCTTAGCCGGAATTTCGAGGCCCGCCTTCAGCCCGGCGATTTGCTTCTGATCGGCTAACTGGTCCACATTGCCGCTCTGAATCAGCGGCTCGAAAATCGATGAGGCCTCAGACGAAATGATGGTGCCAATCACCGGCCCGTAAGGAAACTCCGGAAGCTTCGTCTCCACCAATTGCACGCCCAAGGAACGGACCGTCTCGATCGCCTTAGCGAAATCGGGACGCGCAGCCGGGTCGGCCCACTCCGCGAAATCCACTGGAGCGAATCCTACTTTAACTTCTTTCAAGTCGCGTGCGAATTGCGGCGCGTAGTAAAAACTTTTTCCAGCCGTTGCCGGATCTTCCGCGTCCGCACCCGCTATTTCGTGCAACACCAGCCCGCAATCTTCGGCGGACCTGCACAGCGGCCCGATCTTATCCAGCGTCCACGAAAGCGCCATCGCCCCGTGGCGGCTCACTAATCCATAAGTTGGACGCAGCCCTGTGACACCGCAAAAAGCCGCGGGCGTCAGGATCGATCCGGATGTCTCCGAACCCAAGGCGTACGTAACCAACCCGGCGGCCACCGCGATTCCGGATCCGCTCGATGATCCGCCGGACCAATGCGTCGGGTCCCACGGATTCAGTCCCGGCCCCGTGAGCGAGGCGCTGGCGTAGCGATAGCTGGGACCTCCGGCGAGTTCCACCATGGCCAGCTTCCCCGTCAGAATGGCGCCGCCTTTGATCAACCTCTTCAGTACCGTGGCGTCGTAATCGAACACTTGGCCGGCATAGGGCTTGGCGCCCCAAGTGGTGGGATGCTTCGCGTAAGCCAGCAAATCCTTGGCGCCAAATGGAATCCCGTGCAGCGGACCACGATAGCGCTCGCGCTTCAGATCGCCATCCACGTCCTTGGCGGCTTTCACGGCCTTGTCGCGCAACCCCAATGCCAGCGCGTTATACCGCGGCCCCAGTTGTTCCAGCCGAGCACAAAAAGCCTTGGTCAGCTCAACCGCGGAAAACTCCTTGGCCTTGAGTTTCTGGTTGATCTCGGTGATGCTGGCGAAGAAAATGTCGTCCGGGATGGAGGCGGCCATTCGAATCCTTTACGCTCTGAAATGCACGGCCGGTTCGGTGGACATCGGCAAGTCGAACTTGGCGAGCTGCTGGGAAGTTTGCTGGATCGCGTCCTTCACCGCTTTCAACTCCTCATCCGGATTCGAAGGCAACGGAACACTGGGAGCCTGGGCTAATAGCGCCGCGGAAGTTGACAGGCCTGCCACCAGTGCGCGGCGGGTGAGTTTGGTTTCTGGTTTCTGGTTTCTGGTTTCTGGTTGGCGGGACATTGGGACTATTATAGATCCTCGCGGAGACAAGAACCAGAAACAAGAAACCAGAAACTAGAAACCTGACGCCAACGCTTCCATCGCCGCCTTTTCCATCACCGCCCGCGGCGCCGACGATCCCGTCCAGATTTCAAATTGCCGGGCGGCTTGTTCCAGGAACATTTGGAGGCCCGAGATCACGGTCAACCCTTGCTCAGTGGCGCGGCGCAGCAGGGCCGTCTCGAGGGGGTTGTAGACCATGTCGAAGACCAGCTCCGCGGGAAGTGAATCCGGAAAAAAACATCCGTCCACGTGCGGGTACATACCCAAAGGCGTTGCGTGCACCAGGGCATCGAACTTGCGCGCTTGGATTTGTTCGCGCAGCAGAGGCTCGGCGCCGCAAGCCTTGGCGAGCGACCGCACACGATCCGGATTGCGGCCGACAATGGACACCTTCGCTCCGCTCCCCACCAGGGCATACGCCGCACCGCGCGCCGCGCCGCCATTGCCAACCAAAAGAACGGATGATTTGGGAAGACGCAGCTTGCGGGCGAGCGGAATGGTGATGGCTTCTGCATCCGTATTCGTGCCCCGCCATTTTCCGGATTTTCGCCAGATGGTATTCACCGCGCCAATGCGGCGCGCCAGGGGATCCACCACATCCAAATAGCGCAGGACTTTTTGCTTATGCGGAATGGTCACGCTGAATCCGGCCACCGGGAGTTTCTCAGCCAAAATGAAAAAATCCTTCAACTGTGTCCCTTGCACCAGAAACGGCAGATACACGGCATCCAGCCGATGTGCCTGGAAGGCGCGATTGTGCACGGCCGGTGAGATGGAGTGGCGCACCGGATCGGCAATGACGCCATAAATCTTGGCCGAGTGCGAAAACTTCTCCACGCGATACAAGTGGCGCAGCAGCCGGGCACTCACCTGGCCGCTGGCGGTTCCTTCCGAAGCGTTGGGCGCGGCGTAGGTGAACAATCCTCCCCACGCAGTGGATAACACACGCGTCGGAAAGCCGGCTTCTCCCATGGCCAGCACGATCAACGGAGTCCGGGGATGCGATTTCGTGAGAGATAGCACACGGTAACTGTCGGACGGTTTGCGCGCGGTGGTGACAATCTTATAGCCATCCGCCGGAATGCGCAGCATGCGCCGCAGCACCACTTCGGGCGACGGCGTGCCTTCGTAGTTGTGATAAGAGAGGATCAGGCGAGCTTGGTTCCGAAAGGTGTCCAGGCCACCGGCCGCGTTCTCCGCGCTTTCAATCTCCACATCCACGGCGCTCGCCCCGGCGTGGATGGCCGCGCTCAACAATCGGAACTGCTCCTCCACGCTGCCGTTGTATTTTCCGTGATTCTGATGACGGCGGCAGGTGGCCAGGATGCGGCAATCCGGATGCGCCGCAAGAAACTTCCGGATCACGCCGATGCCCTGCTCCGGCGTGGCCAGATGATCCAGCCGGAACTCGAAAAACGATTCTCCGGCATCCGCCTCGCGGCGTGCATGTTCGATCAGCTTCTGCGCATCCGGAAAGCCCATCGCGATGCAGATACGCGGAAAAGAAATTGAATGCGGCATGGCTGCGGGAGGGACACAGGATAACACACTGCTCGGGGCTGGGGACTGCTCGGGGCTGGGGACTCGGGGCTAGGGACTGAGAACGCTCGGTAATCCCTAGTCCCTAGCCCCCAGCCCCGCAGCGCGCTTTCCAAGCCTCCAAAATCCCCACCGGCTCCGCAATCTCGATCCGCGCACACCCGGCGCTTTGAAAGGCCAGCGCGCTGTCGAGATCGGAAATCGCAGCGTGGCATTTGATTTTCAGGCGGTCGCGCGAATGGCTCAACAATAGAGGGACATCTTCCGGCTTGCTGGTGCCAATAAAATCGGCGCCCGCGCGGCGTGCGATCCGGCACGCGATGATGTTCAGCTCCTCGGTAAGGAATTCGCTTTCGAGATTTACTTTGAGCAATGCGGCGGATTGATGGCAGGCGTCGGCCATTTGCAGCAGCTCGGTCTCGAGATATTGAAACTGGCGGGATACCAGCTTGCCAGTGTTCATCACTGTATCGATTTCCTGAACGCCGCGCCGCAACAGATCCCGCGCTGCGTAGGTTTTCGCGGCCGTGGTTGAATATCCATGCGGCGAATCGGCCAGCGTGCCCAGGCGCACTCCGGAACCGGCCATCCAACGCGCAGCCAGATCCACATCTGAGGGACGAACGATCACGCTGGCCACGCCATGCTGCTTGGCGAGCTCGCACCCGCGCGCGATGTCCGCTTCCGAGAGCTCGGAGCGAGTCAACGCGTAGTCGATCAGCCCGGCGAGATCGGCGTAATTTGAGACGGATGCTGAAACCGCGGGATCGCTCAATTTCGTTTGCGCTTCGAAGTGGTTCCCGCCGAGAGCCCCATTTGCTTCAACTGTTCTCTGGCTGAAGCGGCAACTTCTGAGTCTGGGTACTTGGCAATCACATCGCGGAATTCGCGTGCCGCCGCATCGCGCTTCTCCATTTTCCGCAGACTCATACCCTTCATGAAGTGGGCGTCGGGAGTCTTGCGGTTCTCGGAATATTGCTCCAGGACCGCATCAAAGCCCTGCAGCGCATTGTCGTAGTCGCCTTTGTGATAGTAGATATCGCCGATGTAGTATTGCGCATTAGGCGCGAGTTCAGTCTTCGAGAAATATTTCAGATAGTCGGTGAACTCCTGCAGAGCGAGGTCATACTTCTGAGCTCTATAGTCCTTGAAGGCGTTGGTATAGGTGTCCCCAGCCGACATACCGGGGGGTGGGCCGGATGGCGCCTGAGTAGTTGCCCCGATGTCGCCGGAACTCGGAGTCGTGCCGGGCGGAGGCGGCTGAGGACGCTGTATAGTGCTGATCAGGTTCTGCAAGTCCGCCATCTTAGCGTCCAGCTTGCCCATGCGGGTATTCATGTCGAGCACGGACTCCCGCACGGCGCGGAAATCCTCCGACATCTGGTCCAGCTTCTGGCCCACGCTCGCCACAGGCTGAGAGACTTGCTGCGCCTGCTGCTTCATCGCATCGTTGAACTTGTTTTCCATCACGCCGACAGCGACATTAGTACGATTCACGCTCTCCAGAGTCTGTTGCACCAGCGCCATCATGGCAGCGAATTTCTCGTCCTGCGCGCGCTGCAGCGTACGCACTTGGTCCTGCAGCATTGCCACGTCGCGCTGCAATTCCTGAATCTCTTTGCTCGCGCCAAAAGCGAAGGGCGCCAGCGCTAAAAATACCACCGTAAACGCTGATGTCGTGCGGGACAAGCTCATAGCAACTCCTGTCGTCGGATGCGGGCGCCCGCCGAATGACAAGCGCCCGCTATCTCTTAACTACCTCACTGGCCGGCCGAGAGATGTGCGCGGCGGTTCTTCTGCCAGCACTCCTCATTGGCTTCGGTACACTGTGGACGTTCCTTGCCGTAACTGATGGTCTTGATACGGTCACCAGCTACGCCCAACTGCACCAGGAAATCCTTGGCTGCGCTGGCGCGCTTGTCACCCAGAGCGAGATTGTATTCAGCCGAGCCGCGCTCGTCGCAGTGCCCCTCCACAACAACCGTGAAGTTCGGATCCTGCGCGAATATCTGCTTCAACAGGCCGGCATCGCGAGTCAACGCGTCGCGCGCATCCGCGCGAATGTCGCTCTTGTCGTAATCGAAGAACGCATCCTGCGATTGTTGCTGCAGCATCTCAGCGCTGGACAGCCGCGGACCTGTCGGCGCCGGCGGTGGAGGCGGTGGCGGCGTGGTTACCGATACCGTAACTGTCCGGCTATCGGATCCACCCGGCCCGTTCGCCGTCAAAGTGTACGTGGTCGAGCTGGTCGGGAAAACCTGCCGCTGTCCGCGGCTCTGCACCGCGCCGATTCCGTTGTCAATCGACATATCGGTGGCGTTGCTGATGGACCAGCTCAATGTGGACGACTGGCCTTTCTCAATGGTGGAGGGCTCCGCCGTGAAGCTGTCAACTGTTGCTCTCGCGACAGTCGGCGCCGGCGCTACGTCGCGAGTGGGGGGCGGCGGCGGAGGCGGCGGAACTTTCTTCTTGCATCCCGGAGCCACTACTGCGATCGCTAATACCAGCAGTGTGGCTGCAATTTTGGAAGCGTGCAATCTGTCACTTGCGCTCATCCTGACAATCTCCTCTTCTTCAAGTCTACTGAGTTCCTTTGGTCCAAACAGGCTTTTCATTATTGCCTTGTGTAGTGAGTTGTTGCAATCCCGAGCCATCCGCCAACATGGTGAAAATCTGCGAAGTTCGCCCACGCTTGGATGAAAACACCAGGTGGACGCCATCCGGCGCCCAGTTCGGATTTTCGTTCCGGCCCGCTCCATGAGTAAGTTGTTCAAGCGTCCCGCTGGCTATGTCCATTATAAAAATGTTAAAGTTTCCCGGCTCGAACCCACGCGTCCATGAAAACGC
>JBEKJJ010000045.1:0-46738 GCA_050011295.1 Bryobacteraceae bacterium
TTGTTCGTAGGTCGTTGGAATTGTGGGGGTTGCTGGTGGGGGAGGGCCTGGATGACGCATGAAAATTCACGATGCGTCATGTGAGGGACTCGGGGCTGGGGGCTGGGGATTGGTGCGGCGGTGTGGCTTGGAGTGCGGGTGGGCATCTACATTGGATATGGTAAGGCTTGCGCTTGTGGCTGGATGGGAAGCGGGTGGTAAGTGGTTGGGGTGGAAGGGGAGAAAAAGGGCGGGGAATTGTCACTTGCTGGATTCGGGGCGTGAGCATGGCCGATTAGCAATCGGCCGCAGGTTGGCAACCTGCCCCACTTTTTTCCGATACTTTTGGGTTAGCGGTGGGTTCTTATGGGAGTGAAACCGATACGACTTCTGATTGTTGCTGCGCTCACTTGTGGGTGCGGATTCCCTCAGATGCTGACGCCGCGGGCGGCTGCTCGCTTTCTGGATCAGGCTAGCTGGGGGCCGACATCGGCTTCCATTGCGCAGGTGCAGCAGTTGGGGATCGCCGATTGGTTGACTACGCAGTTTGCCTTAAACACTTCGGATTTGCCCGATCAGGCGATTTTGACTGCGGACTTGAAGCCTAATACCGTGCTGGCTCCCGTGGAGCAGGCATTTTTCCAGAACGCGGTGATGGGTCAGGACCAGCTTCGGCAGCGCGTGGCGTTTGTGCTGAGCCAGATTTGGGTGGTATCGGAAACATCGGGCGTCAATTACGCTTATGCCTTTCCGCCTTACTGGCGCATCTTTCGCGATAACGCGTTTGGGAATTATCGCGATCTCATGAAGGCGGTGACGCTGAGTCCCGCGATGGGGCGCTATTTGAATATGGCGAATAATGCCAAGGCCGATCCGGCGAAGAATACTTCGGCGAACGAGAATTATGCGCGCGAGATGATGCAGTTGTTCACGTTGGGGCTTACGCAGTTGAATATCAATGGTAGTGCTGTGGTGGATCAGAACGGGATCCCGGTGGCGACTTACAACCAAGCGGTGGTTACGAATATGGCCAAGGCGCTTACAGGGTGGACGTATCCTACGGGACCAGGAACCACGGCGAAGCGCGCGAATCCGGCTTATTATTTCGGGCCGATGTTTGCCGTGGAAGCCGAGCACGATACAACCGCGAAGAGCATATTTCAAAACATCACTATTCCCGCCGGGCAAACGGCGGAACAGGATTTGGAATCGGTGCTGGATGCGTTGATGGCGCAACCCACCATGGCTCCGTTTGTGAGCCAGCAGTTGATCCAACATCTGGTGACCAGCAATCCGAGCCCGCAATATATCGCGCGGGTGTCGAATGTTTTCCTGAATGACGGAACGGGCGTGAAAGGCAACTTGAAGGCGGTGATTACGGCGATTCTTACGGATCCGGAAGCGCGCGCCGGAGATGATGCGAACGCGGTGGTGAACCCGGCGTTCGGCCACATGCGGGAGCCGATACTTTTCATGACGAATGTTCTGCGGGGGTTGAATGCGACGCTGGGGCCGAGCAGCGCTATCTACAATGACGCGTCGCTAACCGGCGAGAGCCTGTTCCATGAGCCCAGCGTGTTCAGCTATTTCTCGCCGCAGTATCGAGTAACGGGCGGCTTGCTGGGTCCGGAGTTTCAGATTTATTCGACGGCGACGTCAACGGAGCGGGCCAACCTGGTGAACGGGGCGCTTTTCGCGAAGTTGGATAAGTCGACTACTGTGGATCTCAGTCCGTTTGAGCGAACGGCCGTGGCTCCGAGTTTTCTCATCAATTATATTAGCCAGGTTTTTCTGCATAGCTCGATGTCGGCGGGATTAGAGCAGGCGGTGACGGATGCTATGAATGCGGCTTCCGAGGCGAGTGCGGGGAATCCTGAAGCTATGGTGCAGGCGGCACTTTATGTGGTTTTGACTTCGGGGGAGTATCAGATTATTCAATAGGGGCAGCGCCGATTGGCAATCGGCGCGCAGGTTGGCAACCTGCCCTACAAGAGGAGAATGGGAATAATGTTTTCACGTCGGGGATTTATTAAGGTTGGCGCGGCTACCGTGGGATCGCTCGCGCTGCGTCCATTTGGTTTGCTGCCGGCTCTGGCGCAGAGCGGAGGGAATTACCGGGCGCTGGTGTGCGTCTTCCTTTTTGGAGGCAACGATTCGAATAACACCGTGATCCCGATGGACGACGTGAACTATCAAGCCTACACGTCCATCCGCGGAAGCCTGGGACTCTCGGCCAGCGATCTGACCTCGCAGGTGACCAGCGTTTCGGGAGCGCCCTACGCGTTTCACGCCAAGCTGGCGGAAGTGGCGAGCTTGTTTTCGAGTAAAGAATTGGCTGTGGTGGCGAATGTAGGGTCGCTGGTGCAGCCGCTGACGCGGGCGCAGTACCAGAGTCAGCAGGCGCCGATTCCACTGAATTTGTTTTCGCATTCCGATCAACAATTGCAGTGGCAGACGGCGGTGGCGCAGGGACACAATCCCACGGGTTGGGCAGGGCGCGCGGCGGATTATATCGCGGGCTCGGGAATCAACACGGGGAACTTTCCCGTTTTCGTATCGGTGGCCGGGAACGCTCTGGAAGGGACGGGCGTTCAAACGCAGCCGGCCGCGATTACTCCGGGACAAGCGCTGGGATTGGCGGGATTCAAGGGTACTGCTGTGTCCAATGCACGCTTGAGCGCGTTGAAGAGCTTGCTTACCACCAATACCGGCGTATCGTTGGTGCAGGCCGCGAACAATACGATGGCGAATGGTATCAGCGACGCGAAAACGCTGGAAGCCGCGCTTACGAAGGCCACTGCTCTGAAGACGCAATTTCCAGCCACGGATCTGGGGGCTCAATTGCAGCAGGTGGCGCAGATCATCCAGGTGCAGGGGAGTCTGGGGATGCAGCGGCAGATTTTCTTCTGCTCGCTGGGCGGGTTCGACACGCACGCCAACGAGCTGCTCACGCACAATACGCTTTATCCGCAACTGAGTCCTGCGCTGGCGGCATTTTACGATGCGACGCAAGAGTTGGGAGTGGCGCAGAACGTGACCACTTTTACGGAATCCGATTTCAGCCGGACGTTCCAGCCTACTACGGACGATGGCAGCGATCATGCGTGGGGCAGCCATCATCTGGTGCTGGGAGGAGCGGTGCAGGGCGGGCAGATTTTCGGTAAGTTCCCGAGGTTCGAGCTGGCGGGTCCGGACGATGCGGATGTGCGTGGGCGGTGGATTCCGACTACGTCGATCGATCAGTATGGCGCGACGTTGTGTTCGTGGTTTGGGATTCCAGACGCGTCGCTCGCGGCCGTGTTCCCTAACTTCCCGAATTTTGGTTCGGTGAAACTAGGGTTTTTAGGGTAACTGGTTGCTGGTGGCTGGTTGCTGGTGGCGTGCCCGACGGCTTGCTCGCGCAAGTAGGAACAGGGCTGCTACTAGGAACACGTTTGCGCGTGGTTCCGGCGTGGCGACTGCTCCGACTGGTGTTACGGTTACCAGATCGGAATATGAAACTACGGCTGGGTTCGACGAGTTTATGTTGATTACCAGCAGATTGTCGTCGCCCGTTGGATCGGTAGTTGGAATCGGGTTGCCGTTGGGGTCGAGGATTGCGAACGAGAACTGATCGGGCGTGGGGCCGGCGTCCACATTGGTAGTGAGATCCAGGTTGAACGAGATCGCACTCCCGGCGGTGAAGAATTGGGCGAGAACGTTGGTGAATGAGCTGTCGGTGAGGGAGGCGGTTGACGTCATGTCGCCCGTGACGCCGCCCGTTGTATTTGAAAGATCCACTGTTCCGGCGCTGCCTCCTCCGAATCCGAAGCTCGAGAGCGTGGCGGTGTTATTGCCGTCGCCCGTGCCGCTGCCGTCGGTAAGGAAGAAAAAGATTTCGGACCCGGGGATGGACGGCAGAGCGGAAGTGTCCACCGTTACGGTGTCGATTATGTCGGCGCGGACATAGGCAGGCAAGCTGATGAACAGCGCAGCAGCTGCAGTGATCGTCCAAAGTAAGTGTTTCTTGTTGGTCATATTTTTTCTCATTGGCTGACGCCTCCCGCGAGCACGCGAGTTGTATATGTGATGCCAGTTTTCGTGGGATCGGTGAACTGCAGGACAACTGTCGCACTCGCGCCGGGAGCCAACGGCCCCGGGAGCGTGACATATGGACTGCCTAAAGGCGCTGCGCAGGCGGTGGTTCCAGCGGAATTGAATAGCGACGCGTTGCTGCTGAGATCGTCGAGCGCGAGCGAAATCGGTCCCGCGATCGAGCTGGTTCCGTTATTGGTAAGCGTGACGATCTGGGCGTAGCGTTTGGTGACGATGCTGTAGCTGTAGCCGGAGCGTATCACGCCGATCTCGGCGCTGACGTTGATCGAGCAGGTGAATCCGATATTACCGACGCTGTCGAGGGTGAAACTCTCGCTTCCGGGGCTGCCCACCGAGGCTGTGCCGGAGGTGCTGATGGCCTGGCCGGTGGGATTCGCCAGGTTGACCGAATAGACGTGGACCGTGTAGGGTCCACTGCCGGTGCCGATGCTTTGCACGCTGTAGGTTCCTGGAACCGGGTTTTTGATGCCGAAGAATCGCGGCTCGCCGGGACCGCTGTCGAAGCCGTTATTAAAATTCTCGGAACCGCCGGTTATGGAATTCACAATGGTTCCTGTGAAGTCGTTATGCGCGTTTCCGAGCGAATCCACGCCGAGCTTTTTTCCATTGGGATCGGTGATCAGTATATTCACTGGGGAGTCCACGCGGAGAACCACCGTCAAGCCGGTGCCAGCCGACACACCGTTGGGATAAGCGCCGACGCCGTGCGCGCCCGCGAACCCGGCGTTGGTAAGTTGCGTCCCGGAGACAACAATCGACGCGTTTGTTCCAGTGACCAGCCCGACCACTTGAGTCCCGCCCGGCAAAGTGGAAGAAAACTGCGCCCCCACCGGTCCGTTGATGGAACTGGCGGGCTTGTAGCTGGCCCCAGCATCTGCGGCGAAGCCGGTTGGCGGCGGGTCCACGCCGAAATACGGAAGAGGTACCGTAACGGGCACGAAAGGTACGGCCAAGCAGCCAATATTGCCATCCTGAAAGTATTGAGTGGGATCGCCAGGGTTATCGAGGAGCGCCTCGGAGATATTCGTGAGCCAAGGCCCCTGAGAAGGGCCGTAATCGGTGGTTATGATCAATCCGTAGCCGGTGAACTCGTCGTACATGACACTCCCCATGGTGCCTCCGTTAAAAGGAACGAGGAGGCCGCCGGTATTTACCGGCATCGAATTATCGAGTGGCGGGGCGGGAAGGCAGCCAGACGGAGATTGCGGGTCTGCGAGGTCGTACTCCACTGTGAACCCATAAATCGGATCCGAAGGAAACGAGTTGGCGCTCCCGAAGAGGTTCAGAGTCGCACTGAAACTTACCCCCAGGATGGTCCCGGATGCCTCCACTGTTAGTGGATCCTGGACCTTCTCCATGTTGGTACCGTTGGTGCTGTATGTGGCGCCCGAGTGGCTGATCGCGTCGATGGCAGTGACGTCGATGCCTCCGTTCAGGCTCATGACCTGGGTATCGGCCTCCCATATCTGATCCGTTGCTCGATATCGAATGGACGTCGCACCGATGCCCTGGGGATTCACCACCAAGCTGTAAGCGTCCTGAGTTTTCACACCCGCGAACAGGTCGGTCAGGCTAATCGTGTGCAGGCCGATCAGGTGAAGCGCCGATGCAGTTGCGGCCTCTGCTCCGTTCGATTGATAAGTTAATCCAGAGGAAAGCACTCCTGGGATCACGACTACCGGATATCCCGGCCCGAGCGTCAAAGTACCAGGGAAATAGCCCAGCATCTCAGCTGTGGCTCCGATGCCGTCGCAACGCAGCAATGCCGTACCCGGCGCAAAGGAGGGCAGACCAACGCCTACTTCGGCCAGAAAAACCGCTCGTCCCGCGGAGTCCGCGATCACCCCGATTGGATCGGCAAAGTAGCCCGGGTTGGCGCCATTCGACGGGCTTTCGCAAAACACCGATACTGCGCCGTTCCGCACCAGCAGTATGGCGCCGTTCCCGAGACTTCCGAAGCCGAAAGGAACGGCCGCGCCGATCAGCAGGTCGCCACTTTGGAGATCGTTCGCGTGGGCACTGGACGAGCCCAGCAGCCCCAAGGCCGAGACCAGGGCAAATGAGACGATGCGAATCCGAAATGATTCGTTTAACGGCATAAGATAGCTTTTCCTCCTCCAGATCCACGAGCAAACTTCTGCATGTGCCCAGTAAGCGCGTAAAGCGCGGGTGGAATGGCTCAAGCTCACTGAGATTTTGTACTGGTACGGCCGGGAGGGTGACTCTTCCGGGGGATGCATTACACTGAATGAAATGCTCCCGCGAAAGGATGTGGCTGTGACCTCCGGGTCCAGCCCCGAAGGCGAGCAGGCGCTAGCGGATTGGATGGTTTTCCTCTACTCGGAATTGCGGCGCCTGGCCTGTTACTACCTGCAGCAGGAGCGCGCCAATCATACGCTGCAAGCCACGGCGCTGGTGCATGAGGCTTATCTTCGTTTAGTAAATCAGCAGGGCGTGCAGTGGCAAAGCCGGACGCAGGTGATGGCTATCGCCGCGCAAATGATGCGCCGCATTCTGCTGGATTACAGCCGGGGCCACGAGTCAGCCAAGCGCGGCGGAAACGTCGACCGCGTTTTTCTAGAGGAATCCTCTTTGGTTTCCAAGGAGCGCACGGCCGACGTGATTGTGTTGGATGAGGCTCTCACGCGGCTGGCCCAAGTGGACGCTCAGCACGCGCGCGTGGTGGAGTTGCGCTTTTTCGGCGGTCTGAGCATTGAGGAGACGGCTGAAGTTCTGGAAGTGTCGCCCGCTACCGTCAAACGCAACTGGAATGTAGCCAAAGCCTGGCTGGCGCGTGAGCTACAGAGAAAGTAGGGCGTGATGCCGGACGCGTGGGATCAGGTAAGAGAGATCCTCGCAACTGCCTTGGAATTGCCTGCCGAACAGCGAACCGGATTTATCCGCCAGGCCTGCGGAAGCGACCAGGCCCTGTTGGCGGAAGTGGAGTCGCTGCTGTTGCACCACGATCAGGCCGACAGTCTGCTGGAGAATTCACCTACCGCGCGCTGGCAATCCTTCGAGCCGGCCGCGTTCGCCGGAAAGAGAATCGGCGCCTATAAAATCGTCCGCCAACTCGGTGAAGGCGGGATGGCCGTGGTGTATCTGGGCGAGCGGGACGATGAACAGTTCCGCAAACGCGTGGCCATCAAAATGTTGAGGCCTGGCTTCTACACCGCGGAAATCGTTCACCGCTTTCGGAACGAGCGGCAGACTCTGGCAGCGCTCGACCATCCCAACATCGTAAAGCTGCTGGATGGCGGCAGCACTGAGGACGGGCTGCCTTATCTGGTGATGGATTACGTGGGAGGGCTGCCAATCGATGAGTTTTGCGCATTGCACCAGCTTTCCGTTCCGGCGCGCCTCGAATTGTTCCTGGGTGTTTGCGCGGCCGTTCAATACGCCCACCAGAACCTGGTGATTCATCGCGATCTCAAGCCTGGCAATATTCTGATTACCAAAGATGGCGTCGCGAGGCTGCTGGACTTCGGAATTGCCAAACTGCTGAATCCGGAGTTCCTCCAAACACCGCTGGTCACGAGGACGGAGTGGCGCCCGTTGACGCTGGAGTACGCGAGCCCGGAGCAATTGCGCGGAGAGCCGGTTGCGGAGGCGTCCGATGTCTATTCGCTGGGCGTGGTGCTGTATGAACTGCTGGCCGGCCGACGGCCGTTCGTTGCATCGGGACGCACTCGCTTGGAAATCGAGCGGATGGTTTGCGACCAGACGCCCGAGCGCCCGAGCGCGGCGGTCACCGAGACTGGCGGACGCCGCGCCCTGGAAGGGGATCTCGACACTATTATCCTGAAGGCGCTCCGCAAAGAGCCGCAGCAGCGCTATGCGTCGGTTGGGGAGTTGTCGGAGGACATCCAGCATCACTTAGATGGCATTCCGGTAAAGGCACGCAACCCAACTCTGCCATACCGTAGCGGACGGTTTGTGCGGAGGCACAAGGAATCCTTCGCCACGGCGATGGTCGCGTTAATTCTGGTGGGCCTGATTGGGGCTTGGGAAGTATATCGAGTGTGGCGCAAGAATCCCGCCGAGCAAACGCGCAAGGGTCTTCCAGTTCGTGCTCGCCCTTCGGTTGCAGTTTTGGGCTTCAAGAATCTTTCCGGACGCGCCGATGCCGCCTGGATCTCGACGGCGCTTTCCGAAATGCTGACCGCTCAACTGGGGGCCGGTGAGGAACTGCGCACCATTGCGGGGGACACGGTGTCGCAGACCAAAATCGATCTTGGATTGTTGGGCGCCGAAGGCATCCCGTCCAATGTACTGGAGCGAATCCGCGGAATTCTGGGAAGTGGTTACGTAGTGGTTGGGTCTTATCTTGACTCCACCAGTACGGGCGGGGGCACGCGGCTGGATGTTCGTTTGGAGGACACGGCGACGGGACAAACAGTGGTGGCGGCATCGGAACTGGGCTCCAATAGCGATCTCGCGAACCTCGCTTCCAGGATCGGCGCGCGACTGAGGGAGCGATTGGGGCTATCGAAGATCTCAGAACTCGAATCGCAGGGAATTGCGGCGTCGATACCTTCCAATGCCGATGCCCTGCGGCTTTATTCAGAAGGTCTGGCCAAACTGCGGGGCTTTGATGCGCTGGGAGGGCGCGATCTGCTGACGCGTGCAGTGGCGGCCGATGCCGCTTACCCTCTATCGCACTCCGCGCTAGCTACAGTCTGGCGTACTCTCGGCCACGATGCGGATGCCCGCGAGCAGGCCAAACAGGCGCTGGATGCAGCCGGCAAGTTAGCGCGAGAAGATCACTTGTTGGTGGAGGCTCGCTATTACGAAACCATCCGGAACTGGGGGAAGGCTATGGAGACCTATGAAGTCCTGGTCAGCTTCTTCCCCGATAGCTTGGAATACAGAATCGATCTGGCCGGCGCCAAAACATCGGGAGGGCATGGGAAGGATGCGTTGAACGATTTATCCCAATTAGCGCGGTCGACGCCGCAGGCCGGCGATGATCCTCGCATCGATTTCGCTATCTCGGAAGCTGCCAGCGCCATCGGCGAAAGCAAAGTGCGGCGGGATGCGGCTGAGCAGGCTGCATCCAAGGCGGAGCGCCAAGGCGCCCGGTTGCTGGCAGCCCGAGCTCGGGCATCGGAGTGCCGTGCGCTGGCGAATTTAGGCGAGAACGGCA
This sequence comes from Bryobacteraceae bacterium, assembly GCA_050011295.1. Taxonomy (GTDB): domain Bacteria; phylum Acidobacteriota; class Terriglobia; order Bryobacterales; family Bryobacteraceae; genus Palsa-89. The sequence goes on from JBEKJJ010000045.1 coordinate 9,221, forward strand.
AAGCCGCGGCAGCTTGCGAAGAAGCGCGCCGGATCTTCGAAGAAACCGGCGACCGGGGAGGGTTGGCGCGCGCGCTGCATTCGATGGCCGAAGTTCCCCTGAATCAAGGTGACTTGGCTGCCGCAGGTAAGCTGTACCGGCAAGCGTTGGTGATCCTGCGGGAAATCGGAGATGAGCATGGCCTGGGGAATGAGCTTCTCAACCTGGGCCTGATCGCGGCCAAGCAAGGAGATTTGGCTGGGGGATTGAAGATGTACGGCGAATCGTACCGCAGCTATCAGCAGGCTGGGGACAAGGCGGGAATGGCGGCGGCCATGGGAAATACCGGCAATCTTTTGCGGGCTCAGGGAAAATTGGCCGAGGCCCTGACAGAGTTTCGGCAAACACTGGCCCTGTCCGAAGAAATGAGGCACCGAAGCTCCTCTGGTCTGTCGTTTCAAGCCATCGGATTGGTGTTGGCTGACCAGGGTGACCTACCAGGCGCCAGCAAAATGTTCCAGCAGGCGCTCGCGATCGAAAAAGACATCGGGGAGAAAAGCAACTACGCTGAAACGCTCCGCGAGATGGGACGGGTATGGATGCAGCAGGGGAAGTTGGACCAAGCCCGCAAGTCGTTTGACGAAGCTCTATCGGGACAAGAGCAACTCGGCGAGATGGGAAGCGCGGCGGAAACCCGTCTGGCGCTGGGGGAGCTGGCTTGTAATTCCGGCCGCGCGAATGAGGCGGAGCAATTCGCCCGGGCTGCGTTGAAGGTATTTCAAGCACAAAATGAGCCCCATGAGCAGATCTTAGCCGCCATCCTCCTGTCCAGATCGCTGATCGAGCAAGGAAAACTCAAGGATGCGGCGGCAGCTTTAGAAGTCCCACTGAAGCTGGCGGAGAAAAATTCGGATCTACCAACCCGGCTGTCGCTCATGGTCGCTGACGCCAACGTTGTGGGAGCCTCGAATGATCTGGTCCGCGCCGGGCGCGTCGCGAGACGCGTGCTCGCTGAAGCTCCCCGGGATCTTTTCCGGCTGCGTTTGGAGGCTTCGCTCAGCTTGGGAGAAATTCAGTGCAAGGGAAAGAATGTGGCCCAGGGCCGCGAGCGCCTTCAGGAAGTGGCGAGAGCAGCGAAAGAGAAGGGTTTCGAGTTGATCGTCCGTAAGGCGCTGGCGGCTGGAGGTTGGTGACTGGTTGCTGGTTGCTGGTTGCTGGTGGGTGGTGAGTGGTGGCTGGTGGCTGGTTGCTGGTGGCCGGTTGCTGGTGGCTGGTGGCCTGGGGACTTGGGGGCTGGTGCGGCGTCGGGAAATGAGCTGCAGGTGGCGATTACGGCTGCGGCGGAGGCATCTTCGTTCATGAGCATGCGGAGATACCAAATCAGCAGGAGCAGTACCGGAGTTTCAGGCAGCGTGGCTCGGGATTCGGTCGCTCTTAGGTGTCCGCCCTGCTTGAAAATGCCATGGGGTCCGGTGAGGATGACAGTGGGGCTGCCATCTTCGGCCTCGAAGTCCCACTCGGTTGCCCAGAAATTCATGGACCTGAGTTGATAGCGGCGGTCCGAGTTGAAGGTGAGCCAGCCGCTGCCCGTCCAACCGGGAGTGAATATGGCCACGTCCGCTTCAGAACCGGCTTCGCGGACCGAGACTCGTGGTGATCGGAAGCCCGTTCGCTTCAGAGTCCATTGGTTCTTACCAGACTCGCCGGTGGCGAGCGATCCGCTGCGCTTCTCGAAGCAGAGTGTGGCGATAACCTCGCCGCCGCGCGTTAGTTGATAGAGACGATGAAGAGCTTCCGGCTGACGCCATTCTAGTTCATCCGGACCGGGTTGCATTTTTCTCCTCTGCCAGCAGACTAACAAACTCAGTCATCAGATTGTTGCACGGCGTTCACTGAGTCCGACTTCAGCCGGACCTTCCAGCCAACAACTGACGACGGCAGCGATCATGCGTGGGGCAGCCATCATTTGGTGCTGGGAGGAGCGGTGCAGGGCGGACAGATTTTCGGTGAGTTCCCGACGTTTGAAGCTGGCGGGTCCGGACGATGCGGATGTGCGTGGGCGGTGGATTCCGACCACGTCGATCAATCAGTATGGCGCGACGTTGTGTTCGTGGTTTGGAATTCCCGACCAATGCGTTAGCGACGGTGTTTCCGAATTTTCCGAATTTCGGATCGGTGAAATTGGGTTTCCTGGGTAGTTAGTGGCTGGCGGCGTGCTTTTTGTTGTAAATGCCGGCTCCTAGCAAAGCGAGCAGGACGGTGCTCAGCAGCCATGAGTATGAGGGCTCGGGTACCGTGCTTGGAGGGATGGGGCTGGCTTCGATAGCGAAGTCGGATGCGTACTGCCAACTGGGATCAATTTCAATAGTGGGGTCCACGGTGCCGGTGATGTACCCATTTAGGCCCGCGGTTCCATCGGTGTAGAAATCGAGTTGACTGATAGAGGTCTGCGATACCAAGTAAACCTGATCTAAAGCGTAACTCTGGGTGGTCAGGCCGCAGAAGCCAAATTGTCCAAACTGGAGTGTGACGGCCGGCGATTGTGCACAAGCACCGGAGATGGAACGATAGTTTAGTGATATGCCAGCGGCCATATCAGCGGGGTCGGAGCCGATCCCCCCAGCGATGGCCGTGACGGTGGAATAGGCGGTGAACAGAACCGGTACGGCGCCCAGGTAAGGGTTGTCCTCTAACAGCGGAACGGGTTCGAAATAAAAGCTCAGGCTGGCGCTGGCTAGCGCGTAAGTTCCAGTGGTTCCGAGCGGCAGGAGGCCGCCGTATGAGTTACTCGTCGCGGTCACAGAAGAGTCGGCGCCGCCGTCGTAGGAGGCCGAGGCGTTGGCGGTGACGACGGAGCCGGCTGCGCCAGGGATGGTGACGCTGATATAATCTCCGTTCGTTGTCAGTCCGTCCGCGTTCAAGTAGATGGAAGGCCCCTGGGTAATGTCCGCATACGATACGGCCGTGGCTGCTAGCCCGGTGGCGATGGCCAACAGGATGGGCCAAGCGAAGTTCAGAGATACGCGTGTCATGGGATCTCTCGTGGGGATTCTTGTCACAGCTTCCGCAAGGTTTTCGTACTCACCAACGCCAGTAGTGAAATGCCGAGAAACAGGAAGCCGCGGGGCTCTGGCGTAGCAATGGAAGTGGGCGCGACACCATAGTCGGCGATTGCGTCGGCCTCCGGAACATCTGCGATGACGGCTCCGGGGAGAGCTGGAACCCAAGACGGATCAACGAGCAAGGCGCTGACGGGATCGAAAGGGTTGATTGTTGAGCAGGCGGGAGGTGAGAGACAGCCGCTAAAGACGAAGTCCAGGTAATTGCCGCCGGCGTTAGCGCTAAAACTGATGGCTTGGCCCTGGGGATTCACAATGGGCGAAGGCGCGGTGAGCGATGTTGGCCCGAGAATATAGTTACCGAGCCCATTCAGGAAAACAGAGACGGAACCCTCCGCTGCGACATTGCCCGAGAGTGTGATGTTCTCGGCCACCGGCACGTCGACTATCACCCGGTAATCGAAGACGGTGCCGTTGACGCAGCAACCTGTGTCGCCGCCGGGTGCGTCCCAGAGCGAGCCACTCGGCGCGTTCATGAACCCTGGAGCGGTGCCGGATATGATGTTGTTGGTCAGGCCCTCGGGATGCTCTCCAGTAGCCGTGGTTAACGGTATCGCTGACGTGTTTGAAAGGAAGAATACGGCGTAGTTCATGTCTATGCAATCAAAACTGCCGCACGAGCCTGTATTTGGGATTGGGATTGCGGGGTCTGCCTTGGCAGTGTGCGGGAACAGGAAAACAGTAAAGGCGAGCGCCGGGAGGGCTACTCGCAGACGGAATGTCGATATCATGTGATAGCTGCCTTTCTTTCTGAGCCGGCCCTTCTTTGGCCGGTACCGCTCTGCGTGTTCAGTGAAAATGCATTCAGTGCTTCGATCCGCGCCGCGCGCGACGATGGCCTTGTACTGGTACTCGCGAATCGAGCCTTGTGCATAATTAGATTGACTGTCTGTCGATCAGAGTAAAGACTAGAGGAAATAGTGCGGTCAGTCTTGCAGGCACGATGAAAGATTCCTCAAAGACTTCTCAAAGCCAGGCTTTTCAAGTTCAAAGGGCTGGTGAAGCAGGCCTGATTCGATTTGGGGCATTTGAGGTTAACGTCCATGAGCGAGTGCTGCTAGAGGACGGACGGCCTGTAGCGCTGACGCCGAAGGCGCTAGAAACGCTGCTGGTTTTGCTAAGGCACCACGGGCACGTGGTATCCAAGGCTGAGCTTCTAAAGACAGTTTGGCCAGACACTTTCGTCGAGGAAGGGGTGCTGGCGCAGAACATTCTGACGCTGCGCAAGGCGCTGGGGAATCCGGAGTGGATCGAGAACGTACCGAAGCGGGGCTATCGTTTTACAGCGCCGGTGAAACTTGAGAGCGCTCAGGAAGTGGCGCTAGGACGGAGAGCCTGGGCCTGGTTGTTGGGTGTGTTGGTTGTAGCGGCGCTCGTCATTATTGGGACTTTCGCGTTCCGGCTGCGCCCGCCGGGGCCGATCGCTGAGGCGCCACACATCCGCTCGCTGGCGGTGCTGCCTTTCCAATCCATTTCACATGACGCCGTCTCGCAACAACCGTCCTATTTGGGGTTGGGGCTGGCTGACGTTCTGATCAACCGGATGGGCACACTTCCTGAAATCAGTGTCCGGCCAATCAGCGCGGTCCGCAAATTTTCCGATGCGGCGCCGGACCCTTTGATAGCGGGCCGCAAATTAGGCGTGGACCTGGTGTTGGACGGGAATATACAGCGCGACGGCGACCGCGTCCGGGTGACGGTTCAGTTACATCGCCTGGTGGATGGCGCAGCGTTGTGGAGCGGGAAGTTCGATCAGAAGTCCGTCGATCTGTTCGCGCTGGAAGATTCCATCGCCGGACAAGTGGCGGATGGGCTGCTTCTCCATCTGACCGCCGGTGAGCGCAGCCGATTGATGAGGCGCTACACAGAGAACGGCGAGGCGTGGCAGGCCTATCTTCGCGGACGCTATTTCTGGAACCGCAGAACGCCGGAAGCGTACCAGAAGGGCGTGGAGGAGTTCCAGCAGGCGACGCGCATCGACCCGCGTTATGCACTCGCATACGCCGGCCTAGCCGACGCTTACGTATTGCTGGGATCGAATCCGAATCGCCTGCTGTCGCGTGCGGATGCAATGGCGAAGGGGCGGGCCGCGGCGCTCAAGGCGCTGGAACAGGATGGCGACCTGGCTGAGGCGCATACTTCTCTCGCGTTCATCCTGGTGCACTATGACTGCATATCAGCCGAGGCGGAAAAGGAGTTCCAGCGGGCTCTGGTTCTGAACCCGAGTTATGCCACTGCGTATCAATGGCACGCCTTTAATCTATTGGTGGCTGGACATCCGGACGACGCGGTCAAGGAATTGAAGAAGGCGCAGGCGCTGGATCCGCTGTCGTTGATCATTGGCGCAGACTTGGCCGAGGTCTACGATTACATGGGCCGGCCCAAGGACGCGGAGGCCGAGTCCAGACGAGTGCTGGAACTAGATCCCACATTCTTGCAGGCGCGCTGCTGGCTGGCGTATGCTTTGACCGCGGAACGCCGCCACGACGAAGCAGTGGCGGTCCTTGACAATGGGGATTTGAAGGACGATGGCTATCGCCTGGCGACGCTCGGATATGTGTACGCAAGCGCGGGGCGGCGCGGGGAGGCTCGCGACATGTTGGAACGCCTGATTCGGCTGGCGCGAAACGACTACGGGCTGGCGTTCAACGTGGCGTCGGTGTATGCGTCCATGGGCGATGTGGAGCAAATGCTGCCGTGGCTTGAAACTGCGTTCACCGAACGATCGGGCTCGCTTTTGTTGTTGAACGTGATCCCGCAATTCGCGGGAGTTCGATCTGATCCGCGGTTCCGGGCGTTGACGGCGCGAGTGGGGCTGCCTGCGGGGAAGTGACTTCGGGGCTGGGGACTAGGGGCTGGGGACTGGTGCGGCGTCGGGGAAATTAGCGGCTTAGGCGGCGGCTACCTGAGCATGCCGTGGGGTCCGTCTTGGCCACGAAGGTCCGGTCGGGCCGGGATTGGAATATTAGTAGGAAATTGGGCCGCGGCTGGGAGGGATTGTTTCGCTCCCTCGCGGTCGCGGCTTGGTTACGGTCACGGTTCGGTTACGGTCGCGCGTTGTCCCGGAATCGAACAGGGCGCGCGAAGTACGTCGCGAATTCAATGGCTTAGGCTGGGCGCCGCGCGGCCAAACACATGCTAGAGCGACGGAATGGGCTGGCTATGGCAGGATCTGCGTTTCGGTGTTCGGACCATTCTCAAAGACCGTAGTTTCTTTCTCGCCGCCGTTCTGGCGCTGGCGCTAGGTATCGGCTCGACGACGGCGATCTTCAGCGTCATCTACAACGTCTTGCTTAACCCGTTCCCCTACACGGACGCACAGCGCCTGTTCGCGATTACTATTCACGATACGAGCAGTGGCCCGGCCAGCGATGGTGGGTTTAGCGGGCGCCAGAGTTTTTCCGTCCCTGAATTCCTGGATTATTAAGAGCAAAACCACATCTTCGATCGAAGCATGGGGGTGGAGGAAGAATCCGTGGTGATGGGCGATTCGGGAACGCCGGAATTATTCGATGCCGACGCCGTGACAGGCAACACGTTTCAGTTTCTGGGCGTGGCGCCGCTGCTCGGCCGGGGAATCGAGCCTAGCGATGCACTGCCCGGCGCTCCGCCTGTTTTTGTTCTCAGTTACAAGAAGTGGAGGAAGAGATTCGGCCTGGATGCGGGTATTGTCGGAAAAACATTTATCATGAACGGCAAACCTACGACGCTGATCGGCATTATGCCGCCGAGGTTCGCGTTCTGGGGCGGCGACATATGGATGCCGGCCTCGCTCGACCGGAACGAAGCCGGTGGAAACCGGCGCTATCTGGTTTTGTATGGGCACTTGAAGCCCGGTCTGAGCGCGAAGGCTGCGGAGCCGGACGTGCAAATCCTAGCTGGCCGGTTGTCGAAGATTTATCGCCAGGATTATCCAAAACAGTTCGATGTACATCTGGAATCGCTGGGGCACATCGCGGCGGGACTGGTCCAGAACACGCTGTTCACGCTGCTGGCGGCGGTGGGCCTGTTGCTGCTGATCGCCTGCGCGAATGTGGCGAATCTGTTGCTGGCGAAAGCCACAGCCCGGAAACAGGAAATAGTGCTTCGGATGACGCTGGGCGCCGGGCGGTTCCGTGTGATCCGGCAGCTGCTGGTGGAAAGCTTGCTGCTGGCACTGGCCGGCGCGGCGACGGGCTGCGTATTCGCTTGGGCGGGATTGAAGGGCCTGGTGGCGATGGTTCCCATATACACATTTCCCGACGAAGCTGCGATTGAACTGAACACTCCGGTTCTTCTGGCGACTCTGTTAATCGCAATAGTGACAGCGCTGATCTTCGGCCTGGCGCCGGCAATGGCGGCTTCCGCAGGTGGTTTGAACGAATGGTTGAAAGCCGGGGGGCGTGGAAACAGCGGCTTTCGACGCGGCCGGCTGCGCAATTTTTTGATCAGCGGAGAAGTGGCGCTATCGTTGTTACTGCTGTCCGGGGCCGGGCTGCTGATGCGGAGCTTTCTTGCGGAGCGGCAGGTGGACATTGGTATTTCCACCGGCCAGGTACTTACCACAGGGTTGAGCTTGCCGCCCAAGCAATATAAAACCACGGAGAGCCAGGCGCGCTTCCTGCGCGATCTGTTGCCGCGCGTGCAGAATCTGCCGGGAGTGGTCTCCGCCGCGGGTGCCGTCATGCTTCCTCCCAGCGGCGGGCCCGCGAGCGATTTCGATGTGGCCGGCTTTACGCACTCGGAGCGATGGAAAGGCGATATCGTGCCGTGCAGTTGGCAGTTTTTCCAGACGGTCCGGTTGCGGCTGCTTGCGGGACGGCTGCCTACTGCAGCCGATGAAGATAGAAAACTGAAGATCGCGGTGATTAATCAAACCATGGCTGAGAAGTATTTCGGCCGACAGGATCCGTTGGGACGCGAGCTCGATGTCGAAGCTCTAAGAAACGCGCCGGAGCCATTGGCTAACCCTAGGTTTCAAATTGTCGGCGTGGTCTCGGATATCAAAAACGATGGTGTGCGGCGCCCGGTTGTTCCGGAGGCGTATGTTCCTTACACGCTGGCGGGCTACGGAGCGTACACGGTGTATGTGCGGACGGTCGGGAATCCAGCAGCGCTTTCGACGGCGTTGGAAGGTCAGGTTTTGACGCTGGACAGAAACGTGGTTCCGCAGGAAACAAGGACGCTCGATAGCGCGCTTGAAACAAGCACCTATGCGCGGCCGCGCTTCGGTTTGGTGCTCTTTTCTGTTTTTGCCGGAATTGGTTTGTTGCTGGTTAGCCTGGGTGTATATAGCGTGATGTCCTACAGCGTTTCCCAGTAGACGCGCGAAATAGGGATACGCATGGCATTGGGCGCAAGCGCCAGTGATGTTCGATCACAAGTGGTTACGGCGGGTTTGCGATTCGTCTCGATGGGCGTCGGGGCCGGAATGCTGTTTGTGTTTTTTGTGGGGCGCGTACTTGCCAGTCAGCTTTTTGGCGTGTCATGGTATGACCCGCTGACGCTGGGCAGTGTTGTGGGGGTGCTGGTAGTGGTGGGGTTGGCCTCTTCGTATGTGCCGTCTTTGCGGGCGACGCGCGTGGATCCCGCAGTTTCGCTTCGATATGAGTGAAATTCTAGCGTCGGCAGCGCCTGCGCCGTGATTATTTCGTACCAGGGGTACTAATAATACTGTACTTACTCTGGCCTTGGAGTTACACTGCTTTGGAGCTGCATATGCTGGGAATGATCCTCTCCCAGCGGTAGGAGGCGGGCGGGGCATTCAATTACCCCGCTCGCGGCAGTCCTTTATTGGTGCTATTCTCCATGTTTGAGGGCCGAATATAGGCCTCTGCGTACCAATGTGCCGAAGCATCAAACGACTGCGTAATCCAGACCAGCCCGCCACCACTGAGGAATTCAACGCGGCGGCGCTGCAGTTCGTCCGCAAAATCAGCGGCTTCCAGAAGCCGTCCAAGGCCAATCAGGAATCTTTTGAGCGCGCTGTCGGCGAGGTAGCTGACGCGAGCCGGAGATTGCTGGAATCGATCGCGCGCGATCGTTGAAACGGCACTAGCTTAAGACCCGCATAAGCACTTTAACGGGTGTCTGCCTAAGGTTTAAAGTATACGTGCTAGGCGCTTGTACGCATATTCCATGGGGTTGGAGTGATCCGATAGTGGAATAGAAGGCAGGCGGCAGAAGGCAGAAGGCAGAAGGCAGAAGGCAGAAAGCAGAAGGCAGCAGGAGGCAAGGATTCGATGCAGCGGGTGCGGAAGATTTGGCAGGATGCGGTCGGGTGGAGCAGTCTGCCGGGCAGCCGCTTCATTGAATATCTCTTGATAGGGGCGTATTCTGCGGTGGCGATCCTGTCTCTGGTGATCGGGTTGACAGCCAAAGCGGGCACACTTTTTGGCCGGGCGGTGGAGGATGCGAGCCACGCCGCCAAGCCGGAGTTGAAGGCGCTGCTGAAGCAATTCATGATGGCTGGCGCTGATTTTGGAGCCGGGGCGAGCTTGCTGATCATTGCCGTGGCGATCGTATACTGGAGCCGGCGGGCGAAGGCACCTCAGCCGGAGCAGTTGGCGTCATCGGTGCCTCAAGGCCCGCCGTTCTTGCTGTAACTGCTTCCGACCACAGTCCCCTCTTACGAACGTGATAGCGTAATTGGAGCTCCGTATTAATTCAGCCAACCACAGAGAGGTAAAAATCCATGAAGAGAACAGTGTTTGTCCTGTTATCGATCAGTGCTGGTGCCAACTGCTGGGGGCAATTGGTGCCTGGCCAAAAGCTGGAAGATTTCCAAAATCTGGCTAGTTTGTATGCAAAACAATATGCTCCCTACCAATGGAAGGAGGAGCTGTTCAACTACAACCTGTTTAAGATCAGCCCTTGGGTCAGCATGGTTCAACAGACCACCGACGACCTGGGTTTTTACGAGATCATGGCCGAATACGTGGCAGCTCTGAACGATGCGCACTCCGTTTACTTTAATCCCTCCGATTTCGTGGCGTATCTGGGATTCACGACCGACATTTACGACGGCAAGGTATTGATTGACTTCATAGACCCGACCGTGATCGCGCCCGGCCAGTATTCCTTCCAGGTCGGCGATGAGGTGGTGACGGTGGATGGCCAAACCACGGCCGATATCATCGCAAATCTGTCGCAGTTCTTTAGCGACGCAAATCCGGCGTCGACCAGCCGCGATGCCGCTGGAGGCATTCCTCTTCGACAGCAGGCTTTTGATCCACTGGCCGAGGCAGTGGGCGCTACGGCGACGGTGGTAATCCGGCGCCAGGCTGGGAATCTAGAGACTTATACGGTCCCTTGGGTGACATTCGGCACGCCGCTCACCAAGGTGGGCCCGGTACCGTTTCCACAAAGTACTCAACCCAGTTCGAGGCTGACCAAGCGGAGCAGCGTTCCGCCGAACACTCCCGCGTATCGGCTGCCGATATTTTATCTGCAGAAAAGCCGCTTGCCAATGAAGAAGGCAGTATTGAACTTTGATGCGCTGCAGCCGATATTCAATCTTCCAGCGGGCTTTGTTCAACGGCTCGGCAACGGGGCGAGCGATGCTTTCTTCACGGGTACATATAAATCGGGCGGCAAAAACATCGGTTACATCCGAATCGCGGATTTTGAGCCAAACGACACGACGGGCGCGGAGTCTTCGTTTGATACCGAGATCGCCTATATGGAGCAGAATACCGACGGGCTGGTGGTGGATGTGATGCGCAATCCCGGCGGCCTGGTTTGCTATGCGGAAGATCTGGAGAGCCGTCTGATGACCAAGCCGTTTCATGATGCGGTTTACGAACTGCGGCCCCAACTTGCCGACGTACAGGCGTATCAATATATGGAGGAGCAAGCCGCATCCAGCGGGCAGCCGAATTACGTGATTGAGATACTGCAGCAACAGGTCCGGATTGTGATGCGGGCTTATCAACAAGGGGGTTTGACCGTTCCGCTGCCGGTATGCCAGCTCGGCGCTACACGGGCTCCGAACACAAATTCCGCAGGGAAGCCGGCGGTTTATGATAAGCCGATCCTGCTGTTAACTGATTTGTTCAGCGCTTCGGCGGCCGAACTTTTTGCGTCGATGTTCCAGGATGCGCAGCGCGGCAAGAACTTTGGCACGCGGACCATGGGCGCCGGCGGCGTGGTTTCAGACGGCAACCCAGCCGGCTACTACTCGGAAGGGACAGCATCGGTGACTCAGGGTTTGATCATCCGGGAGAATCCGGTGAGCGTGGCCGGATATCCGACGGCGCCGCTGTATGAGAATATCGGCGTGCAGGCGGATATCGAGAGCGATTACATGACGATGTCCAACCTGTTAAATGGAGGGGCGGATTATGTGAACGCGTTCACGGCTGCGATTCTCGGGATGATTGGAAAATAAGAGCCGTTTCTCGTTTCTCGTTGGGGGCGATCGGGCGCGTCTTGAACTGCGGTGGAGTGGGGTGGTCCAATGAGTTATGAGGCTTTTTCCGCACGCCCTCACTAGTTTGATGCTGCTGGCTGGTTCCGCATTAGCGGACAGCCCCACCATTCAGAACAACGATTTCGAGACGCCAGTAATTGGACCGCCCTTTATTTCCCTGGATGCTGTGCCAGGATGGACACATACAGGGACGACTGGCCTAGGCAATTTGTGCAGGGTGGGATATACGGATTCGGTGGGCAGCGTGGGTACCGCCGGGCATGGCAGTCAATTTCTGCTGATGGGCGGCGGGTTTGGATCCGCGGATGCAACTTGGTCGACCATTATCACCGGCCTCGCTCCGGGCGTCACTTACTCACTGGGCTTCCTGATGGCTTCCCAGTTACCTCGCGTGGCGACGACAGTTACTGTAAGTTTCATGACTGGTTCGTCCACGGCAGCGCAGATTTTCATGGTTTCCCCATTTGCGTTGGCCTACTTTGGCACTTGGGAACAAAAGCAAATGAATTTCGTGGCGACGGCAAATCAGGCGCAGTTGGTGTTTGCCATCGTCGAGCAACAATCCGAACTCGGATTGGATTACGTAACGATATCGGTGGCCACGCCGCCGGTGCTGACGCCATCAGTGGCGTCGATCAGTTTGCCAATCGGCAATCTGCCGCAATTAGCGTCCGGCGCACCGATGCTTATTAATGGCGCCAATCTTGGAACGGGGTCAAGCGACGTAGCCAGCATCAGCATCGGGGGCGAAACGGCTCCTGTGCTCAGCTTTCTGAATTCCAGCAGCGTGCTGGCGCAGATTCCAGTGGATTTTCCGCCGGGGCCTACCGCAGTCACGGTCACGCATCAAGGCATGACCACATCACCCTTTACGGTGAATGTGGCGGAATTCGCGCCGGCGATTTATTATCCCGGGACGTCGGCGTTTACAGATAGCGGCGGCAATCCGATCACATTGTCCAACCTGGCTATACCGGGTACGAAAGTTACTTGCTCTGCCATTGGTCTGGGACCCACTAATCCTCCAATGGTGACCGGAGTTGCGGCCACTACTGCCGCTCCCACGACGACACCGGTGCAGGTGATGGTGGGGCCGACGATGGTAACGCCCGACTTTGCCGGTCTCGCAGTGGGATCGGTTACCGATTACCAGGTTACTTTCACGATTCCGCTGGGCACTCCGGCATCCGCGCAGGCAGTCACCCTCCACGTGGGCGGGGCCACCAGCAACACGGTTACGCTGCTGACGGGTCTGGCCTTGCCACAGATCAATTCGATCGTGAACGGGGCCAGCTTCAAAGCCGGCACTGCATCGGCGAATTCTTTTGTCAGCCTGTTCGGATCGAGTTTCGGAACGGAGGACACGGTAGCGAACATTTTCCCGGCGACTGTATTCAATGAAGTTTCGGTGATGGTAAATGGATTCAAGACGCCGTTGTATAACGTGGAAGGTACGACGGGGCAGATTAATATTGTGCTGCCTTCCGAATTGCCAGAGCTGGGCACGGCGTTTGTGGAGGTGACGAATGCGCAAGGAACCAGCGCGTCGTATCAGTTGACGCTGGCGCCGGATTCCGTTGGGCTATTCGGGATTGCGGACCCGTCCAATGCGGCGCGTATGAACGGCGCGGTGCTGTTCGCGAATACTGCGTGGAAAGTGATGCCGTTATCCATGGCGCAGGCGCTTGGTTTGCCGAGCTGCGCGAGCGTGACCACGGCATCGGTGTGCGGGCAACCGGCTAAGGTAGGCGATCAGGTTCAAATCTATCTCACGGGCTTGGGGAAGGCGACGCCCAATGGCAATCCGAACGGGAACGTGCTGCCCACGGGATCGCTAGCGCCCGCCAATGGCAGCGCGCTGTATGAAACTTTGCAGACACCGGTGGTGACGATCGGCGGAATTCCGGCGGTGGTGAGTTTTTCCGGCATCGCGCCCGGGAGTGCGGGCGAGTATCAGATCAACGTGGCGATTCCGAGCGGAGTGGCGGCGGGGGACAGCGTGCCATTGACGGTGAAGATGCCGGATGGGAGTGCGGATACGGTGACGATCGCGGTGGAGGGGTAGGTCGGCGTTTCTGGCTTGAAAGATGTTGTCAAATATGACAACATCGTGGGCAGAGAAAGAAGACGAGTGGCCAGTGATCCGAAAATCGCGGCCCATTTCCTGGATTCGGGCGGCCTTGAAGGAATTCGAAACGTTCCTGCGGACGCCAGGTCGATCTGTCTGGCAGCGCTGACGGTAGCGGCCGAGGGCGCTAAGGCCGACATTGCAAAGCCAGTGCATGGCCTTGGTTCAGGTGTGTTCGAGCTTGCTATCGCATTCCGAGGGGATGCATTCCGGGTGGTCTACGCGGTGCAGCTCGCGGAAGAAATCTGGGTGGTGCATGCGTTCCAGAAGAAATCGACACGGGGTGTCAGGACGCCGCAGCACGAAATCGATCTGATAAAAGACCGATTGAAGAGATTGAGGGGGATGTTGCGATGAGCCGTGAAAGGCTGGACGTGGTCCGGGGAAGCGGCGATGTGTTCCGCGATGTGGGTAATGAGAACGCGGATGCCGAACAATTCAAGGCCATCTTGGCCGCTGAAATTATCAAGGCGTTGGAACGAGAGCGCCTAACCGTACGCGCCGCACACAGCCGTACGGGCATTGCGGCGGCTGACTTCTCGCGCATCCGCAATGCAGACCTGGGGCGATTCACCGTCGATAGGCTCATTGCGGTTCTTAACCGGCTCGGGTCGCGCGTGGAAGTGAAAGTCCGGGTACGCCGGGTTGAAAGCGTCCCGCGTGGCCGCGCGACCCAGGCGTTCACACGAGTGTGAACGCGGCACGCACGAGTGCGTGCGCTACATTTACTGCAGGGCTTTTTCGATGGCTGCGATTACTTCCGGTGAATCGGGAGTGACCTTCGGCTCGAAGCGCGCTACGATTGTGCCGTCGCGACCTACCAGGAACTTGGTGAAGTTCCACTTGATGTCGCCACCTTTTTGCTCGGTGAGGAACTGATAGAGGGGAGCTTTGTCGTCGCCCTTCACTGAGATTTTCGAATACATCGGGAATGACACGTTGTAAGTGCGGGAGCAGAAAGTTTTGATCTCTTCGTTCGTGCCGGGCTCCTGCGCCATGAAATTGTTGGCCGGGAAACCGATCACCACCAGCCCTTGATCCTTGTACTTTTCGTATACTGCCTCGAGACCTTTGTACTGTGGCGTGAAACCGCATTTGCTGGCCACGTTGACCAGCAGAAGAACTTTACCTTTGTACGCGGCCAGTGGGGCGGTTTGGCCGTCTATGGAGTTGAGAGTGAAGTCGTAGACGCTGGATGCGGCCAATAGGCACATGCAGCAGAGTAAACCGACAACGAAATAGCGCATGAATTGATCCTCCCTGATTTCCGGCCAATTGGATGAAACGCTTGGTCCGGCTAGGCATCATTCTATCAGGGTGGAGACTAGCAATGCAGAGCTTGAAAAAATATCGAAGCAAGCGTGATTTTAGCGTTACGGCGGAGCCGGAGGGTTCTGAATCACCGAACGGTTCGGCGAAGAAACTTCTTTATGTTATTCAGAAGCACCAGGCGTCGCATCTTCACTATGATTTTCGGTTGGAATGGCGGGGCGTGCTGCTCTCGTGGGCTGTTCCAAAAGGCCCTTCGCTGGATCCGGCGGTGAAGCGGCTGGCGGCGCGGGTGGAAGATCATCCGGTGGAATACGGCGGGTTTGAAGGCACCATTCCCGAGGGCGAGTATGGAGGCGGCACGGTGATGCTGTGGGATCGAGGGACGTGGACTCCTGAAGATCCCGATGTCGACGAGGCTCTCGGGAAGGGTGAATTGAAGTTCGCGCTGAACGGCAAGAAACTGAAAGGATCGTGGGTGCTGGTGCGAACCAAGGGCTACGGCGGATCGAAGAAGGAGAGCTGGCTGCTGATCAAGCATCGGGACCGGTACGCGTCCACCGAGGATGTGTTGGAGAAGAAGCCGAAGTCGGTGCTTTCGAACAAGCTGCTGGATGAGATTGCTGCCGGGACGCGCGGCTGATGAGCGATCGCATTCCTTTTCGCGTGAAGCCGATGCTGGCGACGCTAGGGAAGCAACCTTTCGATAAGGCGGGCTGGGTTTATGAGGAGAAGTACGACGGATACCGGATTCTGGCGTACAAGGAGGGCGGACGCGTGACGCTGTTGTCGCGGAATGCGAAGGACCGGACCGGAACGTTTTCCGGAGTTGCCGCGGCTGTAGCAAAACTGCCGGGCCGCACGCTGCTGCTGGATGGTGAAGTAGTGGCGTTCGATTCCAAATGGGTTTCCCGGTTTCAGCTTTTGCAGAATTCCGGCGGGGAGCCATCCTACGCGGTGTTCGATTGCCTTTATAAGGACGGCCTGGATTTGCGCCGTGAGCCGCTGACAATCAGGCGCGCGGTGCTGGATAAGCTGTTGGGGAAAACGAGCGGAACGCGCGACCGCGTATTTGCTTCCGTCTTTCTGGCGCGCAATGGTCTGAAGGCGTTTGAAGTCGCGAAGAAAAAGGGATTCGAAGGATTGGTGGCGAAGGACACGTCGGCTCCTTATGTGGAGGGGCGTTCCAACAAATGGGTGAAGGTGAAGGCCCATCAGGAGGACGAGTTCGTGATTGTGGGTTACACGGAGCCCGCGGGTGCTCGCAAACATTTTGGAGCGCTGTTGTTGGGAGCGTACGAACGCGGGAAGTTGCGATACGTGGGCAAGGTTGGGACCGGATTCAATCAAGGATTGCTGGCGCGCTTGCACCGGATGTTTCAGCCGCTGGTTCGCGTGAAACCTGCCGTGGTTGATCCGCCGCGCGAGAAGGCTGTGACTTATCTTGCGCCGCATTTAGTAGCCGAGATCGCGTATGAGGAATTGACTGCCGATCGCAAACTTCGACAGCCGGTTTTTCTCGGATTGCGAGACGATAAGCGTCCGCAAGATGTCATACTGCCGGAGGCGCGATGAATATCGAGAAGCTGCTTTCGCATCCGGATAAAGTTTTTTGGCCGGAGGAGAGATATACGAAGCTCGATCTGGCGCGCTTCTATGAAACCGTGTTTCCCCGGTTGAAGCCGTATGTCGCTGACCGGATGCTGTCGCTGGAGCGGTGTCCCGACGGAATGAGCGGACAATGTTTTTATCAAAAACAGGCACCGAAGGGGCTGCCGGAGGGCACGCCGACGAAGCTGATCCAGCATGAGAAAAAAGAAGTGAACTATGTGGTGGGCGGCGCGCTGGAGACCCAAATCGCGCTGGTGAATCTGGGGTGCATTCCGGTGCATGTGTGGGGGAGCCAGGCTAGCCATCCGCCTCAGCCGGATTGGATGGTCTTCGATCTGGATCCGGGTTCCGGAGGGTTCGCCGACGCCGCCAAGGCTGGGTTGCTGGTGAAGAAGGCGCTGGACGAGCTTAAGCTTGCCAGTTTTCCTAAAACATCCGGCAGCCGCGGAATGCACGTTTTTGTGCCGCTGCGGGTGGGGCCGGATTTCGATGAAGTGCGGGCGTTTGCTAGCGGGTTGTGCGAGCGGCTGGCTAGCGAACATCGCGATACGTTGACGGTGGAGCAGCGCATTGAAGCGCGCAAGAATCGCGTGTATCTGGATTCTTTTCGGAATGGGTTTGGAGCTACGGTTGTCGCGCCCTATTCGGTGCGGCGGCGTCCGAAAGCGCCTTTTTCGATGCCGCTGCGGTGGAGTGAGGTGAAGGCGGGGTTGGATCCTGCGAAATTTAATCTGGGGAATTATAAGAAGAGGTTGGCGGGTGAGGATGCGTGGGAGGGATTTTTTGAGAGTCGGCAGTCGTTGAAGAAGTTGGGAAAGGCGTCGGCATGAGTGCCGACGCGGCACGCTGAGAGCGTGCGCCACGTGGTGCCAGGACAAGCAATTGTTAGCTGACTACGCGCTTGTAGAAGGTGCGGGTTCCTAGGATTACTGTACCTAGGACGCTGGCGCCGAGAGCCAAAAGCACCCACGCGATTCCTAGCGTGGGGATGGGGTGGCCGTGCAGAGGGGGAACCATGGCGTAGCGTAGGCCTTCGGCTGCGTAGGTCAGGGGATTGAAAAGTGTCACGATCTGGAACCAGCGAATGGTGCCGAGCGCGCCCCAGGGATAGTAAGTGCACCCGGTGAAGAGCAGCGGCGTGAAGATGAGCGTGAACATCAGGCTGATCTGCTCGGGTTTCACGATGGTGCCCATCACGAGACCGATGCCGGCGGCGGCGCAGGCGGTGAGAATCAGCATGCCGCAGAGCAGAGCGATGCGGTCCGAACGAACAGCATAGTTATTGCCGAGAATCCAGAGAGCCAGCGGGAAAATTACGGCGCCGGCGATTACTCCGCGCACGGTGGCGAAGAGCACCTTTTCGATTACTACTAGCCAGACAGGTAGTGGCGCCAGTAAGCGATCGTCAATCTCGCGGGCGAATCCGAGATCGAGTACCAGCGGTAGTGTTACTCCTTGGATCGCGGCCAACAAAGTGGTGAGCGCCACAATTCCTGGAAGCATCAAGGCTACGAAGTTTCCCGCAGCCAGGCCGATGTTCGGTAGCACCTTGCCGAAGATAAACAGGAAGAACAGCGGCTGCATGAGGGCTTGCAAAAGAAAGACGACGAATTCGCGTCCGGTGACCACCATGTCGCGCTCGAAGATGGCGAGCAGCGCGGATACAGCCAGCGAAAATTTCGATCGGGAATGCATCAGCGCAGGTGTCTTCCGGTGAGGTAGATGAAGACTTCTTCGAGGGTCGCCTGCTTGAGATGCAGATCGCGAACTTCCGCTCCGGCTGATAGGACGGCTTGCGCCGCGGTACCGACCAGTGAACTGGCGCTCTGCGCGTAAATTCTATATGTAACGACGCCGAGTTCTTCTTCGGGCGGCGCCGCGGCGGCTGGAGCGAACTTGGCCCAGGGACCGGCCGGTGGTGCGGCAGGCTTTCCGGTTGGTGCGTTGTTCTCTACCTGTTCCACTTTGGTGACGCCTGGGAGAGTCTGCAGAGACTCTCGCAAACGCTCGCGCGCGGTGCTGTCGCCGGTGTCGGGAAGTTTTACGCGGATCTCGAGCGCGTTGCCGCCGGGAATCATTTTCTTCAATTCCGCCGGCGTGTTGTTCACCAGAATCTTGCCTTGGTCCATGATGGCGACGCGTTCGCAAAGGCGATCGGCTTCGTCCATATCGTGGGTCGTGAGCAGGATTGTGAGTCCCTGCTGATTCAAGGCGCGGATGCGGTCCCAGAGGAACAGGCGCGATTGGGGATCGAGATTATTGGTGGGTTCATCGAGGAAGAGAACGCTCGGAGAATGCATGAGGGCGCGGGCGATCATCAGACGCTGCGCCATGCCTCCCGAAAATCTGCTTACCTTGTCGTTCTTTCGCTCGCCGAGGCCGAGTTCTTCGAGAAGCTGGTCCGCTTTTGTCTCGCGCTCTTTGCGGCTTACGCTGTGATAGGCGGCGTGAAAGGTGAGGATCTCGCGGACTTTGAGGCTCCTGTCCAGATTGCTCATCTGCGGGACCACGGCGATGTGTTGCTTAATTCCGATGGGATCGTCGGCGACGTTGAGACCCATGATGGCGGCTGATCCGGATGTGGGGATGACGGAAGTGATGAGCACGCCGATGCAAGTGGTTTTGCCGGCGCCATTGGGTCCCAGGAGCCCGAAAATTTCGCCGCGGCGGACTTCGAACGTGACGCCGTCGACGGCGTTGGTTTTGGACTTCTGGTAGCGCTTCACCAGGTCGCGCACTTCAATCGCTGGTCGGGTTTGGAGGGGAGCGGCCACGGTGTGTAATTTTCCATGGTGCCATAGGCGGGTGGGTGCGTGCTACTCTTCCAGTCAGTGGTACCCAAAACCCTGAAGGAGAAAACATGAAAGGCATCAGTGCGCTTCTGGCATGCTCGGCGTTCGCGGCCGTTCTCACGGCCCAGCAGATCACGCCACCGAAAACTCATCTAAAAATTGGCGATGAGGCTCCCGACTTTGCGCTTCCCGAGGCGGAATCCGGCAAGCCGGTGAAGCTTTCCGATTTTCGCGGCAAGAATGTCGTTGTGGTGGCTTTCTTTCCGGCAGCGTTCACCGGTGGTTGAACGAAGGAAATCACCGCGTACCAGTCTGGTATTGCAAAATTCAATGACATGGACGTAAAGATATTGGCAATTAGCACCGATTTCGGGCCGACTCTCGCGCACTGGAAGAAGGAACTCAACGTCAGCTATCCGATGCTCAGCGACCACATGCGGAAGGTTTCCGAGCTGTATGGCGTGTTGATCCCGGAAATGGGTATAGCCAATCGCGTAACGTTCATTGTGGACACGGACGGAAAGATCGTGGATATTCAGGAAGGGAAGGCGGCGCTGGATCCGAGTGGCGCGGAGACCGCTTGTAGCCGGTTGAAGCACAAATAACTAAAGGCACCGGCTCCCTTACGGTCGCGGTTCGGTAACTGGCTTCCAGCGGACTATTGGCTTGCGGGCGGCTGTTACTTCATCCACGCGGCTGGTACGAGTGTGGTGCGGGGCTTTTAGGACCAGCTCGGGATCTTGATCGATTTCGGCTGCGATGGAGATTAGAGCGTCCACGAACAGGTCGAGCTCGGCTTTGCTTTCCGTTTCGGTGGGTTCGATCATCATGGCGCCATGCACGATCAGCGGGAAGCTGACGGTGTAGGGATGGAATCCGTAATCGATCAGGCGCTTGGCGATGTCGCCGGTGCGGACGCCGCGCTTGGTTTGCCGCTCGTCACTGAAGACGCATTCGTGCATGGTGGGCGCCTTATGCGGCAGGTCGTAGTAAGGCTCAATCAGCGCGCGGATGTAGTTGGCATTTAGCACAGCGTCTAGCGTGGCGTTGCGCAGGCCGTCGCCGCCGTGGGCCATGATGTAGGCTAGGGCGCGCACGTGCATGCCGATATTGCCGTAGAAGGCGCGCACGCGCCCGACGGATTGAGGGCGATCGTAATCCCAGGTCCAGCGCTCACCCACGCGCTTAAGACGCGGCTTCGGGAGAAACGGAATCAAGTGCTTCTTGATAGCTACAGGTCCTGAGCCGGGGCCACCTCCGCCATGCGGCGTGGAAAATGTTTTATGCAAATTGAGATGCATAACATCGATGCCGAAGTCGCCTGGACGCGCGACGCCCACTAGCGCGTTCATGTTGGCGCCGTCCATATAAACTAGAGCGCCTTTCGCATGTAGGATTTCTGCGATGCGGGTGATGTTCTCTTCGAATACGCCGAGCGTGTTGGGATTGGTGATCATCAACGCAGCAACGTCTTCATCCACCGCTCGCGCGAGCGATTCCACATCCACCATGCCGCGCTCGTTAGATTTGATGTTTTCCACCTGGTACCCGGCCATGGTGGCGGTGGCGGGATTAGTTCCATGCGCCGAATCCGGGATCAGAAGTTTCTTGCGGGGATTGCCGCGCGATTTGAGCAGCGCGCGTACCAGCAGGATGCCGGTGAACTCGCCGTGCGCGCCGGCCGCCGGCTGCAGCGTGACTGCGTCCATGCCGGTGATTTCGGCGAGCGTTTTCTCGAGCGTCCCCATGATTTCGAGAATGCCCTGCGAGAGCGATTCCGGCTGGTAGGGATGCGCCCAAGCCAAGCCTTCGATGCGCGCCACTTGCTCATTCACGCGCGGATTGTATTTCATGGTGCAGGAGCCCAGCGGATAAAGGCCCAGATCGATGGCGTAGTTGTGCGTGGAAAGACGCGTGAAGTGCCGAATGGCTTCCACTTCGCTCACTTCGGGAAAGCCTTCGATTTCGGCGCGGGTGTTCGATGCGCCTAGCGCGGATGCGGCGTCCACGGAGGGAACGTCCAAGGGCGGTAACTGATAGCCTCGCTTGCCGGGCGAGCTGTTTTCAAACAGCAGCGGCTCGTTTTGATTGATGTGCTGGCGGACTTTCTTAATCATTTCGCGAACGCCTCCGCCACTGCATCCAACTTCTCGCGGCGAGACATTTCCGTGGCGCAGAGCAGCATGGTGTTTTTGAGTTCCGGATAGTAGCGGTCGAGCGGAAGGCCGCCGATTATTTTCTTGTCGAGCAGCGCTTGATTGATTTGATCGGGTGTGCGGCCATTGGTGGAAGCCACGAACTCGTTGAAGAACGGTCCCGAAAAGCGTAGGGGAAGTTTGCCGGCCAGATAATGAGCTTTTGACAGGTTCTGTTGGGCCAACTCGCGCAATCCTTCCTTGCCATAGACGGTCATGAAAACCGTGGCCATCAAAGCGATTAGGGCCTGGTTGGTGCAAATGTTTGAGGTAGCTTTCTCGCGGCGAATATGTTGTTCGCGGGTGGCGAGGGTGAGGCAAAATGCGCGATTGCCACGCGTGTCTTTGGTCTCGCCCACCAGCCGGCCGGGTATCTGGCGCATGAACTTTTCTTTGGTGGCGATGATGCCGGCGAAGGGTCCGCCATAGACCGGCGAAATGGCGAAGGATTGCAGCTCGCCAGCCACGATGTCAGCATCACGCGGAGGCTCCAGCAATCCGAGCGAGACAGCTTCAGCGAACACAAAAATCAACAGCGCGCCGTGCTGGTGGGCGATTTCGGCTGCGCGCCGGACGTCTTCCACGATTCCGAAGAAGTTCGGCGATTGGATAATCACGGCCGCAGTTTCTTTGCCGATCTTGCTTTCAAGATCCGCGGCGTCCAGCGTTCCGGCTTCGCTCAAGTAGCCAAACTCGGCCACCGGCATGCCCTGGTGCTGCGCGTAGGTGAGCAAAACTTCGCGATATTCCGGATGAACCGCGCGAGAAACCAGAATGCTATCGCGTCCGGTGAGGCGCATGGCCATCATGGCGGCTTCTGGAACAGCTGTGGACCCGTCGTACATCGAGGCGTTCGCCACTTCCATGCCTGTCAGTTGGCAGATCATGGTTTGGAATTCGAAGATCGTGGCCAGCGTGCCTTGCGAGATCTCGGCTTGATACGGAGTGTAGGACGTCAGGAATTCGCCGCGGGAGACCACGGTATCCACCAGCACCGGACGGTAATGGTGGTAGACACCGGCGCCCAGAAATGAGGCGAATCCGTTGGCGTTTTCGTCGCCGCGGGCGCGGAAGTAATCGACGATTTCGTACTCGGATTT
The DNA here is from genome assembly GCA_050011295.1 of Bryobacteraceae bacterium. Lineage (GTDB taxonomy): Bacteria > Acidobacteriota > Terriglobia > Bryobacterales > Bryobacteraceae > Palsa-89. The sequence continues at coordinate 31,824 of JBEKJJ010000045.1, forward strand.
GCCCGCGGGTATATCGAGTGGCCGATTCAGGCGGACTTCGGCCGGCAGGTGGTTAAACAGATCTTCGAGACTGGCCGCGCCGATAGCGGACAGCATCTCGCGGCGCTCGAGATCTGACTTCGGTAAATAGCGCAATGGTTGTTGTTTGGAAAATCCTGGCTCAGTGCCCGGCTTCCTCAGCTCCTACGTAGTTCTGATAATCTTCGGCGGAGAGTAGACCCTTAATTTGGTCGGGGGCCGACAATTTGATTTTAACAAGCCAGGCGTCGCCGTGCGGGTCTTCGTTCAGTTTTTCTGGCGCGGTGGCAAGCAGCGGGTTCACTTCAGCCACTTCGCCCGAAACCGGGGCGTAGATATCGGAGACCGCTTTCACGGATTCGACGGACCCCAGAGTCTTGCCTTGCTCCAAGTGGGCGCCGGGTTTGGGAAGGTCGACGTAAACGATATCGCCGAGTTCCTTCTGCGCGTGATCGGTGATGCCGACCACGCCGAGGTCGCCTTCGACGCGGACCCACTCATGTTCCTTGGTGTAGTGAAAGTTTGCAGGATACATTGAATTATTTGGCTCGTTTGTAGAATGGCGTTGGAACCGTGACGGCTTCCACCGGCTGATTGCGAATCATGATCTGGATGGATTGCCCGGGTTTCGAACGATCCAAGGGAAGATAACAAAGTCCGATATTTTTCGCGAGCGTGGGAGACGGGCCGCCACTGGTTACCCAGCCCGCTGGAGCGCCGTCCAGATAAACCTCGTAGCCGTCGCGCCCGATGCCGCGGCCGGTCATCTCGAAACCAACCAGCTTGCGCGTGATGCCCTGCGTTTTTTGTTTAGCTAGCGCCGCTTTGCCGGTGAAGTCGCCTTTATCGAGTTTGACGATCCACGCGAGATCCGCTTCGTAGGGCGTGATGGAGGCGTGAATCTCGTGACCATAGAGCGCCATTTTGGATTCGAGGCGCAGCGTGTTGCGCGCGCCCAGTCCACAAGGTTTGATGCCGAACACTTCGCCGGCGTCCAGAATCTCATACCAGATTCGCTCGGCCTGATCGGGCGCGATGTAAATCTCGAATCCGTCCTCGCCGGTGTAGCCGGTTCTCGCGATGCGCGCAGGAGTGCCCGATACGGCGCCATCGATGAAGTGATAGTACTCAATGGGCGCGAGATCGGTGGCTGTGAGTTTTTGCAAAGTCACGAGGGCTTTGGGGCCCTGGATGGCTAACTGGGCGTAACGATCGCTCGCGAAATCCACGGTAGCGTTCAGCTTGTTCGCTTTAACGATATGCTCGAAATCCTTGTCCTGATTGGATGCGTTGACGCAGATGAAATAGTGATCGTCGGCAACTTTGTGCACCAGGATGTCGTCGACAAAGCCGCCATGTTCGTACAGGAGCCCGGAGTATTGAGCTTGTCCGATTTTCAATTTGGCGACGGCGTTGGTGGTGACGGAGTCAGTGAGAGCGAACGCGTCGGGGCCATGGATCTCGATTTCGCCCATATGGCTGACGTCGAACAGGCCAACGTTCTTGCGGACGGCGTGATGTTCTTCCAGGATGCTGGAGTATTGGACGGGCATGTCCCAGCCACCAAAGTCAACCATTCTGGCGCACATCTTGCGGTGCGCGGCGTTGAGCGGCGTGGCCTTCAGGCCTGCGGCGGGTTGAGTCATGAAATCTTGAGCGCGGAATACTATTTTACAGCAGGCGTCAAGCCGGTGGTCCGGGTTCAGGGCCAAAGCTGCTGATGGCGCTGGCTTCGTCGTTGAAGACTTCGAAGATTCGATAGACCTTGGTGAGTTGCACGACATCCTGGACGCGCTGGGTGAGTTTCATGAGCTTGAGTTTTCCGCCGCGTCGGGTTGCCGCGGTGTAGGCTGCCACCAACTCGCCGAGGCCGCTGGAATCGATATAGTAGACTTCGGCCATGTTCAAGAGGATGTTCTTCTTGCCGCTCTCGAGGGTGTCGGTGATCAATTGCCGGAACTCGCGGGTACCGGGGCCAAGCGTGATGGGGCCGGTGAGATTCAGGACCAGGACGTCCCCCACTTCCCAGTCAAAATGTTCGAGGGCCATGGAGCGACGGTAGCGCCAAGGGGCCACCTCTGTCAACAGTAGCGCCTTCCGGCCTCGATGGCCCCGCCGGTATTAGTTTTTAGTCACAGTCTCCTTAAGTGAGCTAGAGGTTGCTGTTTGGTAGTTCGTATCGCCGGAATACACAGCGGTGATGGTGTGTGCACCGACGATGAGCGCGGAGGTTGAGAAGGCCGCACTTCCATTGCTCAGGGTTCCGGCGCCGAGCAGCGTGGTGCCGTCGTAGAACTGAATGCTTCCGCCCGGTCCGATGGCCGCGACTGTGTTGCTCAGCGTGGCTTCGAAAGTCACCGTGAGGCCGCTCTTTATTGTGCCGGAAGAAGAAGTGAGCTTCACCGCGGGCGTCCCTTTGGCAACGGCCGAGGTCACGGCGTTCGAACTAGCGCCCAGATAGTTCGCATCGCCTGAGTAAGTAGCGGTGATGTTGTGGGAACCGGCCGCTAGTGTGCTGATCGAGTAGGTAGCCTTATTCGAAGCAACCGCTACCAGGGAGAGTGATATGCCGTCGACGAAAAAGGTCACGGTTCCCGTTGCGGTGGTACTTTTCACCGTGCTGCTCAGCTCCGCCGTGAACGTGAACTTGGTGCCGAGCGGACCGCTGCCGGTGGAACCGGTCAACGTCAGCACTGGCGAAGCCGGACCCACGGTGACCACAACGGTGTTCGAAGTGGCCCCGGTGTACTCGGTATTTCCGGCGTAAACCGCTGAAATCGATTGAGGGCCGACCGTGAAGGCGCTAGTCGCGAGGGTCGCTACGCCGCTCGTCAGCGTGGCCTTACCGAGCGAAGTGGCGCCGGAGTAGAAGGTCACCGAGCCGGTCGGCGCGCTACCGCCGCCTCCGATCGGAGTTGCGGTCAATGTGATCGCTGTGCCCAGCGTGGGCGAGTTGTTGGAGGCAACCAGCGTCAACGTCGGCGTGGCTAGGTTCACCACCAGCGTTACGTCGGCCGTGGCAGTGGAGTAGTCGGTGGTATCAGTCGGCGTAAACTTGACCGAGAGCGTATGCGCTCCGACGCTCAACACAGTTCCAGCGGCCGGAGAGTAGGCGAAAGATCCAGCGATCGTCGTGGTGGCATCCAACTGCGCGCTGCTGAGCGCCGTGCCATAAGACACCGGCGCGGGAGTGGCCCATGTAAGGATGGGCGCCGGCTTATTCACCGTTAACTTCACCGTGGCCGTGGCTGTAGTGTAGTCGGCAGTATCAGCCGGTGTGAACGTGACTGACAGGGTATGCGATCCGATGCTCAATACTGTTCCGCCTGCGGGAGAGTAGACGAATGTCCCGGGGACTGCGGCAGTGGCGTCCAGTTGCGAGCTGCTGAGCGGCGTGCCGAACGGGATAGCGGCGGGCGTTGCCCAGGTGATCGCAGGAGTAGCTTTGTTCACCTGGAGCTGGACCGTTGTTGCGGCGGTTGTGTAGTCGGTTGTGTCGGCCGGAGTGAAGGTGACCGAGAGCGTTTGCGTTCCGGCTGCGAGTACTGTTCCCGCAGCGGGCAAGTAGGCGAAGCTCCCCGGCACGGAGGCGGCGGCATCTAATTGAGCCGAACTCAATGGCGTGCCGTAAGAAATGGCCGCTGGATTAGCCCAAGTGAGCTTGGGTGTGGCCTGATTCACTTTGAGTTGGACAGTCGCCGTAGCTGCGGCGTAGTCGGCCGTGTCGGTTGGGGTGAAGCTGACCGAGAGCGTTTGCGTTCCCGCGGACAGCACCGCGCCAGAAGAAGGCGTATACACAAACGTGCCGGGAACGATGGAAGTGGCATCGAGTTGCGTAGCGCTCAGAGGCGTTCCATAGGAGATCGCAGCAGGTGCAGCCCAGGTGATGGAGGGAATCCTCTGGGTCGCTGTCACCGGTACCTTCGCCGGCGCGGTTAGATTCAGCGATGCATTGAGAGCTAGAGCAGCGGTCAGCGTGTCGCTCGTGGCCATAGAATTGATAAGTAGATTGCTGAACGTGGCGGAGCCCGACGAAAGATTTGTGGAGGTAGTCCCGCCCAGCACGCCGGCACTATCGGTTATCGAGATTGAGCTGCTTGCTCCCGCCGCGACCGAGCCGCTTTCCGTCAATTGCACCACCGGCGCGGGCGAGAGCGGCTGTCCAATGATTGCGCTCGAGGGCGGTTGGATAGTAAAGGCCAGTGCATAGTTGGTCTGGACCGCTCCGGCATCCACACAGGTGTTCCCGCCGTAAACGACGCTACGCGGGTAGCCGCGCTGATCGGTGTTCAAGGTAGCCGCGTTCGCCGGGATCGCAGCGCAGATGGCCTGGCTGGTAGGCATGGGCAACATGGTCTGAGTGGGACCACCGTTCGCGGCCAGACTCGCGAGGTTGAGGCCTGCCACACCAACCAGATTGCCGCCGTTGTCGTTGATTCCTCCCGAGACATCGGGATTCGTTGACGCCGAATTGCCGGACACGATGCTGTTGGCCAGGTTGAGCAGCCCACCACCATCGATGAAGATGCCGCCGCCTTGGGACGCCGTATTTGCAGAGATGGTGCTGTTCGTTATGGTTAGTACGCCCGAGTTGTCGATGCCGCCGCCCGAACTCGCGGCCGTGTTGCCGGATATCGTGACGCCGCTCAAGGTCAGATTCCCGGCATTCGCTATACCACCGCCCATAGCCGCCGTACCTCCGGAGATGGTGCTATTGCTCACCCGGAGCGCGCCACCGTTCGCGATACCCCCACCCGATCCAGCATTTCCATTCCCAGCAGCGATAGTCAGCCCGCTGAGCGAGGCGCCGGTCACGCCGGAGCTAACGGTGAAGACCGTGGTTGCATTATTCCCGTTCACCGTTACGCTGGTACTAGCCGGCCCGGCAATGGTTGTATTGGACGGAACATTCAGAGTACCGGCCGGCCCTAGAGTGATGGTGTTCTGCGCAGTCGTGTTGGTTGCAGCAAAGGCTGTCGCATCGAAGGTGACACTTCCCGACCCGGTACTGCTCGCGGCGAACAATGCGTCGCGCAAGCTGCAGGAGGCATCCGTTCCTTTTAGGGAAGCCGCCTGCGGGGTACAGTTCGAAGCCGAGCCTGCATCGTCCGACGCACTGGTCACCACCAGATTGGGGATGGTAATGCTGATTGTGTTGCTCGTAATCGCGAGGCTATCGGCGGAATCAGAAGCGGTGATGGTCTGCGCGCCGACGGTTTCCAGCGTCGCTGAAAATGTTCCCGCGCCACCCGGGAGCGTCGATCCCGCGGGCAGCATGGCTTTGGGATCGGTGCTAGTGAATACCACCGTGCCGCCATAACCGGTGGCAATGTTGTTGAAACTGTCCAAGGCGGTCACAGTGAATTGGAACGCTCCGCCGAGATAGGCTGATGGCGGAACTGAGATTGCCAGGTGGCTGGCAAGACCCGGAGTGACGGTGACGGCGCTGGAACCGGTCAGCGACGGATTTGTCCTATCAGTGGCGGCTATGGACTCGAGCCCCGCCGTGCGGAGGGTAACGGCGAAGGAGCCTTGGCCGTTGGTCAGAGTGGAGTCCTGGGGAAGGACGGCGCTAGGATCGGAACTCGTAAAATGCACCGTGCCGGCATATCCGGTAACGATATTGCTTAAGGCATCCAGCGCAGTCACAGTGACGTTTAACGAAACGCCAGCAATGGAACTTGACGGCGCCGAGACCGCAAACTTCGCCGGCAACGCGCCGGCGTGCTCGGTTACGCTGCCGCTGCACGCCGCAAAATTGCTGTCGCCCGAGTAAGTTGCCGTGACGGTATCCGTTCCCGATGGCAGTGCTGAAGTGGCGCATACGGCCACGCCCTCGGAAATCGGGGACGCGGCGCAGCCGGTATTCGCGCTCCAAGTGACAGTGCCTGTTTCTCCTTCGCCGAAGGCTGGCGTGACGGTGGCGGTGAAGTGGACGGATTGACCAGGCAAAGACGGATTGATATCCACGGTGACCGCCGTCGTCGTGATTACCGCGTTCCAATTCTGGATGAGGTTGTAGACGTTTACCGAACCCAGGCCGGTGGCAAAGTCCCAGCCGGTGGTTGTACCGTAGGCCGGCTGAAAACTTGTAGCTGACGTAGACAGTGCGCCGTAAGTAATAGTTGAACCGGTCATGCTATAGCCGAAGCAGTTTATGGAGCCCGTACAAGGCTCGGTAGTGTCGCCTTGTGTGACGTCGTAAAATACGCAACTGCTTCCCGCGCCGCCTCCCAGCGTGGAATTGCAGGTGGCATTGCCCGATGCGCCATATTCCATCGCCGCCAACTGATAGTACCTGGGATTGGGATTTCCTTGGCGTTCTCCTTCCGCCTGGTTGACCAGCGCCTGGATGCCGGCCATGATCGGCGCGGAAAAAGAGGTGCCCCCGCCTAACGAATTCTGAACATCGGCATACTTGTCGTCCACGATACAACGGGAGCCCGCTTCAGTTATATCGGACATGCAGACCACGTATGAGTGATTCCAGATTCCATCGCCCGCAAACAGGGAAACGTCGGGGAGATCGCGAACGTTGTCGCTCGGATTGCCCAGCACCGATTGCCAGGCCGGTTTCAGGGACACGCTGCTTGGGCCTCCGCCGCCGGAGAGATTATCGGATAGAAAATTCTTCCCGTTGGTGCTGTTACAGAAGCCGGTGTCGCCATAGCTTTGAGTAAACCCCATGAGCGTGAAAAACAGTTCGCCCGCGCAAGTATCATTCAACGCAATTTCGGGAATGTACGAGAGCGCCGAACCGAAGACGGTGTTGTTGGTGCCCCAATAACCGCTAGGTTGGCTTCCAAACGCAGTGTCTCCAAAATCAGTGCCTCCTACCGCCACGTTGTAAGGAGTGGAGGCATATCCGTTCACTGCAAAGCCGGCGGAGACACCGGTTTCAGCAACGCCGGTGTCGCACTCGGCCGCACCAGTATCTCCCGCGGCTACAAACACCGAGATTCCGCGGCTACAAACACCGAGATTCCCTCGGCCGCAGCCTGCTGGTAGGTGACAACGTAGGTTTGGTTCGCGGCGGCGCCATTGGCGGCTTCGCATTGTCCGAAGCTTATACTCGCGATGGACGGAAGGTTGGCGCCGTTAATGAGGTTCTCGAAGGCGATCAGGCCGCCGAATACGGTGGTCGTGTCTTGGCAGGATGCCAGTTCGATGGCTGCGCCTGGAGCGGCGGCGCTGGCCCATTCCGCGTCCAGAGCGGCTTCGAATTCATTTGAATTCACTCCGGGGTTCCCGCAACTGAGGGACCCGCTCGGATTTACCTGGTTGAAGCTTCCAGAGCTGTAAGTGGAGAGGCCGAAATTGTTGCGGAAGGTTGTCCAATCGCCGGGGTTTCTGAGACCCGAATCCCCAATCACCGCCACGGTTTGACCGGCTCCGGTGATGCCAGCCGAGAAGGCGGGGTTCAGATTATAGATAGTAGCCAAATCCGCGGGCGCCACAATATACAGGGGAGGTCCGGTGCTTAGCGGAAGAGTAAACTCCGGATGCGCTGCACGCATGGAGTGCGGCATGAAGTTATGCAGCGCGTGGATTCCCTTGACTACCCCGGCCATGGCGGCTGGAATCTCAGGGTCACTCATATTGGCGATATGTGGCTTGCCCTTAACTTCCAGATTGTGAATCTGGGTGTGAAAGGCCTCCCTCACCTGCCCGGCGGTGCCCGAAAACTCAATCACCAGGCCGTTGGTCATCACCCCGTCGACCCGGAAGCCATGCGCACCGAGCCAATCCGTTACTCTGTCCATGTCCAGAGGAGACACACCGAATCGTTCGCCTAACTGCTTTGCTGTAAGCCAATGGTGGTAAACCGGCGAGCCTTTGCGGTGCAGTTCGTCAATGAGTTTCTGCAACTCCTGTTCCAGCTCGGGCGGGCGCTCGAGTAGCAGTTGCATATGCTCCATGGGCAGGGAATCCGGGGCAGCACCACGGTCATTTTCGCGCGTGGACGCGCGAGGAGTATTGCCGGCCAAAGAGATCCGCTTGCTTTCATCGATCGGTTGCGCGATCAGGGAGCGCGTGTGCTGGCCTCCGCTATAGGTCTGCGCCTGGCAATCAATGCCAACCAAATCAATGCCAACCAGGGAGGCAATCGCAGCGATTGCGAGCCGAAGCATGAACAGTTTTCTCATCACTATGAACTTTCCTCTCATTCGTTGGTCGAGATTGACATGCCACGGGCGGGCCGGCAAGACACCGGCGAGTAACTGGAGATGAACCGATGTAACCTGAGGTGAACTGAAAATATCTCGCTGTGTTTCAGCAGTTTGCGGGGGGGACGATCGCTAGGGTTAGCGGCTCATTTGGTAGAATCTTCTGGTAGCACCGAATCCCTTTGTCTCCTACACGCGCCTGAATGCCTCCGCCAGTCTTCCGGTTCGCCGACTTCGAAATCGATGTGTTCCGCCATGAGTTGCGCCATAGCGGGCGGCTGGTAACGCTGCAGCGCATGCCGTGCGAATTGTTGGTGCTGCTGGTGGCGAACCACGATCGGGTGGTGACTCGGGAAGAGATTACCGGCCAGCTTTGGGGCGAGGATCGGTTCATTGACTCGGAACGCAGCATCAACACCGCGATCCGCAAGATCCGGAGCGCCCTGGGGGATGACCCGGATCAGTCACGCTTTGTGCGAACCGTAGTCGGGAAGGGCTACCAATTCATCGCATCGGTGGAGCAATCGAGCGGGGATGCGGAACCTGCCGCTGAGGCTCCGGTTCAAGCGGAGCCGGCAATGCCCAGCCCGTCCGCAGGCTGGCCGCGGCTGGCCGCGATCTCCCTCGTCATGCTACTGCTGGCGGCAGTAGGAGCGGCGCTATTCGCCAAGTTCCGCAACCAGCCAAAACTAACCGACCGGGACACCATCCTGCTATCGGACTTCGCGAATCAGACGGGTGACCCCTTATTCGACCTGACCCTCAAAGAGGGGCTGGCGGTGCAACTGGAACAGAGCCCGCTGCTGAGTATTCTCCCGGATGAGCGGGTGCGGGAGACGCTCCGGATGATGCGCCGGTCTCCAGACGAACGAATCACAACCGATATCGCGCGGGAAATCTGCCAAAGGCAAGGGCTCAAGGCGCTCATCACCGGATTAATTACGCCGCTAGGCAGCCACTATGCCATAACTTTGGAGGCCACCGACAGCCGCACTGGAGATACGCTGGCTCGCGTACAAGTGGAGGCCGGAAAGAAAGAGCAGGTCTTGCAGGCGCTGTCGGAGGCAGCCTCTCGGCTGCGCGGAGGACTAGGCGAGTCGGTGCGGTCCATCCGGAAATTCGATGCGCTGCTCGAACATACCACTACATCGCTTGAGGCGCTAAGAGCCTACTCCCTCGGACTCCACGAGAGGATCCGTGGCAATGTGCCCGAAGCGATCTCATTTTACCGCCATGCAATCGAGCTGGATCCCAATTTCGTGTTCGCCTACGCCGCTTTGGCTTTTATATACAGTAACACCCGGCAGAGTGGACTCACGGCGGAATATGCTACCAGAGCCTACGAGTTGCGCGACCGCGTCAGCGAACGGGAAAGATTGTCAATCATGTCGCTGTACTATGGGCAAGTCACTGGGGAGCTGAACAAGCGCATCGAAGTTCTGAGGCTTCATCAGGAGAGCTATCCGCGGGACGCTGGGCCGCACAGCAACCTGGCGGCAACTTATAATTCCGTCGGACAATTCGAACAGGCGGTGGAGGAGAGCCGGACTGCCATCCGTCTCAGTACTCGTGGGGCAGCCCGCTACGCCGTTTTGGGAAATGCTCTCATCCATCTGAATCGCTTCCCGGAAGCCGGCGAGGTATACCGGCAGGCGCTGGAACAACAGTTGGATAGCGTTTCCTTTCACCAGGGTCTGTTTCGGATGGCTTTTGCGAACGGGGATGGCCCGCCGGTGGAGCCGCAGCTCGAGTGGGCCGAGGGGAAAAAATTGGAGTACAACGGCCTTGACTGGCAAGCCGAGGCCGCTGCATCTCGCGGCCAATGGCGGCGCTCGGTGGAGTACTCGCGGCGCGCCATGGATGCAGCCAGCCGCTCCGAGGCTGCCGACCTGGCAGCGGGGTTCGCTGTCCAAACAGCCCTGCGGGGCGCCGCAGTGGGCAAGTGCGCAGACGTGAAAACGGCGGCTTCCCAGGCCCTCTCCATCGAGCGCAACCCGATATCGTTCACTCGCGGAGCACTGGCGCTGGCATGGTGCGGTGAAGCCCGCGATGCAGCGCCCCTTATCGATGAAATGAGCCGTCGATATCCAGCGCACGTTATCGTGAACGAAATTTGGCTACCCGTAATTCGGGCCGCCATGGATCTGAGACTGGGGAGCGCCGAACGCGCAGTTGAGTCGCTGAAGCCAGCGCAGCGTTATGAGGCCGCCGCCGAATTCTGGCCGCAGTATCTGCGCGGGCAGGCATATCTCGATCTTCAGAAGCCCAATGAGGCGGAGGCCGAATTTCGAAAGATAATCGATCATCGGGGTCAGGATTTGCTCTCGCCGTTGTATTCCTTAGCTCGCTTCGCACTGGCGCGAGCGGCGGCCCGGAAGGGCGACACCGCTGGAGCCCGTAAGAGCTACCAGGACTTTCTCGCGCAATGGAAGGATGCCGACCCCGATCTACCGGTCCTGATCGAGGCGAAGAAGGCGCTCGAGGACCAAAGATGAACACATTCGGATAGAATGAAGTTGCCGCGCTTGGGCGCGTAGCTCAGTTGGTTAGAGCACCTCGTTTACACCGAGGGGGTCCGGGGTTCGAGTCCCTGCGCGCCCACCACCGCTTAAAGCAAGTCGAAGACTAAGATGAGCTCGTGTTGGTCTGAGCCGGATTTTTGCTTTCGCGCCACGGTTAGCAGCTTCCCATCCGGGGAGAGCGTCCAACGATCGTGCGTTTCGACGGTTTCCGTGTCGCTGATCAACTGCGATTCCATTACCAGCGCGTCGCCGTCCCAGTGGGCGGTGGTAAAGAGCGGATCTCCATCGATCATATTGCGGGTTTCTTTGCCGTCCGTACGGTACTTGGCAGTGCTCTCGTCCTCCTCACCATCGCTTGTTGCTTTCACATTCACGGTAAGTTCCGGATCTTTGTGATCGACGGTTCGCTCTTCCTGATAAGGCTCGTCAAGTTTGCTTTTTTCGGTATTGAGCTTCCAGTGTCCGGAGAAATTGGGGCTGGCAGCGGCCGAAAAAGCGAGAGCGGCTAGGATGGAGAGGATCCTGAGGGTTGGCATGGCCGAATCTGCAATGATTGTACCTGCCGCCGCAAGGGTTGTGCGAATCCTAGTTCTAAATTTGGGTGCGGGCTTTCTCTCGCCGGGTCTGTTGGATTCCGGCGAACGCTAGCGCCGCCAGCAGCAACACGCTGATGAAGCGGGGTTCGGGCACCGGATTGGCCAGCAGGCCAATGGTGTTGCCATTTGCATCCCCGTAGAATCCGACCAGATCGCCGTTATCGTTGATGCCGTTGATAGTGGTTCCGCCATTCGCCAACACGGCGTTCGGATCGTCCACGGTCTGATATGTACCTGTGGCGATGGAATACACAAACCCGTGGTTCTGCCCAGAGCCGTCCTGGTAAACGCCCACGGCTTCGCCTTCGTTGTTAATTCCCAGGAACATTGTATTGTTCGAACCGGCAGCGAGAAAGTTGGTGAAAATGCCGCCGTTGTCTATAAAGCCTTCCGTGGTGCCGCCGGCGTTGGTGAAGAATCCAACTACGTCTCCGGCGTTGTTGATGCCAGTGGCTGCGAAGGTCGAGGCATCGTCACCGCTGGGCAGCGACAGATTGTCAAAACTCGCCGTTCCAATGTTGTACGTATATCCATGGAGATTGCCGAGGGCGTCCTGGTAGAAGCCGGCAGCAACATTGTTGTCATTCACGCCGAGGAGTTGATTGACGGAGGAAGGAATGGCGGGGGTGCTGGGATCCTCGACCGCGGTGAAGGTACCGCCCTTGTCCACGAACCCGATAAAATTCGGGGCTGTCGCGCCGTTGCTATCGGCAAAGAAACCAGCGAGGGATCCGAAATTGTTGATAGCGGTGTCTTGGGTCTGAGAAGAGCCGGGGAAGTTCTCGTTGGTGAAATTGGCCTGCTTATACGGCGGCGCCACCGCGTATCCTTGGTTGGGTTGCAAAGTGAAGGGGGGCGGGGTGGCGTTCGGAGTACCGCTGCCAAAGTAACCGGCGATGGTGCCCGCATTGTTGATTCCTAACGCCTGGTTAAACGTAGGGTCATTATTGTCGATGATGGGTATGAACGTGTAGTCGGCAAGAACTGGTGCAGACGACAATATAGCAAGAACTAGAATCACAGTGAGGTTTCTCATAAGAGTCCTTCTTGGTGCCCGGTCGCTGCGGAGCCGGCTCGAACAAGTATATCAAGGAAGTACTCGATTTAGAAGGTACTATAGGTACCTGTGAGTACTCCAACCCTAGTCGCCTGTGGCAAAAGTACCCTACCACACAGTTCGCAAGCGAAAGCGCCTGCGCCACGCTTATCGATCAATAGTTTGCGGAACGAAGTGGGGCGGGCTTCAGCCTGCCGGGACTTTTGCCACAGGCTGCTACCTAATCGCCTCACGGCGGATGACGTCCGAAAAGCGCGGGTCTGGCCAGCCGGTTCCTGAGAGAATTGGAGCGAGTTCTGTCATGGAAGTTACAGATCAGTTACTGCTAAAGTCATCGACGGTTACGATCCGGGATGTGTACTGCCTGGGCGACAGCCGGCACCGGAGCGCGGAAGAGTGCACGAGTGCAACGGAGATTGTGTTTCCCTACCGCGGAGCCTACGTACGCCATCTTGGGAACGACCAGGCGGTAGCCGAGGCGAATCAGGTGCTGTTTTTCAATGCTAACGAATGTTACCGGGTGAGCCACCCCGTGCCCGGTGGCGATCGGAGTCTGTCGCTGCGCATCAGCGAAACAGAGCTTGGCGACCTGGCGCCGCGTGCGCTTTTCTCTGGCAACGGGACGTTGGCTTTTCGGCCTCAGCGGCTACGGATTGATGCAAGGGCTCAAGCGCTGGTGGCGCTGCTGCGGCACAGCCTGGTGCGCCAAGGGGCCGACGCGGGACCTTTGGAAGCCGAGAGCCTGGCCTTGGCCCTGGTGCAGCGGGCTTTGGGTCCGCGTACAACGCATGCCGCGGCCGGGAGTGCAGGACGGCAGCGCTTGGTGGACCGAGCCAAACTGGTACTGGCGAGCAATCCAGCGCGACGCTGGACGTTGCGGGAGATCGCCTCTGAGGTGCGCGGCTCTCCGGTTTATCTCACGCAGGTGTTCCAACAAGTTGAAGGCTTACCCTTGTATCGTTACCAGTTGCGGCTACGGCTGGCGCGCGCGCTGGACCTTCTTCCGCAATGCGAGGATCTTACAGCTCTCGGCTTGGAACTGGGCTTCAGCAGCCACAGTCATTTCAGCGCGGCGTTCCGACAGGCCTACGGCCGTTCGCCCTCCGAATTCCGTAAGTTCGCAAATCGCTAAAGATTCTGACAGCGGTTCTTCGTTCATCAGTGGCCTACTGATGGTACCCGGACTTCGGGTATAGGAGAACGATTTCATGATTGCGAAGACTTGTGCCGCACGGCACTCGGCGGAGACCGCTTCAGGCCGTATCGGCTACACGGAACAGGGCACAGGACCGGTGGCGTTGTTCGTGCATGGCGTGTTGTTGAATGGGCACCTGTGGCGTCACCAGCTGGAAGATTTGTCGGACATCCGGCGCTGTATTGCCGTTGACCTGTTGGCCCACGGCGATACCGAGATCGCGCCGGAGCAGGATGTATCCGTGACGGCTAATGCCAAAATGCTAAAGGAATTTCTGGATGCGTTGGAGATCGATCAGGTGGATCTGGTGGGCAACGACAGCGGCGGCGGTATCGCACAGATTTTCGCGGCGTTGTATCCGGAGCGCGTTCGCAGCCTGACGCTCACCGATTGCGATGCGCACGACAACTGGCCGCCGGAAGCCTTCAAACCCTTCCTGGCCATGGCAGCTTCGGGCGGTTTACGTGGAACGCTGGAGGCGATGCTGTCGGATAAGAGCATATTTCGACAAGCGCTGGGACCAGCGTATGAAAGCCCGGAACGCGTGAGTGACGAAAGCATCGAAACATACTTGCGTCCGCTGGTCGGTAGCGAGCAGCGCACGCGCGACTTCGAACGGTTCCTCGCAGCTTTCGACAATCGGCACACGCTGGCAATTGAAGCACGGCTGAAGACGGTGCAGGCGCCCACGCTGATTGTCTGGGGAACGGATGATGTATATTTCGACGTGAAATGGTCACATTGGCTGGCAGAGAACATCCCAGGGACCCGGCGCCGCGTGGAGTTGAAGGGCGCCAGGATTTTCTTTCCCGAGGAGCGTCCGGCGGAGTTCAATAAGGAACTACGGGCACACTGGCAGGCAAGCGCCTGATGGATCCGGCAGTCCGGGCAAGCCGGAGACTTGCCCTATAAGCGCTAATCTAACAGTAACTTCGAGCTTCCCAGAACGCCGTATCTTGGGAGCGTCACGCTGCACTTCGCCGGCGAGCCTGCGTTTCGCCAAATGGAAAGTCGTGAAAAAAGTAACCTCCGGGTTGCCGACCAGATCGAGTCGGATTCGAGGAAGTATGGATTCAATCCGCCCATTGCACCGGTTAACGAGCCACGGGATGAGGCACCGCCCGCACGAACAGTTCGCCTCGCAAGCGGGCAGGCTGGTAATTCAGTGTGTGCGATCGGCAATGTCTGCTAAACATGCCGAACCGGACCCGGTAGGGAACGGCGTGCCGGGAACAATCTCTGCGTTACAGCCGTCGAATCCTGCTAAGGAGGGCGATCCGTGTTCTGCCAAGCGATCGTATATTTGCTCGTGGCTTTGCCTGCTGTCGCTCAGTCGCAAGCATTTGCAACGATCACCCT
>JBEKJJ010000046.1:0-38607 GCA_050011295.1 Bryobacteraceae bacterium
CAGGATTCGGTCCACAAGGTGGAAAACGGCTCGGAATTAGTCGACCGCTCCGGCCAGACGCTGGCCGAGATTCTGCAATCGGTGAAACGGGTCACCGACATTGTGGCCGAGATCGCCGCCGCTTCCCAAGAACAAGCTACCGGCATCGAGCAGGTGAACAAGGCCACCATGCAAATGGATCAGGTGACCCAAGCCAATTCGGCGCAGACCGAGCAGATGTCTTCCACCGCCCAGGGGCTCAGTTCCAGCGCCGAGGAATTGCAGGCGCTAGTCGCACGCTTCCGGCTCACGGAGAACCAAGGGCCGCGCCGACCTGTCAAGGCTACCGGCGGAAAACCTGATCGGAAGCCGGGCGCCCGGCCACAAACGGCATCCTTGGTCGGCTTGGCGAAGGGCACAGCCAAGCACTCCGAAGAGTTCGAAGAGTTTTAAACGACAGAGACGACTAGCCGGACGGGAACTGATTTATGCAATGGTTCAAAGATCGACGTACCGCCACCAAGCTCTTTTTGAGCTTTGGTTTTCTCGCCCTGCTCATGGGTGGAGTGGGATACCTGGGAATAAGGGGTATGGCGAGAATTCAGGATTTGTTGCGCGACTTGCATCAGAACCATGCTTTGGGCGTCATGTATCTGGAGCAGGCCAATACCCATCTGACAGCCACCGGCCGTTCCGTTCGTAGGATGCAAGTGGCAACGGACGCTGTCCAAATCAGGGAGAGTGAACAGGATCTGCTCGCTCACCGGCAACAGTTCGACAATAATTTCGAGCAATTTCGCAAGACTTTGCAAACCGATGCGGGCCGGGCGAAGGCAGCAGAAGCCGAAAAGGTGTGGCGGGAAATGTGCGCCAAACAGGACGATTTTCTCAGTCTCATGCGGCAGAATCAACGCCAGCAGGCCCTGGCGGATCTGCCGGTATTAGTTTCGGCCGCCGCACAAGCGGACCAGGTTGTCGGTGAACTTTCCAAGATGAAGCAGGCGCTCATGGATAGGGCAATCGAAAGCGCCGAGTCGGCCTTCCAAAGCACCCGGGACACCCTAGTCGCTATTGTGCTCGGGTCCATTGCCGCGGCGGTGGGCTTGGGCTTTTTTATCGCACACCTGATCTCGCGGCCGTTGGCAGAAGCGGTGAGTGCGCTTGAATCAGTTGGTGATGGCGACTTCACCAAGTCGCTCGAAGTGAGCAGCGCCGACGAGGTCGGCCAGATGGCCAAGGCTCTCAACCGGGCGGTAGGCAACATGCGAGACGCTTTACTCGAAGTGAGTGAATCGTCCGGCAACGTGTCCGAGGCGGCGCAACAATTGGCGACCGCATCGGAAGAAGTGGCCAGCGGCGCGCAGGAGCAAGCTTCAAGCTTGGAAGAAACCGCGTCGAGTCTGGAAGAAATCAGCTCCACCATCAAGCAGAACGCGGAAAATGCGAAGCAGGCGAGTCAGCTGGCTGCCGGCTCGCGCGAGGCGGCCGAAAAAGGCGGTCAAGTGGTGAACGCGGCCGTGGAGGCCATGGGTCAGATCAACGAAGCATCCAAGCATATCTCCGATATCATTACGACCATCGATGAAATCGCCTTCCAAACCAATCTTCTGGCGCTGAATGCGGCTGTCGAAGCGGCGCGAGCCGGCGAGCAGGGCCGGGGCTTTGCGGTGGTGGCATCGGAAGTACGCAACTTGGCGCAGCGCAGCGCGGCGGCCGCCAAGGAGATCAAAGGGCTGATTCAGGATTCCGTGCGGAAGGTGGGGAACGGCTCGGAACTGGTGAACCGCTCCGGCCAAACCTTGGGCGAGATCATGCAATCGGTGAAACGCGTCACCGATATTGTGGCAGAAATCGCGGCCGCGTCCGCGGAACAAGCATCCGGCATCGAGCAAGTGAATAAAGCGGCCATGCAGATGGATCAGGTGACGCAAGCCAACTCGGCGCAGACCGAGGAGATGTCTTCGACAGCGCAGGGGCTCAGTTCCAACGCCGAACAACTACAGGCGCTGGTGGCGCGCTTCCACCTGGGTAATGATGCCGTCAAGGCTCCGCCGGTTCGGCACGCCGGAAAGCGGCAAAATAAACCTGCTCCGCCGAGGATGTTGCGGGAGAAGAATGAACCGGCGCTGGCGGCGTTGGCTCAGAAGGTGGGAGTGCAGGGTAAGGAAGATTTCGAGGAATTCTAAGCCATGGTCGCGCCGACGGAGCTGGCTCCGCTTACTAAAACGGAGTTTCACCAGTTTCAGGAGTTGATCCTGTCTGAGGCTGGGATAACGCTCAATGAGTCCAAGCGGATCCTGGTGCAGTCCCGGCTGGCGCGGCGGTTGCGTGGCTTGGGCCTTTCCACCTACAGCGATTATCTTGTCTATCTGGCGAAGCAGCCGCCGCAGAGTCCTGAGCGCCGCGAGATGATCAACTGCATCACCACCAACAAAACCGATTTCTTCCGGGAAAACCACCACTTCGATTTTCTGCGCGACCGCGTGATCCCCGAGGCCCGCGCGCGGGCACAGCAGGGAGGGCCGAAAAAACTGCGGGTCTGGAGCGCGGCCTGCTCCACCGGGGAGGAGCCGTATTCCATCGCCGTTACCATCCAGGAAGCGCTGGGCCCGGAGCGCAACTGGGATGTCAAGATCCTGGGGTCCGACATCGACACGAACGTATTAGCAACCGCGGAGGCAGGCATTTATGACGCGGAGCGCTTCGGCCCGGTCCCCGATGCGCTGCTGCGGCGCTATTTCATGCGCCGCAAGAGCGACGGCGCGTTACTGGCCAGTGACACTTTGAAGAGCATGATCCGTTTCCGGCGGATCAACTTCATCGACCCGGCCTGGCCGATACGCACCACCTTCGATGTCATTTTTTGCAGAAATGTCATTATCTATTTCAATCGCGTCACCCAACAGCGCCTCTTCGAGAGATTGGCCCAATACCTAAAGCCAACCGGCTATCTCTTGGTGGGCCACTCGGAGAATCTGCATTGGATGAACGCATTGTTGGTCCCGGTGCGGCATACTATTTACCAGTTGCGGAGCTCGGAGTGAAACGCGTAAGCATCCATATCGGAGAGTTCTACGCAAGCCGCGAGCCGATGGTGGTTGAGACGCTGCTAGGCTCCTGCGTGGCGGCCTGCCTGTATGATCCGCTGAATCGCGTGGGCGGGATGAATCATTTCCTGCTTCCCCGGAAATGCCAGGATGACCCCGCCTTGGCCCGCTATGGCGAATACGCCATGGAAATGCTGATCGATCGAATCGTCGAGCTGGGTGGCAAGCGGTTCAATCTACGGGCCAAAGTCTTCGGCGCCGCCAGCGTGCTGAAAATGGCGGAAACCCGGCACAGTGTGCCGCGGGCGAACGAGCGTTTTGTGCGTGAGTTCCTGACCACGCATGATATTCCGCTGCTCGGCGAGCGCATGGGCGGAGAGCATCCCATCAAGGTGCGGATGTCCACCGATACCGGAAAGGCCCTGGTACGTGCGATCCCGAGAACGCAATTGGATCGCTTATTGGCCAACGAAGGCGAGCATTACACTGCGGCGCTGGCACGCCGTTGGGCCTGGTTCGAGGAGGGAGCCGGATCTGTTTAAGATGCGGCCAACAATCGCATGGCAAAAATCAAAGTTCTGATCGTGGACGATTCAGCGGTAGTCCGGCAAATCCTGCGGGAGATCCTCTCGCGCGATCCGGCTATCGAGGTGGTGGGTGTCGCAACCGACCCCGTGGCGGCGCACGATAAGATTCTCCGGCTGCAGCCGGACGTGCTCACGCTGGATGTCGAAATGCCGCGCATGGACGGCCTCACGTTTCTCGAAAAACTCATGCGCTCCCATCCGATGCCGGTGGTGATGATCTCTTCGCTCACTGAGCGCGGGTGCGAGACCACTCTGCGGGCGCTCGAACTGGGCGCACTGGATTTCGTCAGTAAACCAAAAGTCGACGTCGCGGATGGGACCGTGCTGCTGGCCGGCGAGATCCTGGAGAAAGTGAAAGCGGCGGCCCACGCCAAAATCATCGGCGTGCGGAAAAAGCTATCGGCTTCGGCCATCCGTCCGCTGGTCTCGAATGCGCTCATCAAATCCACCCACCAGGTGATTGCCATCGGCGCGTCCACCGGCGGCACGGAAGCGCTGCGTGAGATGCTGGAGCCGTTGCCCGCGGATTCGCCCGGCATCGTCATCGTGCAACACATGCCCGAAAAATTCACGCGCTCATTCGCCGACCGGCTGAATTCGCTATGCCGTATTCGGGTAAAAGAAGCCGAGGATGGAGACCGTATCCTACCCGGCCACGCTTTGATCGCGCCCGGCAATTTCCACATGGAAGTGCTGCGCAGCGGCGCCGAATACCGCGTGCGAGTTTACTCGGGCGAACCCGTGAATCGCCATCGGCCTTCGGTGGATGTGCTGTTCCACTCCTGTGCGCGCTACCTGGGGTCGAATGTGGTCGGTGTGATTCTTACGGGCATGGGCGCCGATGGCGCGCGCGGGATGCTCGAGATGCGGCAGGCGGGCGCACGCACCATTGCGCAGGACGAAGCCAGTTGCGTGGTATTCGGAATGCCAAAAGAAGCCATCGCCATGGGAGGGGCTGAGGAAGTTCTGCCGCTCACTAAAATCCCAGCCGGGGTTCTCCGGCTGGCCGCAACACCGCTCGAACGCGTGTGACGGCGAATCGATCAACCGACAGTGATAGACTCATCCCGTGGCCACCAGCACAGCCGCGCCCGCCCGAGTGGTTTCGCGCCTGGAATGGTTTGTCCTTATCCTTCTGGTTTTCTCGGTTGCCATAAACTATGTCGATCGCGGCATCCTTTCTGTTACCGGCGTCGCTCTCAGCCAGGAGTTGAGTCTCAAACCTCACCAGCTGGGATTCCTGCTCTCTGCATTCTTCTGGACCTACGCCGGTTTCCAGCTCATCTCGGGCTGGCTGATCGACCGTTACAACGTTCTGCTGGTTTTTGCCGCCGGCTTCGCCATCTGGTCCACAGCCACCGCGCTCACCGGCGTGGCGAAAGGGTTCGCCGCGCTCTTCGTGCTTCGCCTGCTGCTCGGAATCGGCGAATCGGTGGCATATCCCAGCTGTTCGAAAATCATTGCCGCGGGTTTTCCGGAGCGCCAGCGCGGAGTGGCCAACGGCCTGATCGATGTGGGATGCAAGCTAGGACCAGCAGCCGGTATGATCGTCGGCGGCTTGATCCTGGTGCGCTACGGATGGCGCATGGTCTTTCTGTCCATCGGAATTGCAAGCTTGCTATGGCTGATTCCCTGGTTCATCGCGGCTCCGAAAATCGGTTCGATTACCAGCATGCGCGCCCGGTACAAAGGCCCGGGATTTTTAGACATCCTTGCGAAAAAAGATGCATGGGGCACGCTGCTCGGGTTATTCTGCTCCAACTATGCTTGGTACTTCATGCTGACCTGGTTGCCCCAGTATCTGCTCATGGAGCGCCATTATTCCACCCGCATGATGGCGCTTACGGGCTGGCTTCCTTTCTGCGCCACCGCGGCCGGCGCTACCGTGGGAGGCTTCCTCTCAGATGCGTGGATTCGGCGGGGCGCGAGTCCCACACTAGCTCGGAAGACGTTCGTGGTAGGGGGAATGACGGGTTGCGCGGTATTCTTGCTCCCGGCAGCCGTCGTGGGGGACCAGCTGGCAGCCATGTCGCTATTGATACTGGCGGCGTTCATTTATGGATTGTATAGCAGCAATCTCTGGACCATCACCCAGACGCTGGCAGGCGCGGTAGCGGCCGGAAAATGGACCGGAATTCAGAACTGCGCCGGCAATCTGGCCGGTATCGCGGCCCCGGTTGTGACCGGATTCATTGTCGAGCGAACCGGCTCGTTTTACTTTGCCTTTGTCTGGGTATGCGTCAATCTCGTGATTAGCGCTGCATCGTACCTCTTTATCGTGGGGAGGGTTGAGCCAGTTTCCTGGGGCCGGGCGAGGGTCCGGGCGGCCTCTCTGTAATTGCAACCTTTATTGAAATTGGCGCGTCTCATAGAGTGGATAGCCCGGATTGTCCCTTCGCTCCCAAAGAGCGTCTTCGAGTTAGGCAACTTTGATTCGCGAAAGCAGCTCAGTTGCCGGCCGGTGAGCATCTTCCTCCGAGTGCTCACCGGTTCTTAAATTCTGGCGTGTTAAAACGGATCGGCGAAATGCTTACCCGGCTCTAAAATCATTCGTTTCCCCGAGTAATCCAAGGTCACAGAGAAGTGACGGAAAACGGCACCTCCGATCATGTTTTCGTTGCCAGGATTGCCGCAGCAGGTGGAGGGCGCATCTCGCAATTCAAACTTACCCAGCCGGAGTAGCTCGACGCGCCCCGAGATACCGGAACCAGCCTTCCCGAGACCCTCGCCGGTTTTCGTTTCCTGTAGCGCGGCTTTTGATTTCTTGAGCAGCGCCGTGTCCACAGCGTCCATGGAACCGGTGTCGACAAAAAGCTGGAGCGCCTCCTCCGGCACTCCCGCCACTTTGATAGTGCCTGGAATATAAATCCATTTGCTCCGCCCTCCGCCAAAGGTCAAAGGCAGGGCTTCTCCCGGACCGCGATATTTAAACTCAGCCGGATCGGTCAGAATAAGCCTGTGATTGTCTTCGTCAATGGTGACAATCAGTTTGCTGAAAAAATCGTAGCCGAAGATGCCGTCTAACGGACGGCCCTGGGCAGCCAAGCTGCTCAAATCGGTCAGCAACACGTCAAATCCTCGCAAGGTGAGCCCTGGCAACAGAAAGGTCTGGCTCTTCACGACGCCGGTCTTGATTTCGCCGGAGCCCGCCCCGACAATGCTAGCCTCGCCACTGGGCTTGAGCCCCAGCTTGGCTGCGGTGAGGGAATCCAACAACGTAAAAGATGAGCCTGAATCCACTGCGAATCGCAGGGGACGTGAACTTCCCGCCAGGATTACTTGTATCTCGGGTGAATCCCCATGAAAGTCAGCATGGATATCGACCTGGTGGCCGCCGGAAAATTCGGCGACAGGGCCTTCCGCCCAGATCGTCACGGCGCTAACCAACAGCAGCGTGCGTACTTTCATTTCGAACTAAAATCCTCCGGCAGCCGCGGTAGATTTGTTTTCCTTGTCCCGATCGATGGTTGCGCGCAATCCTGCCTGAGCTCGGAAACTCCCTGGATATTGCTCCAAAGCCCGCTTGAATGCAGACTCCGCTTCAGTCAGCCGGCCGTTTTTCAGCGCCACCTGGCCAATCACTTCGAGCACGGGCCTTGGATAATACGGAGGCTCGGAATAAGTCATGCGCCGTTCCAGCGTCGCCGCCTGTTCCAACTTTTTGAGAGCAGCATCCAGTTTGCCTTCCGCCAACTTCAAGTGGCCGTTCAATTCCTCCCGGGCGGCCTCTAACGCCTCGGGGACCGGCATCTTCACTTTCTCCTTGTATTCGGCGAGCGATTCGTCCATGTGCTTCGATTCGGTCTGCGCCAGAGGGATATTGTTCTTTCCAAGATAAGCGAGCGACATCGCCCAATGCCGCCAAGCCTGTTCCCGGGGCTTGTCATAAACAGGTAACGTCGTACCATCCAGGATTTCGTCCCAACTCTCGGATTGAACCAAGGAGCGCATCATCGCAAACCAACCCTGCCGATAGGCACTGAAGAATCCATCAATGGATGCGATCTCACGCGGATTCTCCTTGAATCCAAGCAGCTCGCGCGCAGCGTCCTTGGCTTTGTCGTATTGGCCTTGAAAGGAGTAAGCCGTGGCCAGGAAATGGACGTTGTGTCCGTGATGTCCAGTGCCGTACAGCCGATCAGCATGCATGTAGCCACGCTCGTTTCGAGCAGCCGCGGCGAACGAGTTCACTGCATCTTCCCAGCGCCCGGTCTGCGCATAAATGTGGCCGGGCATATGCAACGCGTGCGGAATATTGGTAACCAATTCGGCGTAGCGTTTGCAACTCGGCCAGGCGTCCCGGGCGAAAGTGGAACCTTCGAAGCCGTGGATCACGTAATGGTGAACACCCGGATGATCGGGAGCTTTCACCAACAAATCGCGCAGGATGGCCACCGCTTCCATGCTGGTGCCGCGAGGAGTTTTCTCCGGTTGATCGAAGCCGCGCATCAGGTGCAGGGCCAGGTACGTTCTGGCTTCAATCTCATCGGGATTTTGGGCGACAATGGCACGCAGTCCCTGGATGTAGGCTTCCTCCGGGTCCTTCGATTTCACGTCGCGGCGCGCTACAATCGACGCGATGTAGAGCTTCTCGACCGGCGTCGCCTTGCCGGGCACTTGCGCCAGCTCATTCGCCTTGCGTGCGGCTTCCATGGCGCGCGCCGCCGCTTTTAACGGATTGCTCTTTCCGAATAACTTATCGTAAGTGTCCAATTGAAAGCGTGGACGGTAATCACCCGCAGCCACCATCGCAACACCCCAGTAGGGCATGGGCGCTTCCGGATCAAGCTCGGCGGCTTGCAGGAAGGAGCGCTCCGCTTCCACTGCCCAGAAAGAATGCAGCTGCGCTACGCCTTGATCGAAGAACTGCTGCGCTTTCGGGTTCGATGTTGTGATAGCGAAATGCACGGTTCCCTGCCCAGTCATGATCTTGGCCGGCAGCGCCGGCGCAGTGCCGCTAGGTGGCGGGACGCAGAGATCCGGCTGCTTGGACTGGCTAAACGCAAGGGCGGCTGTGAGCAGCACTAAAACAGAAGCTTTCATATTTGGCCTTCCGTTTATCGTAACGCAATGATGCCGGCCAAATGCTCAGGTACACTGAAAGAAAGTGGAAGAAGAGGTCTTAGGGAAAGCCTACGACGGGCGCCTCATGCGGCGCCTGCTAGCTTATATCCGGCCGTACAAATCGGAAGTCCTGATCGCGCTGGTCTTTCTGCTGATCAACGCGGCGCTGCAAGTGGTGGGGCCGCTGCTCACCAAGCTGGCGATTGACCGGTATTTGGCGCCCGCAGCGCGGCCCACGCGGACGTTCCTCGATCCTTACCTATCCAGCAGCGCCTGGACCGGCCTGCTGCAGATTTCCCTCATCTACCTGCTGTCCATCGCCGCGGCGTTGGTCTGCGATTTCGGCGAGCAATACCTCATGCAGTGGGTAGGACAGAAAGCCATGCTCGATCTCCGCCGCGAGCTGATGGCGCACCTGCAACGCCTGGATATCGCCTTCTACGACCGCAATCCGGTAGGGCGCCTGGTGACGCGCCTCACCACCGACGTGGATGCGCTCAACGAACTGTTCGCGTCCGGATTGCTGATGATTTTAGGCGACCTGTTGATGCTGTTATTCGTCATCGCGGCCATGCTGCAGCTCAGCCCCGGCATGACCGGCTTCATGCTGGCGGTGATGCCGTTCGTGGTATTAGTCACCATCAAGTTTCGCCGCAGCGTGCAACAAAGCTACCGCCGCATCCGCGTGGCCATCGCGAGAATCAACTCGTACCTGCAAGAGCACGTCAATGGCATCGCCGTTCTGCAGCTCTTCAACCGCGAAGAAAAAAGCCGCGCCGAGTTCGACCGCATCAATCGCGATCACATGGAAGCATTCAAGGACGCCATCACCGCTTATGGATGGTTCTATCCGGTGATCGAGTTCCTGGGAATGCTCGCGCTCGCGCTGCTGCTGGCCTACGGAGGCTTCCGCATTCGCGGTGGCGCGCTGAGTCTGGGCATCCTGGTAGCTTTCTTCCAATATGGCCTGCGCTTTTTCCGCCCCATTCAGGATTTGAGCGAGAAATACAACATCCTGCAATCGGCCATGGCCGCTTCTGAACGCGTGTTCAAATTGTTGGATACTCCGGTGCAGATTCAATCCGCGCCGCAGCCGAAGCCGTTCCCTGCGAGGCCGGCGGCTATTGAATTCGACCACATCTGGTTCGCGTACAAAGACGAGGATTGGGTGCTGGCCGATGTAAGCTTCCGGATTGAGCCAGGCGAGACCATCGCGGTAGTGGGGCACACCGGGGCGGGCAAAACTACGCTCACCAGCCTGCTGCTGCGCTTCTATGAGGTGCAGCGGGGCAGCATCCGCATCGATGGAACCGACATCCGCGAATTCGATTTGGAACAGCTCCGGCGCAATTTCGGCGTAGTGTTGCAAGATCCGCATCTTTTCACTGGAACCATCGCCGAGAACATCCGGTTGGGCGCTTCCAGCATCTCGGACCATCAGCTTGCTGAATCGGCCGAACGCGTCAATCTGCTCGATTTCATCCAGACCTTACCGGAGGGTTTCGCACAGCCGGTGCGCGAGCGCGGCGCAGGATTCTCCACCGGGCAAAAGCAGCTCATCAGTTTCGCGAGGGCGCTGGCCCACAGTCCCGGCTACCTGATTTTGGACGAGGCCACCTCGAGCGTCGACACCGAGACCGAGCTGCGGATTCGCGACGCGCTGGCCCGCCTGGTGGAGGGCCGAACGTCAATAGTGATCGCGCATCGGCTGTCCACCATCCAGCGCGCCGACAGAATCCTGGTGATGCACAAAGGAAAACTCCGGGAGCTCGGCACGCATCAGGAATTGCTGGCGTTGCGCGGAATTTATTGGAAGCTCTATCAGCTTCAGTACAAGGATCAGGAATTCGCCCGCGAGCCCGAGGCGGTCAGCGGCGATTAGGGTGCTTCTGGCAGGTTAAAATAGGACGAAGTAGGAACATCACCGAATGACCATTCAACTTCCAGAGGATCTTGGAGCAGCGCTGAAGGCGCAAGCCAACGCACATGGCATTTCCGCCGACGGTTACGCGCGTGAGATTCTTGAACGTGAGCTTGCGGCGTCACTGGAAGCGGAATCGTCCGGTGTGCCCTTCAAGACTGGACGCGGCATGTTTGCCAAATACGGGCAGGCTCCATCGGCTGAGGAAATCGACGCTAACCGGGCTGATATGTTCCGGAATTTCGGCGAAGACCATTGATAATCGCTGGTGTCGCGGATACTCATGTCGCACTGTGGCACTTATTTGACGACGCCCGACTATCCACAGCAGCCGGAGCGTTTATCGGCCAAGCAGCTGCCACAAGACGCAAAATAGCTGTTTCGACCATCAGCCTCGCCGAGGTGGTCTATTTGATAGAAAAGGGTCGTCTGCCGTCCTCGGCTTATGATGAACTGACGCAGGCACTCGCCGAACCCGAACATGTTTTCACAGAAGCTGTTTTTACCAAAGCCATCGTAGAAGCTATGCGACAGGTACCACGCGCCGAAGTTCCGGACCTGCCTGACCGCATCGTCGCGGCTACTGCGCTCTATTTCGATGCACCGGTTATCAGCCGCGACAGACGCATTCGCGCGACCAGCCTGAAAACGATTTGGTAGAGGCTGGAGGGACAATTCGCACGTTAGCGGAGATTCGCGGATGACTTATTCAATTCCTGCTCGCACCTCGCCATGCTGCTCTGCGCTTCCTTCAACGTAGCTTGAGCCATCTCCTGGAAAATCCCGTTGGTTGCCGCGGTGAGATCCGGCAAGCTGCGCTGATAACACTCGAGCGCCTGCTGCCAGTTCTCCCGTCGAACGCCGGGAGAAAGTCTCGCATCAGAGCCCAGCAGCGCGTGCGCCTGGCCCATCTGGAATTGATCCAGCGCCATGGTCCACAATAGGTCGGCGTTGACTGAACCTGGTTTCGAGAAACGGCGGCCTTGGACCAAAGAGTTCTCTAGCTCCACCAGCGCAGCTTTCGCATTGCCCTGTTGCAGAAACGCGCTCCCTAAACGCCCTGTGGCGATCGCCACCAGCACCTGCACCTGCACGTCGTTCACATCGGCAGCCGATAACGCTTGCAGTTGCTTCAAGGCCGCACGGTATTTTTCGAGCGCCACTCCGGCGTCTCCCTGGGCGCCGATCTCATCGCCCGTGAGCAGTATCTCCCAAGCCTCGATTCGCCGCAAATCGATATTGTCCGGATCTTCCACCAACATGGACTGCACCAGGTCCACGGCTTTTTGGTGCATCGCCAAAGACTCCGCGCGCCGATGCGCAAAACGGGAAAGCAGATCGCCGTTTCGGCTATACGCCAGCGCTAAAAGGCGGCGGGATTTTTTGTCGCCGGCGGCCACTACGGATTCGAGCAGCGGCAGCGCCTTCTGGCAGTCCTGGAGCGCCGCCTGCCATTGATCTTTATCGGCCCGCTTCGAGCCGTAATCCAGATAAGCCAGCGCCAGGTTTCGCCGCTCCGCTTGATTACCGGGATCGGCCGAGGATAGCCGTTCCGCGATCGCTACCAATTGCTTGGATTGCTGGATGCCGTCCGTCCGGTCGCCGGCCAGCATCAAAATATCGCTGAGCTTGCCATGAGCACGGATTAATTCCCGCGCGGCCTCAACATTCGAAGGATCGGCGGCCGCCACTGTTTCGAGAATCGCGAGAGACTTACGATAGCTCACCGTCGCTCCGGGTGTATCGCCGAGATTCGCTTCGCGAAACCCGCCCTGGACATCGCCGACTTTCTGATAGGCGGCCGCCAGTTCGCGCTGCAGCGAGAGATTGCCCTTGGCTTCTTTGGCCAGCGCGTCCAGATACCGCAGCGCTCGGTCGACAATCAGCTTGCGCGCGGCAGTGGAACCTGGCAAGTTTTGAATTGCGTCATGCACTTCAAACAAGAGGGAGTTCGCAAGCGCCCGTACGTCGTTGAAGCGCTGCTCGGCGCGGGCGCGTTCCTCACGTGCCACATAGGTCTGCCGCAGCGCGATCACCAAGCCCGCTATCAGCGCGACTGCAGCTAACGCCAAGCCTGCAACGCTGGCCTTGTTCCGATTCACGAATTTCCCAGCCCGATACCAGAACGTGTCCGGACGGGCGATCACCGGCAGCCCCTTCAAGTGACGCCGGATGTCCTCGGAGAATTGTTCGACCGACGCATAGCGCCTCTCGGGCTCTTTCCGCAGAGCCTTCAGCACGATATTGTCCAGGTCACCCTTCAGGCGACGCCGCAATTTCTCCCGGTTTTCTGGCTTGGCTTCCTCGCGATCGACAGCGGTGCTGGGCTTTTCGGGCTGCGCTTCGCAAACCGCTTGCGCGATCTCGTGCGGCACCCGGCTGGTTCCCGGATAGGGCCGCTGCCCAGTTAGCAAGCCATAGAGGACTACGCCAAGCGAATAAACATCGCTGGCCGTGGTAATTGGTTCTCCACGCACTTGTTCGGGACTCGCGTACTCCGGCGTCATCGGCCGCAGCACGGTGACCGTGGCATTTCCGGATCCCACAAGATCTTCCGGGTCCAGAATCTTCGCAATTCCAAAATCCAGCAGTTTCGGTTCACCCGAATCAGTCACCAGAATGTTGTCGGGCTTGATGTCGCGGTGAATCACCAGATGCTGATGCGCATAGGCTACGGCTGAACATACGGTGCGGAACAACTGCAGCCGCTCCGCCACCGGCAATCCGCGCGAATCGCAGAACTTGTCGATCGGCTGGCCTTGGATGTATTCCATCACCACATAAGGCTGACCGTCTTCGAGCGCGCCTCCGTCCAACAGCCGCGCGATATTCGGATGATCGAGATTGGCCAGGATTTGACGCTCAGCTTTAAAGCGATGCCTACGAAAAGCGTCACCCACTCCGCCGCGTACTAACTTGATGGCTACCTGCTTGCGGTACTGATCGTCGGCGCGGATGGCGCGATAGACGCTGCCCATGCCGCCCTGTCCGATTTCTTCCACGATCTGATAAGCACCGATCCTTCTTCCGGCCAGCGATTCGGCGGCTATGGAAGCCCCGTCGAGAATGGGTGCAGCGAATGCTCCGGGCTCCAGAAAATCCGTGCTGGCCTGTTTGTCGGAAGCGATGAGCGAATCCACTTCCTGGCGCAGCGCCGGATCTCCCGAGCAGGCGGACTCCAGATACTCGGCGCGCTGTTCGGGCGCGAGATCGAGAACCTGCTCCAGAATTCCCCGGACTTTGCCCCACTCCTCAGGCGTCAACGGACCCTCTGCTGATTTCGCGAAATAGCCAGGCTCGCGCCGATGCCCACTCGCGCTTCACAGTGGGCGCCGACACACCCAACACTTCGGAAGTTTCCTCAATTGATAACCCGGCGAAGAATCGCAGCTCCACCATGCGGCTTTGACGTTCATCCAGTTTCGCCAGGCTCTGTAACGCATCGTCCAGCGCTAGCAGATCGATTTCGCGGCGCTCCGGGGGTACCACAGCTTCGGTCAATTCCAGCGTCAAGGCGCCGCCACCGCGCTTGGCGTAGTGATGGCTTCGCGCGTGATCCACCAGGATCCGGCGCATCATTTGCGCGGCCACGCCAAAGAAGTGCGCCCGGCTCTGCCAGGGGAGCTTTTGCGTCACCAGCCGCAGGTAGGCTTCGTGAACCAAAGCCGTGGGCGATAGCGTGTGCCCTGGTTTTTCCTGTTTTAAATACCGGCCAGCCACGCGGCGCAGCTCGCCGTAGACCAGTGGCATCAGCGTCTCAAGTGCCGCGCGGTCGCCCTTACTCCATTCGGCAAGCAACTTGGTTACGTCTTGGGAAGACTCATTCACAGGACGATTCCGGCGTTCGTTCCAAGTATAGAATGATCCGATTGGGCCTGTTTTCTCGCGTATCGTTTCAGGGCTCAGCCGCGATCGAAATAGATGCTGCGCCAACAACAAGATAGGGGATAACTATATGAAACGACTCGTTTTTCTGACCGTCCTCGTGGTTGGGAGCGGAACTTGGCTCGGGGCGCAGCCCACAGTTTTCACAGGCGGCGTGGTGAATGCCGACAGCTTGGTCCCTGCCGGCTTGCCCAACGCCAATATTGCGCAGGGCTCCATCTTCTCGATATTCGGAACTAACTTAGGACCCTCCCAGAGCCCTGGACTTACTTTTCCTTTGCAGACCATGCTTGGCGGAGTGTCGGTGCAGGTGACAGTCGGAGGGACTTCGACTAACGCGATTCCTTTATTCGTCGGCCCAGGTCAGATAAACGCGATACTTCCCTCCAATACGGCGACTGGCAGCGCTACGTTGACCGTTACTACCTCGGCTGGAGCCAGCGCGCCCGCCACTTTTACGGTTGTGGATCATAGCTTCGGGATTAACAGCGTGAATCAGAGCGGCGCCGGGCCCGGAATCGTGGACAATTCCAACTACAATCTGATCACCCAGAACTCAGCAGCGCAAGCCGGCGACGTGATTATCATCTGGGGTACTGGTCTGGGCGCAGTAACGGGCAACGAAGCGAGCGGTCCTCTACCGGGCAACATGCCGAATATTCGAGCGAAGGTCTTTGTGGGATCTCTCGAGGCGAAAATCAACTATCAAGGACGCTCCGGCTGCTGCGCCGGCGTGGACCAGATTGCCGTCGTGGTTCCCGCGGGCGTCACCGGATGCCATGTTCCGGTGGCCGTGGAAATCGATGGCGCGGAAGAAATCGTAAGTAACTGGGTGACTACTTCCATAGCTGAGCTGGGCGCGAACCGTGTCTGTTCCGACGCTACCGGTCCAAGCTCCGGGGTTTTAGAAACGTTCTTGTCGAAGGGAGGCAGCTTCGGCTTTGTGGGTCTCAGCCGGGATACCATTACATCGCCCGCTCTGCCGCCTCCTTTTGGAACCGGTTCACCAACCACAACCACCACGGATAGCGGATCGGCGAGCTTTGTGAAATACACGCCCCAGCAATTCACCATTGCTGAGAATATCTTCCAAACGTATACTCTCGGCGCCTGCACCGTCTTTGTATTCAACGGACAGTCCGCCATCTTCACGGATCCGACCGTGCCGGTCGGCCTGGATGCCGGAAGTGTGATTAACGTGAACGGTCCGAATGGAGCGAAGCAGTTGATGCCACTCTCCAGCGACAAGGGGACCTATACGGCCACACTTGGCGGCGGATCGGGTCCCAGCGCTCTACCGCTCTATCTGGACCAAGGCACATACTCCATCGATAACGGAGCCGGCGGCGCCGATGTCAAAGGTTTCAAGTTCAGTCTTACGCTCCCGCCAGCACTGACTTGGACCAACATGAACAGTGTGGGTCCGATTATCAGGGCAAACGGTCAGCTTGTGACCTGGACGGGGGGCGACCCGAGCGGCGTCGTAACAATTTCGGGCGATTCCATCGTGATAGGTACCGATTCGAATGGCAATAGCACAGCGGTAGGCGCTTTCTTCAGTTGTCACGCACCGGTCAGTGCCGGTCGGTTTAATATCCCCGCTCCGGTTCTGCTGAGCTTGCCGCCGAGCTCGGTGATCTCGCCGGCTCCGGGCGTCTCCATTGACGTCGGATCACTCTCGCTCGGGACTTCTTCGCTGCCCGTACAATTTACGGCGACGGGCATAGACTACGGCTACGCTGGCTCGTCAGCGAGCTCCGGCATAACCGTCGCCTACCAGTAGGGACTCGGAGGAAGGCGCAGGCCGAATTGGTCCTCCGGCTTGCGCCTTTGGAGGGGGGAACGCGTCACGACAACCGCGTCACGACAACCGCGTCACGAAAAACTGAGCCGCGACCGGAAGGGAGCAACGCGTGATCGCCGCTAGCGGCATTCGTCGTGGCGCTCCCTTCTGGTCGTGGCTCGGCTAAGTTCGCTCTGGCTGCGTATCATAGACTAGGAGCGAGATCCCCTTGACCGAAATCAATTCCATCGGGGTCCCTGCGGGAGCCAGGGCTCATAAACGCGTCGGCCGGCTGTTCGGTGATTTGAAAGTGCGGCCCAAGCTGATGGTGTTGCACAACGTGTTCTTTGCGATCCTGGCGCTGGGCGTTTATTTTGCGCTGTACTCCTACCTGCCGGACCAAGCTAAGACCAACCTGTTTGTCGTACTGGGCGCCATCTACCTACTGGCCGTGTTGGCGCTCGAAACCACCATCATGCCGCTGTATGTGTATCGGCCGCTGCGCCTGATGTTAAACGCCGACCAAGCCACCCAGCATGGCGACCGTGGGCATGAACTGATCGATGAAAACATGATCCCGGGCGACGAAATCGGCCAGATCATGCGGTCGCGCAATGCCACCATTCTCGATCTGCGCAAGCGCGAGGAAGAGCTGGAAGAAGCTCTACGAAAACTGGAGGCGCAGGATCGCCTGGTGAGCCTGGGGTTGATGAGCGCCAGCGTCGCGCATGAGCTGAACACGCCGCTCGCCGTCTTGCAAGGCTCCATCGAAAAGCTGACCGAGACCACGCGCGATCCCGCGGCGCTGGAACGTCTGGCGCGCATGCTCCGCGTTACACAGCGGATCCGGAAGATTAGCGAAAGCCTGGTGGATTTCGCGCGCGTCCGCAAACACTACCTCGAGCCCGTACCGCTGCGGCACCTGATCGATGACGCGTGGAATCTGGTAGCCATCGACGAAAAGGCCGCGCAAGTGAACTTTCGCAACGGGGTGGGCGAAGGCGATCAGGTGACCGGTAATGCCGACCGCTTGATCCAGGTCTTCGTCAATCTCTTTCGCAATGCTCTGTATGCCGTCCGTCCCACGGGCAACATCGTGGTAAACGCCCGGCGATGGAACCGCAACGCGCAATCCTGGGTCTCTGTCACTGTCGAAGACGATGGCCCTGGCATCCCGTCCGACGTACTGCCTGAAATCTTCGAGGCGTTCGTATCCAGCCGCCTGGATGCCAAGGGAACCGGGTTGGGACTCACCATTGCGGAAGGCATAGTGCATCAGCACGCCGGTACCATCTCAGCCGCGAATCGTTCCCAAGGTGGAGCTTGCATCGAAGTCACACTGCCGTCCGCCGAAGCGCGGCGAGTGGGGAGTCACCCAAGACAATGAAAAATCCCTCCGAACAGGTTGCCGATTCTCCTACGCTGGCCGGTCAAGTGGACCTGGCCATTCTCGATGACGATCCCGATTTCTGCACTTACCTGGACGACGCCCTCAAAGACGACGGCCTCTATTCCATCCGAACTTTCGTACACCCGGACGAGTTGTTCGCCGGCTGTGAGCAGCGCTTGCCGGACATCGTTCTTCTTGATATGAAGATGGGCGAATTCAAAGGCGACAAGGTGCTGGAGCAGCTCCAGACCGCTTATCCCGGGCTGTGCGTGATCATCGTCACCGGTTACCCGTCGCTCGAAGACATGCGCGCAACATTCAAGATGAAGGTGTTCGATTACATCTCGAAGCCGTTTTCGCTCGCACAACTCCGCCAGACGCTGCACAACGCCATCGAAAAATTCGGACTCGGACGCACCGCTCAGGACCGCTTGCGCGAACGGCTGGGCCATCACATCAAGATGCTGCGCGTGGAGCGCGATTGGTCGCTCAAAGATCTGGCGGCGGCCACCAAACTGAGCATCTCGCAGATCAGCTCCATCGAGCGTGGCGCAAACCTGCCAAGCATCGAAAGCTTGCTGGCTATCTGCCGGGCCTTCGATAAGCGCCCCTCGGAGGTTCTGGCGGCGATTGAGTTTTGACTATTTAATCACCGGCACTGCGGGCTCGAGGAATTTGGAAACTATGCTGCCAATGTCGGGGAATTGATACGTCAGCCAGGCCAGTACCGGGAGAGCCCCGTACGAGGCAATGCGCAGATAAAAATCCCACCCTAATTCGTTGGGTCTAGTATTGGTGATCCGGCTGAGAATGGCATTGCGATGCATTTGGGCAAACACCCAAATAACAACCGTGCCAAGGGCCAGCAGAAAACCCGTGAACATCCAATCCACCCATTGCCGCGGCTGGAACGGGTAAGAGTTCCACGCCACCATTGCCAGGACAAAAGACGCTGTTACAAACATCATCAGGTAACGCATGTTCGACAGAACCGCCCGAATGAGAGAGATGTACCGGATGGCCAAAAATTCCTCAGCTACTAAAATCCGTTGGGGCACCTCTGAAGGTGATCCGGCGTGGAGCTCCATGGGAACCGAAGCTTGCTCCAGATGGGTCTCTAAACGGCGAGCCCTAATTGGCAGTTCTTGAACGTCATCACTTGCCACCAATCCGACGCGCTCGTCTTTCCAATAGGGGATCAGGACGAAAGTCAGGAGTTTTTGGCTGAACCCGGCAAAGTCTTTTTCAATATTCTTCATTAGGTCGTAGTCGCACTCCCCCTCCTTGCGTTGGCAGGGCTTCTCAGCCATGCGTTCGAGGAGTTTCCCAATCTCTCCCAGAAGGTTGCTGTTCTCGTTGTTGAGCTCATTCCAGTCGGATGTGTTCCCGGTTATGTCGCCTTGATGAAGCATTTG
Source organism: Bryobacteraceae bacterium (assembly GCA_050011295.1). Taxonomy (GTDB): domain Bacteria; phylum Acidobacteriota; class Terriglobia; order Bryobacterales; family Bryobacteraceae; genus Palsa-89. The sequence goes on from JBEKJJ010000046.1 coordinate 19,072, forward strand.
ACGCATGGATTCCAACGACCGTGCCATGTCGTTCCACTGCTCTTGCAGGCCTCCATGCCGCAACATCGCCATCCAACCCGTTACTTTCAATCGGCTGAACGCGAACCGAATAGGCAGATTCTCCAGCCGTTCCAGCAAATCACTCTTGAGCCCTCCCCAAACCAGAACCAGACGGAAACATCCGGTCATGCCCATCACGATAAGCGGAAACGATAACAGGGCCACCAGCATTTCATATGGGCTGGAACGATAGTTGCCCGTTTTCCAAAGAAAGTGATCCGGGCTATCGATCGGCGTGAATTGGGAAAACAAAGCGAGGGCGAGAACATAAACGGCGACAGCCACCATATCGATCGTCAGCCAATCGACCTGTTCCGGCTGCCGAACAAATCGCAGGAGTTGGTAGAGCATCTCGCGCGTGATCATCGGACAGGTGATTTTCCGGTAGAGCGGAGTGTCTCGCGGACGTCGGCCGGACTCAAGATCGTTGTCGGAAACAAAGAGCGGAACCTCGATTGCGACGCCCCCAAGCTTTCCTGGAAGCCAAGGCCTGCCATTCTCGGAGAAGCGCAGACGCCAGGTTTGGAAGAAGGCCCAAAGATACCAGCTCAAGAGGAGCAGCAATATGGGTACCACCGGCGAGACGCCACTGCCCGGGTTGATGGAGCGATAGCTGAACGACAACCCCACCAGGCTTAAACCTTTATCGCTGGCTGATTCTGTAAGGCAAAGATAGGACCACAGTACGGGCAACCCAACCAGAGCGGCCCATGGAAAGAGGTTGAGCAAGACATAGACATTTTCGACGGCCCGATTATAGAGCTGCCGGAAACCCGCGCTGTTCTTGGAATCCGCACCCGACGGCTTTTTCCAGCCAATATATGCCCACGTTCTCCTAAATGTCATCCAGACCGATACACCAGCAAGGATCAACGCTATTGCCGCCAGAAATTCGCTCGATAGACTCAGGGAGGTGCTCCAGGCGACCGAAATCGCGGGAAAGGAGACGACCCAAGCCATTGAAAAGAGCACCGCCGTCGCTATGTGGACGTAGGTCGAGCGCCGCTGCGGTTGATCGTTCTCTCCGATGGCGAGATCGCGCGTAAGGGGCGACCAGTAGCCGGCCACTACCAGGATCAGCGTGTGGAAGGCACAGAGAAATATCACCAGCACACACAGAACCTGCCATAGCCTGGCGGGAAAAATCACCACCTTCTTCAAGGCCTCCGGCGATGTTTGCTTTAGGGCGTCGCAAGAGGCTGGCTTCGCCTCTTTGCCTTCGATCGCAGGTAGGATCTGCGGATGATCGCTGGCACACGGGCTGAGAATTCCCAGCGGATAATACCCATCGCTTCCGAGCAGTATTGCCCATAACGACGGCTGTTGAATCGCCGGCGGCGCCAGTGGGTCATGATAACTTTGCAACGCCGGCGGCGTCGGAGAAGATACACCAATGTAATTGTGCCAGAAGGTATAGCTGGCGGCATTGTAAGTCGCCAGGCTTGTCGAATCCGGATACGCGCGGCCAGGACGGCCGGCGACTCGTCCCAGTCCCATCAATGAGTACGGCGTAACCGTCACCGAGCCGATAAACGGCACGTTATCGATTTCCCGTACCATCAACACGTCTCCTCCCAAGAACACCAACCTCGCATCCGGGCAGGCACGATGCAGAAACTGGGCCAGGAAAACCTGGTCGAGAACATTGGACGCGACGATCGCGATGAATTGGGTCCGGAATCGGTGCAGCTGGCGCCCGATGGTCATTAGCTGCGCCTCTTGCGAGACTGGCGTGTTCTCCCTGGAGAACTGCGGAACGGAATCCTGCGCGCTAGAGTCCTTGAGTGAGAAGTGGAGAAAAGGGCTGGGAACCGATCCGGAAGGGCTCCCCTCCCCACCGGAATGATCGCCGGCCATCTGGGCATTCCGCAGCAAGGAAATCTCTCGGGGAAATCGAATCACCTGTACATCGTTACCACCACGAGACGGTGCATCACCCGCACTGCCGTAGACACTTGCACTGCCGAAAGCGGTATTGTCCTCAATCAGCAACGCTACCCTTCCAAGGTCATACCCGGAAGCAAGGAAATCGGCAAATAGCTTCCTGGTCTCGTAGTCGGTGAAGCTCCCGAACGACAGCGAGGTGACCCGGCCTTCAATCGTAAGCTCTTTAATTGCCGTTCGCGTAAAGGTTGCCGCAGATACCTCGAATTCCGGCAAGGATTGGTACTGCGCTTGGGCGGCTAGAATGCCGGCACGCAACGATGCTGCGGATCCGGAATATATGGGGCCGATCAGGGCCACGCGGTGCCGGCCTCGCGAGAAATTGCCACGTCCTTTCAGGGCCTGCTCCAATTCATCTTCGTATGAGAATGCATATTGCAGCTGAAATCCGTCAACGCCCTGGGTGGGTGTCTCGGCCACTAGGAAGAGGTAAACAACGTTGTCAAAGCTATCGGTCGGGGAAGTTCTCGGCGAACCGTTCTCCCCTCCATCGGGAAGGAAGTGTTTCAGTATAATCAGGCCCGGTTTTCTTTCGCGCTCCGCGTCGTGACCCGGTTCTGCGTCTCCCGGCGCTTCGGTGAGCCTGTGACCCAGGCGATTTTTCCAGGGCAGCCAATAATAACTGCTTATATAGCCGTTATCGGCGGCAGCTTGGAGAATGGCGCTCACCGTGCGGTCAAACGTAAGCGACAAATGGCTATGCACCGGGTCCGGAACAGTGGCAATAATCGCCGTAACGTTGATCGGAACAATTGCCGGAAATCCCCACCGAGTTGGCGCTTCTCCACCGCATCCGGATTCGTGTTCGCTGCTGGTCCCCTCCAGGCTTAGGTGAAGATCAACGTCGCTGTCTTTAACATGGACGGTATTGTGGATTTCGGCAGGCGTGCCGGACGGGTTACCAGGCAGCCTGGCCGGAGCCCAATAATTGCACGACGCGATCCATGGACCTTCGCCAGCGGCGGCCGGGGCGGTCGACGGAGTTGCCACCCCCGCGGCACCGGCTGGCTCATTTTGCTCAGGCGGAACCGAAGCTGCTGGCCGTAGCAGCAGGCCGGCGGCGATGACCGTGCTTACAATCAGACCTTGACCCTTGTTACGCACGTGAGGAATTCATTTAATATCAACTCGTTCGGGCTTGTCAAGATATAAAACGGCAATTGCCCATGTTTTCCTTCAAAGGCGTGAGGAATATTAGCCGACAGCCCTTCACTCTCTTTTCGGCCCCTCAGTGATACAAGCGCAATCCGACCCAAATTAGGGACATTGATGCCTCGGATGCGCCCAGCGGGGAACCGACTCGCGGCTCCTGTTACAGTAAGGGCGTGGATGGCGCCATCATCGTCGACAAGCCCGAGGGAATGACTTCGCACGACGTTGTCAACCGGCTCCGCAGGCTCTCCGGCACGCGCAAGATCGGCCACTTAGGCACGCTTGATCCGATGGCTACCGGCGTCCTGCCGCTGCTGATTGGCCGGGCCACGCGCCTCGCGCAGTTCTTTTCGCCGGCCGAAAAGAAATACGCTGCCCGCGTCCGCTTTGGGTGGGCCACCGACACCTATGATCGCGAGGGCACGCCGGTTTCTCAACCCGTCGAGCCTAACTTCTCGCGCGAAGAGCTGGAAACCGCACTAAACCAATTCCGCGGGACTTTCCTGCAGACCCCACCGCCATTTTCCGCTAAGAAAATCGCAGGCACGCCGGCCTACAAGCTGGCACGCAAGAACATTCCAGTAGATTTGGCGCCGGTGGAAGTGCGGGTGTTCGAACTGAATCTGGATGATTTCGACGGTGCTTCCGCACAGATCCGGGTGCACTGTTCCGCCGGGACCTACCTGCGCGGCATCGCCCACGACATTGGCCAGCAGCTTCACTGCGGGGCGTTCCTGGAATCACTCCGGCGTACCGCATCCGGCGAGTTTACCCAAGACCAAGCCCACACACTCGACGACCTGGCGAAGCTTTCCGAAGCCGGCCGCCTGCTAGACGCCCTGATTCCGGCCGCGCGCTTGCTGCCCCAATTCTCCAGTGCCGCTGTGGACGTTCTCACTGTTGGCCAGATCCGCCAAGGCAAGGACTTCCGGCTTTCACCGTTCCTTCAAACGCCAGCGTCAAAATATGTAAAGGCCATCAGCCAGGAAGGCGACTTGGTGGCCATTGGCGAAGCCCGGCTCCCGCATCTTTACCACCCCATCCTGGTGTTGTAAGACGTGTTGTGAGACGAATGAAGCAAGTTTAATTCCCGCGTCAATCATTGATCACCGCGCTTGGTTTATGATTCAAGTGTGCGGCTTGGTCTGGGAACATTTCTGATTCTCGCGGGGGCCTGGCCAACACTCCCAGCGTGGACGCAGGATCGGGAATTGTCGAAGCCCGACAGTCCCAAGACCGAACCCAAGTATGACGAGACTTTCTCCGGCTCCATCCTGGAACTCTCCACTACCAAGATCACGGTCTCGCGAAGCATCCTCGGAAAGCCGGCGGAGAAACGCGTCTTCCTGATCAACGCCGACACGCGCATTGAGGGCAAGCTACATGTGAAGGTGAAAGTGACCATCGGATTCGTCAACTCCGATGATGGCGATGTGGCTCGATTGATCGTGGTGCGGCAGAAACCGCCGGACAAGAAGTAGTGCTAACTCTGGTTCTTCTTTTTCTTGGCCGCCCAACCTTCTTTAATCACTTGCTGCGCCCGGCCCAGCGCCAGTGCATCCGCCGGCACCGGCCTGGTGATTACCGACCCCGCGCCGATGTAGCTGCCCTCGCCGATCTCGATGGGTGCCACCAACGTAGAGTTGCTTCCCACGAATGCCTTTTTGCCGATACGCGTCCGATGCTTCTTCATGCCGTCGTAATTGCAGGTGATGGTGCCCGCGCCGATGTTTACTTCTTCGCCGATTTCAGAGTCGCCCAAATATGCCAGGTGACTGGCTTTGGCACCATCGCCAAGCTGGGTATTCTTGAGCTCCACGAAGTTTCCGATATGCGCCCCCGCGCCGATACGATTGCCCGGACGCAACCGGGAAAAAGGTCCGATCTGCGCGCCGGCCTGGATCCGCGAATCCACGATGAACGTGAATGGCGCGATATGAACGCCGTCTGCCAATTCTGAATTCTCGACGATGGAACCGGCGCCAACCCTGCAGTCCGCACCGATCGTGGTTCGCCCCAAAATCCGCGCGAAGGGTTCAACGACGGAATCCTCGCCGATCCGCACCTGCCCATCGACGGTCACCGTTTCCGGTCTCTCGATGGTCACGCCGTCCAGCATCAATTCGCGCACCTTGCGATCGCGAAAAATCTTGTCGGCCGCAGCCAGCTCCACGCGGGTGTTGATTCCCAACAGTTCTGCGGCATCGGGAACCTCGAAGGCCGCGGCAGTGTGGCCGGCCTTGTTCAGAATCTCCACCATGTCAGTCAAATAGTATTCGTGGACGGGATTGTCGGGCCGGATTTCGCCAATGTGCTTCCACAGCAATTCAGCACGAAAACAATAAATACCGGGGTTGATCAACTGGATGGCGAGCTGTTCTTCGGTCGCAGCTTTCTGCTCCACAATGGCTGCTACCTCGCCCCGTTTCCCAAATAGAATGCGGCCGTAGCCGGTTGGATCTTCGAGGCGCGTAGTGATCAATGTAACGGCTGCGTCGGCTGAAGCCTGTCGATCCACCAACTCCCGCAGCGTCGCTTCGGAGAGCAGCGGGCAATCGCCGTAGAGCACCACCACCAAGCCGGGATCGGATTCAAGCGCGGTGCGGCAAGCCATCACGGCGTGCCCCGTGCCTTTTTGTTCCGATTGTTCGACGAAACTAACACCCGTGGACGCAAGGCGCTTCTTTACTTCCTCGCCTTGATGCCCAACCACTACCGTAATGTGCTCAGGCGCGGTAATACCTGAGGCAGTGTCGACCACGTGCTCGATCAGCGTAAGTCCACCGGCTCGGTGCAGCACTTTCGCATGTTTGGACTTCATCCGCGTGCCGAGGCCGGCCGCCAATATAACCACATTGACGACCACGTTATTGACAACCACGTTGACAGGCGGTTTCGTTGCTCGTCCCAGTTATTTCTTCCCCTCTTTTATTTTTCCCCAAGAACGCGAACTTTGCGCCGGTTGGCCCGGCCGCGCCGCGCCAACTCCATCGCGATCTCTCCAGCCACGCGGGAATCATGCCGCACTATCTCACCTTCAGCCAAGAGATCGGCCGCCACAACCTGCAGGCCCATCGCCGACAACCGGTCCACATCGTTCATAACGGATTGAGCCTCTTGGGCCTCGTATTTCCGCCTCTGGCGGACCGAGATACCTCTGGTATTCACCACCGCCACGTCGATCAAGTCGCCGCCCGCGTGACGATTGAGCGCTGCCACGTGATCGGAAGCGCGGAAGCCGATGGTCTCGCCCGGCTGCCACATCAGGTTCACGAAATAGGCTTTCAGCGCGCGGCTGCGGCGGATCGCTTGCGGAATACCCTGCACTAACACGTTCGGAATCACGCTGGTGAACAGCGATCCTGGCCCGAAGGTGATGAGATCCGCGCGTTCAATGGCTTCCAGTGTCTCAGGCAGCGGTTTGCACACGCGAGGCAACAACCGCACCCGTTTGATGGGAGACCGGCTCTTGCTGATCTTGCTCTCGCCGGTCACAATGCGCCCATTCTCGAGTTCAGCTTCCAGAATCACGTTCGCCTGCGTGGCGGGATAAATGCGGCCCAGGCTGGCCAGAACTTCGGACGATACCTTGACGGCCTGCGCGAAATCTCCCGTCAGGTTGGTGAGCGCCGTGAGGAACAAGTTTCCGAAGCTGTGCCCCTTGAGGCCTTTGCCCGCTGCAAACCGGTACTGGAACAGTTTAGACAGCGAGCCTTCATCTTCGGAGAGCGCCACCATGCAGTTTCGGATATCGCCGGGCGGCAGCACTTCGAATTCACGGCGCAAACGTCCGGAACTTCCGCCGTCATCACTCACCGTGACAACAGCGGTGATCTCAGCTTCTTGAGGATCCTTGGCGTAGCGTTTCAGCCCGTGCAGGAGCGTTGAAAGCCCCGTGCCCCCGCCGATCGCGACTATGCGAAGTGGCTCCATCACCTATAGCATCGCAGGTTCTTTGCGAGCACGGCCTGATTCTTTAGCATCAATTGTAAGTGGAACCTTTGCATAGGAATCTTGTACTATTCGCGCGAGAAAGTTCTCAGTCGAGGAGAAGCTTCTTCGAGAATGATATCGAGTTCGCTCAGGCGGCGGGTTGGTCGTCCTCTTCTAACGTGGGGACGGCTTCGAGGTCTTCGGCTTCAAATACCTGGTCACAATCCAGGCATCGAACGTAATCCACCCCGTCGCGCCTCGCCAGAATCTCGGTACGACCGTGATCGCAGGGCTGCATAGTAGAGATTAAACCCATTCTAAGCGCGCCAATTCTCTTGTCAAGCCCCCATTTCACCCCATTTGGGAGAAATGTTTGGGGGTGGGCCACTGTGAGCCCAGGTACTATCAAGGGGTGCTTCCCCACCTTGCTGACTCCGCTGCCACCCTTCGCTTCGCTTCCCGCTTTTCTGCGCTGACATCGGCCGGGTTCTACCGGGAGATCCAAGGACTTACGGTTTCAAGCATCGGCATCGGGACATACCTTGGCGAAATGGACGCCGCCACGGACAGCTCCTACACGGAGGCCGTGCGGGGCGCCCTGGCTGCCGGCGTTAACTTCATCGATACCTCGCTAAATTATCGCAACCAGCGCTCTGAGCGTTCCATTGGCACAGCGCTGCGGCAGGCGGTGGAGGCCCGTGAAGTCCATCGAGAGGAGGTCGTCATCTCGACCAAGGCGGGCTATCTGGTGCCGGATGCTGTACCCGCAGGGATCCTGAGCCCCAACGATGTCGTGGGAGGCATGCATTCCATGGCGCCGGCTTTTCTCCGCGACCAACTGGACCGCAGCCGAGGGAACCTGGGGCTGGACGCGATCGACGTTCTTTACCTTCACAACCCGGAAACCCAACTGGCCTACATCAGCCAGACCGAATTCCTGGGGCGCGTCAGGCCGGCCTTCGAATATCTCGAGAGCGCCGTGGTCGATGGGCGCATTCATTACTACGGAACAGCCACATGGCAAGGCTATCGGCATCGCGAGCCATCCCGGGAGGCTCTGCCGCTCGAAAAACTGGCCGCCATAGCCCGAGAAATCGCGGGCGAAGCACATCATTTCCGATTGATCCAGCTCCCTTTTAACTTGGCAATGCCGGAGGCCTTTGCCAATCGTATAAACGGAGAAAACGTGCTGGAGCTTGCCGCGCGGCTAGGAATTTCGGTAGTGGCCAGCGCCAGCCTTTATCAAGCCCGGCTTTCCCGAAACCTCCCGGAAGAGATCCGAACCCAATTACCGGGCGCTCAGACTGACGCGCAGCGCGCCATTCAATTCGTCCGCTCCACGCCGGGAATCGCCGTAGCGTTGGTGGGGATGAGCAACTTGGCGCATGTCCGGGAGAACTTGGGCCTCGCCGGCGTACCGCCTCTCGATCCGGAGCGGTACATGAGCCTGTATACACAACACTAGTTTTTTGTTTGCAACAATCCCGTGTTAGAATGTTCTTGGTGCTCACGGACTTCGACCGATCATCCGTCGAACGGTTCAAGCAGGCTACTGAGGAGAAGCTGCGCGATGTGCGCTGTCCGGAACACCGGCAAGCTCCCCGGCTCCGGTTCCAAGGGACCTCGCTGCGCGACATCAGCATTTCCATCAGCGGATGTTGCCAAAAGCTGATGGATCTAGCCAACTACAGGATCAGCGTGGGGCAAGCCTCCGGCTTGCCAAATGGACAAGCCGGAGGCTTATCCTACGCGCGCCCCAATATCCGCTGGATGCCCTCCCCGAACGTCTCAGATGGCGTCAGCAGGCTAAGCACCAGAAAAGCTTCGCTCTCAAAATCATAGAAGAAACCTGGTTGCACCAGCACATTCTCCTCGCGGAGCAGCGTCAATACCCACTCCTCTTCCGAGTGAATCCGCGGCGCTTGAATCACCGCGCACCAGCCACCCTCGACATCCAAAACCTGCCAGGGAGAACCGGGTCCAATCTTACTGCGCAAGAGCGCCAGATTCGCGCGCGCTCTCGCCAGAATCTGAGTTTGCATCTCCACGCGCGAAGCCAGCAGCGAGGCCGCGGCCCATTGTACCGGCGTGCCAACCGATAGATAAGTATCGGCGATGAGCTCCAGTCGATCGAAGGCCTGCTGGCGTAGCGACTCGGGGCCGCTGGCCACAATCCAGCCCAGTTTCATTTGCGGCAGGCCGGACACCTTCGATAGCCCGCTCATTGAAAACGTGAGGACATCCTCCACCTCAATCAGCCATCGCATCCGCGCCGGATTGTCCTCAAAGGCGTAATCGGAGAAAACTTCGTCTGAGATGATCGCCAGGCCGTGCGTGCGGCAAAGCGCGATCAACTGGGATAGTTCGGCTTTCTTCAAAAACGAACCGGTCGGATTATTAGGATTTACGATCACGATGGCGCGCGTCCGAGGGCTGATCCGCGCGGCGATCGCCTGGAAATCGATGGCCCAGCCTGCCTCATAAACCAGCGGATATTGAACTACGCGTACGGAATCCAGGGCTGCCAGGAAATCGAAAAGCGGGTAGGAAGGCCGCGGCGTCAACACCTCATCGCCCGGGTCAGCCAGCAACTTAAAGAGAAATCCGTAGGCTTCGCTGGTGCTGGCGGTGAGCAGTATCCGTTCCACCGGAATGCGATTGGAGTAATACTCGGAGACGGCCGAGCGCGCCGCAATGATTCCAGCGGGCGCGGGTTCATAGCGCATCGACCGTGGATCAGCGAGAGCCGCAAGTACCCGCTCCGAGCGATATGAAAATCCGGCGGCAGTGGGGTTCGATTCGGTGAGATCCACAATCTCGGCGCCAGCGGATCGCTTCTCGTGAAGCAACCGCGTCAGCGGGTTTGGATCAATGGCCCAGTCCAGCCGGGAGGAAAACATTATGCGCCGCTGCTGACTATCCAGCGCTCCGGACGGAATCCAGCCTGAGCACGATAGCTTCGAGCGTCGCAAGCTTGCGGGCGGAATCCGGCCAGGACCCGACCACTTCCAGACGGTATTCCAGGAACCTGATTTCCCAGTCGGCGTGGATGGAGCGGTTACCCGCTAACCCGTTCCTTGAGCTTGCCCGCTTCATTATTCTTCCTCCGATCGGCCCATCCACTTGAGCCCAATGATGCCGTAGCCGTCGTGGAATTGTAACCCAACCGGGGTACTGCACGGTACTGAACTAAAGGGCAAGTGGACAAGGGGTGGTACAAAGGAGGAATGAAACTCCACAACCGATTGCTCTTGCCTCTCGTTTTCGCCTGTGCCGCCGTCACCCTCACGGCGCAACCGGCGCCCTCCAAAGTACCCGGATTCCGCGGCCTGTTCCTGAAGCAGTTAGACGATGTTCAAAGTAAAGTAGTCGGCTTGGCGGAAGCCATGCCGCAAGAGAAATATAGTTGGAAACCGGCGGATGGCGTCCGCTCGGTGGCCGAGGTTTTTACGCACATCGCCAGCGCCAATTATTTCCTGCCGAACTTCATCGGCGTCAAGCCACCCGCCACGTTTAGCCCGGCGATAGCCAAGGAAACCGACAAAGCCAAGATAATTGAAGCACTGAAGGGCTCCTTCGAGCACATGCGGCAAGTGGTTACGAACATGTCCGATGCCGATCTGGAAAAACCGGTCAAGTTGTTCGGGCAAGACACTACTTACGAAGGGGTGCTATTCCTGATCGCCAATCACATGCACGAGCACCTGGGACAATCCATCGCCTATGCGCGCACCAACGGAGTAGTGCCACCGTGGTCGAAGAAAGGCGACTAGTGACGGGCGACTTCGCGAGCATGAAACGGGCTGAAGGCAACGCTCTCAGCCCGCTCCCTCGATGGAACCTGGGCGTTATGGGTTTTTCGGTACGTTACTCTTTGCGGCACTACTGCGGTGATGGCTAGAGCTCGCTTTGCGTTGATGACTGGACTTCGAATGGGACTTGCTACCCTCGCTCTTTTTCTCTTCCGCGAATGAGACGGAGGTAGCACCCAATAAAAACAATGCCAAAATACCGGACATGAAAGGTTTCATGCGTATGAGTGCACGGCGGAGGAAAAAAATCGCAGCCGTGCCAAAATAAACTATAGGGAAATCCAGAATGCTATCCACCAGCAATGCTCCGCCGGACACAGCCGTCGAAAACCTGCCTGCCGTCCCCCTCACCGTGGAAGGGGCCAGCGTGCTGCATCAGATGATGCGCGTCCGCTGGACCGCCTGGAAAGCTGTTCCCGTCGCCCAACGCTCGGAAATTCTCGGCGAAGCCGCTGCTGCTCTAGCCGAAATGGAGCGAAACCCCTCCGGGCAAAGCGCCCTCTTTTCCCTGCTCGGCCACAAGGGCGACTTAATCCTGGTTCACTTCCGGCCATCCTTCGACGAGTTGGGCCAGGTGGAGCGCCGCCTTGCGCAACTCCGGTTGTCGGATTATCTGGAGCCGACCAACTCCTATCTCTCTGTAGTAGAACTGGGCCTATACGAATCCAGCTTAAAAACATACAGTGCGCTAGCAGCGCGCGGCATTGCGCCCTTTTCGCCCGAATGGACTGCCGAGATTGAGGAAGTCCTCAACCGGTCGCGCGAAGCCATGCGTCCGCGCCTGTTCCCCGACATTCCGCCTCACAAATACATCTGCTTTTACCCCATGGACCGGAAGCGCGGTGAGGAGAAGAACTGGTACCAACTGCCCATGGCGGAGCGCCAGCGGCAGATGCATGAACATGGCATGATCGGCCGCCGCTATGCCGGAGAAGTGAAGCAGATTATCTCGGGCTCCATCGGCTTCGACGACTGGGAGTGGGGCGTGGATCTGTTTGCAGACGACCCGCTGGTCTTCAAGAAGCTAATTTACGAAATGCGCTTCGACGAAGTCAGCGCGGTGTATGCCCTGTTTGGGTCGTTCTTTGTGGGCATTCGGTGCCCAGCCTCCGAGCTGGACCAACTCCTGAACCGGGGCGCCTGACGGGTGTAGCCGAGCCGCGACCGGAAGGAAGCGATACCACGAGCGCCGCTGTTGATCGCTAAGTCACTGAAAAATGGCCAGTGGCCTCAGGATTGCTCAGCTTTCCAGCATATGACCGGATCGCTGCATCACGGCACTTCCTCGCACGGCAAGCCTCGCGATTATTCGCGCACGCCGCTCAACATTTATTGGGAAATGACCCAGGCCTGCGCCCTCGCTTGCCGCCATTGCCGCGCTACGGCCGTTCCACAGCCCCATCCCCAGGAGCTAGGCTTCGACGAAGGCGTAGCGCTTCTCCACCAGATCCTGGAATTCGGCGATCCATTGCCGCAATTGATTCTGACGGGAGGCGACCCGCTCCAGCGTGCCGACCTCTACGAATTGATCGATGAGGCGCGCAAGCTGGGTATAGGAGTTTCCATCACTCCGGCCGCGACGCCCGCACTCACGCGCGAAGTGCTGTCGAAGTTGAAGAAACATTCCGTCGAAGGCCTCGGGCTCAGCCTGGATGGTTCCACGGCCCAACGGCACGATTCCATACGCGGTGTTCCCGGCACCTTCGATCGTACGATGCAAGCCATTCGCTGGGCCCAGGAACTGGAGATGCCGCTGCAGGTGAATACGCTGGCCGCTGCCGAAACCGTCGACGACGTGCCCGCCATTTATGAACTGCTGAAGCCATTCGCGGTCTCGCGTTGGAGCTTGTTCTTCCTGATATCCGTCGGCCGCGGCAAGGTATTGCAACCTCTGTCACCCGAAGACGGTGAGAAGCTGATGGGTTGGATCCACCAGACTTCCCGAGAAGCTCCCTTCACTGTGGCTACTACCGAAGCGCCCTCTTATCGGCGCGTCGCGCTGGAACGGATGCGTGGCGAAGGCCTGACCGGCGACCAGATCAAGCGCAGCCCGGCATACCGTGGTTTTGGAATCCGCGATGGGCACGGCATCATGTTCGTCTCCAATACCGGCGATATATGCCCGGCCGGATTCCTCCCGCTAGTCACGGGAAATGTTCTGAAGGACCGCCTGGTCGATATCTACCGCAACGCGCCGGTGTTCCAATCGCTGCACGATCCCACGCAGTTCGAGGGACGTTGCGGATATTGTGAATACCACGCCCTATGTGGCGGATCGCGCGCCCGCGCCTTTGAGGCCACGGGCAACCCGCTAGCGTCCGACCCGTTCTGTGCGTACGAACCACATCACCCGTAATCGTCCGCTGCACCACGGCTACAATAGTTGGAATGACACGCGTCCTTCTGCTCTTCGCCCTCGCAGCCTCACTCCTCTCCGCCCAGGATTGGGCCCGCGCCACACTCGAGAAATCCCCGCGCCACCGCGAATGGGTCACGGTGAAACATGACGGCCGGTCGGTCGAGACATTCGTCGTCTATCCCGAATCGAAGGCCAAGACACCAGTGGTGCTGGTGATCCACGAAATCTTCGGAATGACGGATTGGGTGCAGGATCTCGCCGACCAGGTAGCTGCCGCGGGCTACATCGCGGTGGCGCCCGATCTTCTTTCCGGCATGGCGCCCAACGGCGGGCGCACGCCCGACTTTCCGGCAGGCGGCGTAGGGCCAGCCATCGGCAAGCTCAGTCCGGATCAAATCACCGCCGATCTCAACGCCGTGGCCGATTACGGCATCCATCTGCCAGCCGCTAGCGGTAAATTGTTCGTCGCCGGATTCTGCTGGGGCGGAAGCCAGAGTTTCCGTGTCGCCACCAATCGCGCGGACCTGGCTGCGGCGTTCGTTTTTTACGGCGGCCCTCCCACGAAGGACGATATGGCGCGAATCAAAGCTCCGGTATACGGTTTCTACGCTGAAAACGACGCGCGCATCGGCGCCACCATTCCAGACACTGTAGCCGCGATGAAAGCCGCAGGCAAAGTTTTTGAACCGGAGACTTACGCGGGCGCGGGACACGGTTTCATGCGCGCGGGCGAAGATCCGAGCGGATCGGAAGCCAATCGCAAAGCGCGAGCCGACGCCTGGGAACGCTGGAAGAAGCTTTTGAGTAAATAGTCTCCATACGTGCCGTTTTGCTCACCGCGGTAGTAACAGTTGCCCTCTACGCCGAGGATCCTGCGCCCGGCCGGATCATCAACGACGTGAAATGCGCGGCGGACCCGTCGCAGAGCTATGCGCTGTATTTGCCTTCGAATTATTCGAAGGACCGGTCCTGGCCCGGCCCGTAATCTTTGCTTTCTCTCCCATGGCGCGCGGACGTGGTCCACTGGAACGCCTCCGGGAAGCCGCGGAAAAATATGGCTACATCTTGGCAGGCTCAAACAATTCGCGCAATGGCGATTGGCCGGATAGCGAGGCGGCCATCCGAAGTATGCCCACCGACGTGACCGCCCGGTTCTCGGTGGACCGGAAGCGCGTTTATACTGCGGGCCTTTCCGGAGGATCCCGCGTCGCGATGCAAGTGGCGTTGAACAGCGGCGGCAAGATCGCCGGTGTGATCGCGTGTAGCGCTGGTTTTCCGGACGCCCAACCTCGCAAATCCGTGCCTTTCGTGATCTTCGCTACGGCAGGAACTGAGGACTTCAATAACCTGGAGATGCGCCGGCTGGATCGCGCTCTGAACTCGCCACATCGCCTGATGATCTTTGAGGGCACGCATGACTGGCTCCCGTCCAATCTCGCCGGCGACGCAATTGAATGGCTGGAGGTCCAGGCCATGAAGTCCGGCTTGCGGCCGCGCGATGAGGCGCTGCTGGATAAGATATTCGCCGCTCGCGTCGCGGAAGCCTCCGCGCAGCCGAGCGAACTTAAGGCATTGGTCGCAGATTTTGACGGCCTGCATGATGTGACCGGATACGCCGCGCGCGCCGCCGAATGGGAGCGCCAGAAAGACGTCCAGGCGACCTTCAAGAAGGAGCGCTTCCTGGAGCAGCGTGAGGAACAAATGATTGGCGAAGTCAAGACCCTGGAAAAGGGCCTCGGGAGCCCGGACAAGCGCAGCGACAGCCTGACAGAACTGCGGGACCGTCTATCCGACCTTTCCCGCCGTGCCAACGTGAAGGACGACTCGGAAGACCGGCGCCTGGCCCGCCGCGTGTTCCACGGAACCTTCGTGCGTTCATTCGAGCGACTCAACGACCCGGAGTATCAGAAACTGCTCAATGAAGTGTGGGCCGCACAGCAAAAATAAGACATTGTACTTGACAAAAAGTAATCTATAGATTACTTTTAGTTATCTATGGAGTTCTTGGCGGTCCGTTTAGTGTTCTTGATTACGCTTCTTGTGGCGACCGCTATCGATATCAGCGCCTGGTGGGCGCTCGGGCATATGGAACTCCCGGCGACAGCCCGAATTGTAGTCGCGCTGCTGCCATTGCCGGGGAACATTGTGCTCATCGCAATGGTTCTGCGAGGAATTCGGAAGCTTGATGAATTCCAGAAGCGGATCCATTTCGAAGCGGTCACGCTAGCTTTTCTATCCACTGGCGTGGCGGTCTTCGTGTTTGGCTTTCTCCAGAAGGCTCACGCAGTCGGCCCACTCAACATGGGACTGGTCTGGGCTTTCATGGTCATCTTCTATGCCATCGGCTACTTCATCGCTGTGAGCCACTACAAATGAAAAACCGCATGCGAGTGCTGCGGGCTGAAAAGGATTGGACGCAGGCGCAGTTGGCGGCTTTGATCGGTGTGTCTCGTCAGGCCATTATTGCAGTGGAGAACGGCAAATATGATCCGGCGCTCCCGCTGGCTTTCCGGATTGCGCGCGCGTTTGAAAAGAACGTGGAAGAAGTTTTCATCTGGGAGAACGAACCGGAAAGGTAGGACAAAATGAAATTGATGATTTTCCTTCTTGCGCTCAGCCTGAAAGGCGTCGACTTGTCGAGTTCCGCTGTGTCGGAGGCAGTGGAGCAGATCACTGGTCATCGGGCGCATATGACCAACGACATCCATCTGCTGGCAGGCAGCGGGTTCATCGGGCCAGCGGTCACGATGCGCCTGGTGCGTGACGAAAAGGCGTCGGGCATGGAAGCGGGCTTGATCGCGATCAAGCTGATCGAAGGATCGCCCGCAGGTTCCGTCATAGTTGCGGCCCTGGACGATGACAAGGCGTTTGCAGTTTTTGGATCCACTTTCGCGGCTCTTGCCAAAGCGCGGCATTTGGCGGGTTTCGTTGTGGACGGCGCGGTGCGCGATCTCAGCGATTTGAAACGCCTTCAGTTTCCCACCTTCGCCCGAGGTACCGTACCAGGTTCGGCGGGCGGGCATTATCGTATCGACGCCACGAATGTTCCCATTCAATGCGGCAGCATCGAGGTCCGGCCGGGCGATTACGTGGTCGCCGACGAGGACGGAGTCACGGTAGCTCCGAAGGAGCGCTACGCGGAAGTGGTAGCGATCGCGGAAAAGTATCAAAGCGATAAGCGGGCGTTGCTGCCGCTGATCGAAAAAGATGGTTCTTATCTCAAAGCCATGCAGGATCGCGACGCCGCGAAGCCCCGGCCATAAGTTCACTTGGGTTTCGCGGCAGGCACGGTAATCTCTTGCTCAATGGCCGGCAGCCGGTACCGCTCGGCTAAAGCATCCGCATCAACCGAGCTTTCGAACTCTTTACTCCGGAGATCCGTCGCTAAGCGCCGCAACTCGCGGACATACTCGGCGGATTTCCTGCGCGCGGCATCGTCCAATCCGGCGCCGGCATCATCTACTTCGGCGATCCGCTCCTTCTCGAATTGATCCACAGCAGCGCCCAGCTTAGCGCGCGCATCCACCGCGGCTGGTCCGCGAGCCGCAAAGAACGCCCGGTTGTCAGCCAGCAGCGCTGCCAGATCGCCGTGCACTTTGGCAGTGGCCGCGCGCCAGCTTTCAAGCGTCGCATTGGCCGGCTCAGCCGGCCGTTGATACGCCGTGGGTTTCGATGCGCTCGGCGAATCGTAAATCGCGTTGAATACCAGCTTGTATGTGCCATGCGATTGCCCACGCCACTGCGGACGAAATCCAAACAGGTAGACGCGCCCATCGCCGTAGAAAACTTCTAGCGCGGCCGCCTTCCCCTGGATTCGCTCCGGATGCAACAGATAGCCGCTGGCCAGCGGATTTCGTTCCTTTGGATAGGTGGCCAGAATCGTTCCGCGGAATCCACTCTTGGTCTCAAACACCGGCCCGCGCTCAAACATGACGATCGGCTCGCGGGGCATCCCCCAAACCGAGGGATGATTCACCTCGCGCAGCTCCACTCGCAATAGCGAACCCGAGCAATAAAACTGATCGTCATTCGATCCTTCCAGAATGTTGCTAACCGGAAGGCCCAAACTCTGGATGGCCATCAGCGAGGCATTGTTAAAGGCGATTAGCGTGCCACCGGCGCGAACAAACACCCGTAGCGCCTCCGCGCCCGCTTCGCCCACGCCGCCCGCGTATTCGCCCGAAATGGTTCCAGGAGCAAAACCATTCATGATCTGCTTTGCGCTGGCATCGGGGATGATGATCGCGTCCAACCGGTCGCGCAAGTGCCCGGCTTGAATATCGCCATTGCGCAGCGTCACCGGCGCGAAACCGTAATTTTCGAGAATCCAGCGCGTCCAGCCCTCGTCGATGTTCCCAGTCCAGGAGCGATACAGGCCAACGCGCGGTTTCTTGGTAGTAATCGCGTCCTGCGGCGCCTTCGCGATCGCCAACGCATTGACCGAATGCTTGCGCGCGATCTCATTCATGCGCTCGCGATCCAACCCGGAAACGATAATCGCGCCAGCCTCGGAACCTTGGGACGTCGTAATTTCAGTTTTGGAAAAACTCACCAGCCCGCCTTTCGAGAGAACTTCGTTGACCGCAGCGAAGCTGGCGTTGGGCTGGTGACTCAAGACGTACACCGACCCCGCACCCTCGATCTTGGCTTCCGGAGGCGTAACATGATCGATGCGCCTCAGCGCCGCGCGCTGGCTATCACTCAGCGGCTCCGACACCACCGCGGTCTCTACGCCCATTTGCATCGGCAGCGTCCAACCCGCCACATCGTAGGGCCGGATGGGCGGCCCGTTTGGAGACTGGCGCAAATCGGGATACTGCTGCGTCTCGAACAATTCCTTCACCAGCGGCGAAAATGGCTGGTCCATTAAAATCACCCAAGCGCCCCGGTACTCGCGGCTGTTGGCCACAAACGGCTGCTGGGCCTCATGCACTTCAATTCCGTTGATCAGCAGCTTTTCCACCAATGTTGCGGCGGTGGGAAGATCGCGCTGCTCGCGCGGGATCACATAGGCGAAGGGCGGCTCTTTGCGGAACCGTTCCATATTGTCGCGCGCGGCTTGGTACCGGTTATAAAGCAAGTTCTCGCGATACTTCGCCGCCGTATCCAGCACCGCCATGGACGCGCCTTCCATATAGCGCACCGCATCCGCCAAACGCCACCAGCCGCCCTTCCAGGGGCTGCTGTAAAAGACTTCCGACATCAGTTGCTGGCGGTCCTTCGGGAATTCGTCGACCGTATAAAAATGCGGTGTCGCGTAGCGGTAGAGCGCAGTCTCGGTGAAAAACGAAATGCTGTTTCGGAAAATGTGCGTAAAGTCGAGGAAGCCCGGATACCAATTGTCGAAGCCCACGCGATGCACCGCGCCCGGCATCTGGTGTTCGTCCAGATAAGCTGCCATGTTGATACCGAGTACATTCAGCCAGCGCGCCATCAGTGGATTGATGTTCGAAGAGATGGGCTCGGTGAATGGTGGAATGAAGATGCGCGTGGGAAACGGCGCCGACTGATGATGGCAGTAGAAAATAACTGGGTCCCATTCGATTTCGGTACGCGTTACATCGCGCGATTCCAGCATGTTGTTCATGTAGCCGTCGCGATTGTTGTCGTGCCCAACATATTCTTGATACAAATCCGGCAGCGGACTCACCTCGTAAGGCGTTCCCACGTTTTTGCGATACCACGCCACTACTTCGTTCTGTCCATCCGGATTCAGCGTCGGCCATAGCATCAGGATGACGTTCGCAAGAATCGCATCCACGGTAGGGTCGCCCTGGGTCGCCACCAGTTTATAGGCCAGGAGAATGGATTGCTGAGCTCCGGCAACTTCGGTGGAGTGCAATCCGCCATCGATGTGCACAATGGCCTTGCCCTCACGCGCCAGCTCTTTCGCCTGTTCGTCCGAGAGACCGCGACCCTCCGCCAGACGCCGCGAAATGTCCTTGTACTTGTCAAGCTGAGCCAGATTTTGAGGCGAAGAAATGATGGCGATCTCCCAGTCCAGGCCGCGCGTGGTCTTGCCGACCGAGATTAGCTTGATGCGATCCGAAACAGCCGCGAGCTTGCGGAAGTAATCGCGCGACTCGTCGTAATTAGCAAGGTAGAAATCATCGCCGGGTTTGTGGCCCAACACGGATTCGGGCGTAGGGATCGTTTGCGCGGCTGCGGCGGCTAGGGACAGGAGTAAGGCGGGTAGCGCTGAGTTCGCGAGCATCTCATGATGGTAGCTTGGCTGACTGGTGGCTGGTGGCTGGTTGCTGGTGACTGGTGGCTGGT
>JBEKJJ010000047.1:0-48546 GCA_050011295.1 Bryobacteraceae bacterium
CTACAAATGGATTCCCATCGCCTACCACGGCCGCGCTTCTTCGGTGGTCGTCAGCGGCACCCCGGTCCGCCGTCCCAGCGGACAAATCAAGCCGAATCCGGAAGCGCCGCCGACCTACGCGCCCTGCCGTTTGCTCGACTACGAAGTGGAACTCGGCGCGTTTCTGGGTCCGGGCAACGCAATCGGTGAGCCGATCCCAATCGCGAGCGCCGAAGATCATCTCTTCGGAGTCTGCCTGCTCAACGATTGGTCGGCCCGCGATATCCAGAGCTGGGAGTACCAGCCGCTGGGCCCTTTTCTCGGCAAGAATTTCGCGACATCCATTTCTCCGTTCGTCGTCACCATCGATGCGCTGGAACCATTCCGCAGCGCCACACCACCGCGCCCGGAAGCTGATCCATCCCCGCTGCCCTATCTTTCCTCCACCAGCGGCACCTTCCGCATCACGCTGGAAGTCTGGCTCCGCTCGGCCAAGATGCAGGACCCCGTGCGCGTGAGCAGCGGCGATTTTTCTTCCATGTACTGGACGCTCGCCCAAATGATCGCCCATCACACTTCGAACGGCTGCCCCCTGCGCCCCGGCGACCTGATAGGCAGTGGAACTGTCTCCGGCCCCGAAAAGCAAAATCGCGGCTGTCTGCTCGAAATCAGCGAATCCATCGAGCTGCCCACAGGCGAGCGTCGCCGCTATCTGGAAGATGGCGACGAAGTCATCCTGCGTGGCCACTGCGAAGCCCCCGGATTCCGCCGCATCGGCCTGGGCGAATGCCGCGGAACAATCCTCTGTGCGCACTGACGAAGCACTCCACCTTTTTCCGCTCCCGATTCTTCTTTCGATCCCGATTCTTCTTTCCGCTCCCGATTCTTCTTTCCGATCCCGATTCTTCCTTTCCGCTCCCGATTCTTCCTTTCCGACCCCGATTCTTCCTTCCGCTCCCGATTCTTCTTTCCGCTCCCGATTCTTCCTTTCCGATCCCGATTCTTCCGAGCCGCGACCGGAAGGAAGCGCAAAGGGTGCGGCGCGCACCGCCAAACGGACCAGGAACTGGCCCGCGCCGCACTCCGTTTTGCGCGAAGTTCCTTAGAAGCGCAAAGGGTGCGGCGCGCACCGCCAAACGGACCAGGAACTGGCCCGCGCCGCGCTCCGTTTTACGCGAGTTCCTTAGAAGCGCCACCACGACATCCCCTGCGCGATCCAAAATCGCCACTGACAATATATTGTCGCGCCGCGCGCGCCTCTACCACTGACCCACCATAACTTCCCCACTGGACCCCCACGTGCTCTCCCTCCCGCCGGAGCTCCCTATTGGCCGCCCCAGCTTTAGCAAAACCAACCCGCGCCGAAGTCCCCCTGCAACAGATCACCCTCCCCAGCCTCGATTTCTTCCTATTAGCCGGAATCGCCATTGCCTTGGCCGCCACCATCTGCGGCTTGCACGCTGCCGGTGTGAGTTTGAATTACTTCGTCCAACCGGTCGCCGCCATGATCGTGCTCGGCGGTACCCTCGGCGTCATGCTGGTTACTACACCCCAGCACGCATTGATCAACTCGCTGCGCCGCGTCATGGGATTGCTCGCGGCCGACGAGAGCAACCGCGCAGCTTTGATCGAAGAAATCGTCGAGTATGCGCGCCAGGCGCGCCGCGGCGGAACCTTCTCTATCGAATCGCTGATACCGAAGGCCGGCCATCCCCTCCTACGACACGCCCTCGAACTCACCATGGACATCAGCAATCGCGCGGAGCTCCGGTCCGTGCTCGAAACCGAGCTGCAGATGGCGGAGCGGCAGGGCGAATCGGACGCTAAAACACTCGAAGTCGCCGGCGGCTTCGCGCCAACGCTCGGGATCATCGGAACTGTGATCGGCCTGATTCAGGTGTTACGCCAATTCTCGAATCTTCCGTCCGTGGGCTATGGAATCGGTACCGCCTTCGTTTCCACCATCTACGGCCTGGCGCTCGCAAATCTGCTTCTGCTGCCCCTGGCGCACCGCATTCGCGCCCGCATCGCCGAAGATTTTGACACGCATGAACTAATTATGGAAGGCGTCCTTGGCATCGCCGACTCGTCTCACCCTGCGGTGATTCGTATGCGCCTGGTTTCCTTCCTGCGTAAACCCGCGCCTGAAAATGATGCGTCGAAAACCTAACTATCTCCGGTCCGAGAGCGGCGTAGTCCGCGACCGTTGGCTTATCAGCTACACCGATATGGTGACCATTCTGTTGATCCTCTTCGTATCCGTCGCCGCGCAGGGTCTGAAGGCTCACATCCCGGAGTCGCCGCGGCCGGCCCCGCCCCCGCCCAAGCTTGATACACATGTTGATCCGCGCGCCACTCTTGTGGATGCCGAGCGCAAGCTAAAGCCGCAAGGCTTGGATGTCCGGCTGGAACCGCGCGGCCTTGTCATCAGCCTGCTGCAATCTGTCCTGTTCGCATCCGGCCAGGATCAAGTGAGCAGCCAGGCGCTCCCGGCGCTTTCCAAAATCGCCGCCGTGCTGCGCGAATCCAAGAACAAAGTAGCATTGGTAGGCCACGCCGATACCATTCCCATTCACACTCGGCGCTTCAGCAACAACTGGGAACTTTCCGCCGCCCGTAGCCTCAATCTTCTGGCGCTATTGACCAGCGAATACGGCATACCCGAATCGCGCCTCTCCATCCAAAGCTACGGCTCCAATCGCCCGCTCGATTCCAACGACACCGAAGCCGGCCGCGCCGCCAACCGCCGCGTAGAAATCCTGATCCTCGACGACCCCACCCCGTAGTGGGGCAGGCGCTTCCGCCTGCCAACCCCGCGCTCATGCCGAATTCTAGCCCCGCGCGTGAGCAACGGGACAGACTTCTCCGCACAGAAGAGAGTATAATAGGCACAGAAATTGAGAATATACGCACATGGCGAGAATTCAACCAGTCCTGACGCCAACCGAGCTTGCGCTGGTCGACCAAATGGCCGGCTTGACGGGCTCAAAACGAACCGATGTCATCAAGAGCGCACTGGCAGTCTATCACTGGTTCGTACGTCAGGCGCTCACCGGCAGTCGCGTCGTGGCGCGCAAGCCCAGCGGTGAAGAAGTCGCCATCGAGACCGCGGAACTGGCCATTTTGGAAGGCAAAGGAAACCTGCTTAGCCCTGAAGAACTGGGCCTGTTAGCGAAGAGCCTCGCGACAGCTTCTAATCCAATTGAGGCGGCCCGCATCAAAGAGCGTCTCACTCGCGGTTTCTACGGCATCTAGTCTTTAGGAAACGAAGGCTCCCGCCATGCCGAAAGTCCGCCGCCAAAACGTTCCGCCCGCTCTGTTTCAGCATCTCCTCGACCGCGTCCAGAGCAGGAAAATTCCCGCTTCTCAGTTAGCACTGCTGGCAAAATGGCTGGACGCCGAGCCCGAAGTCCCGGACGGCATGTGGTACAAGCGATTCCCTGGCATGGCGGTGTGCGGCGAAGGTGAGTTGATCAAAACTTTTCTGCTCCCCGGTCAGGCTCCCAAAGGCAAGCGCGTTTCTTAAGGGCAGCATAGCGCTGAGCGCGCTTGGGCGGCCACTCCTCCCCTTCCGCCCTAGCCAGGGTTGGCGGGCTCGGCCGGTCCCGGCTGCTCTGCCTTAAGGTCGCTCACCAATCGCTGAAACTCCGCCTGGTAGGAGTCGTGGTCCTTCCAATTGCTGAAATCGGGAATGAAGTACTCCCGAATCTCACGGGCGGAATCTTTTCCTGCGTCCGCGTCGAAGCACTTCCAGTCTCGGATCTTGGCGAACGATACAAGCCTGATCGGGAAGAGCACCTGCCGCCCGTCGTTAAGTTCCTTCTGCCGCGCGTGGGCGATCTCGGTCTTCACCCATTCGCTATTCATACTGTGCTCGGAGAGGATTAGGAGCAGTCGATCGTAGAACCGAATCGCCTCATCGATCTGCTCATGAAGCTTCCGCCCGCCACGGACGTCGTGAGGTGCGAACCAGCACCGGACACCCTTGTTCTGAAGGTCGCCGTAAAGGCGGGCGGCGAAGTCCTGGTCCATGGTGGAGTAGCTGATGAAGCACGAATAGAACTGAATTGGATCCTGGAACAGCGATGGCAGATACTCGATGAGCTTCTCAGGGAGGCCGCACCCGGGTAGAAAAGGCAAAGGAATCCGCCCTTGGGAACAAACGAGTGTGTCGAAGGTAATGACTGAACGCGTGGCGTGGCGTGCCAATTCCAAACCCGACCATTGGCGAAGATCTAGGAAGTCTACAGTCGTCAACCCGAAGCTGGCATCCGCCACGCTCGGTCCGGCGCGCGTAAAAGCACTACCGGTGAAAGGCGGATAGAAGTCGATGGCGTCGGACCTGAGTTGAAGGGCAAGTGGCCCGAAGTGAGCTGCCATCAGATTCGCTCCGGCAAGCCTCGTTCCTTCGATGCCCGAGCCACGAAAATCCGCGCCCGCAAGGTGCGCGCTTCGAAGATCGCACCGGCTGAGATTGACGCGACGTAAATCGACACCATTCAGCCGAGCACCGAAGAAGTTCGCCCCCGAGAGATCCGGCGGATCGACGTCAGTCCCACGCCCTAACCGATCGAAAACCGTACTCCGCCATTTGTTCCAAGCTTCGACACCTCATTCGAGAATGGCGACGTGCTCCGAGTTGGCCATACAGGAACGATACCGCTTCCGTACCGATCGCAGCAGCACCTGGTCCCTTGCGAAAGTCGAGAAAATTCCGGGGACTTACCGCCGCTCAGGAAGCCATCCGGAGTGCCCGCCGGACGTCGCTCGGCAGCGCAAGCTTGCGGAACAACCGCGCCGGATACAAATAATCCTCACCCGATTCGTCAACCACGCGTATAAGCTTATTTGCCTCAGCGTCCGCATCATTGATGAACGGATACAGCTTTCTCACCTCAAGCGAAGCAGCAAACCCATCGTTTCGAAGGCATACAGCAAAACCCTTTTGTTTGGCCGCCATAGTTAGTCCACGAACCGCTTAATCTTGAATTCTTTCTTCCCAACGCCTGAGGCCTCGTACCAGTGAATTTCCGCTCTTCGTATAGTATCATTCGGCAGCCGCACGTTCGCCAGTCCTTTGCGCTTTCGCCAGCGCCCCTTGCCGTAGAACTTACGAAGCCGGGGAAGCTCGCGGATCGACGGGCCTCTCGCGAACGTCTCGACATCTACAATCGCGCCCAGGATCTCGAAGAACACTCTTGGGGATTCTAGCAGACGCGATTCGTTCACACTCGCGCGAATGCCTTTTCTCCCTCCCTATCAACAACCTCCCCAACCCCGTCCCCTCCTTCCGCCCTCCTCCGTGTTACTCCGTCATCAAGGAGATCCCTATGCAACCCTCTGCTTCCGTTTCCGTCTTCCGCGCCACCATCAACCAGCTCAACGCGCAAAAATCCACTGGCCCTCGCACCGATGCCGGCAAACAGCGTTCGTCCCTCAACGCTCTCCGTCACGGACTCACCGCCCGCTCTCCCGTCCTCGAATCAGAAGACCAGGCAGCCTACGAATCCCACTGCCGCCGGTTCGAAAGCGAATATCAGCCCGCCAACCAAACGGAAACCGAGCTAGTCCAGGACCTCGCCGACACCTCCTGGCGCCTCAAGCGCATTCCAATCCTTGAGGCCGACCTGTTCGCCGAAGTCCACAACCCCCAGTCCCTAGTCCCCGCCCTAGCCAGCCTCGGTCTCCACAGCACTCGCCTCTCCCGCCAGTTCCAAAAGACGCTCCTCAATCTCCGCGAAATCCAATATCAGCGCCGCCAAGACGAAAAGAGCCAGCTCAAAGACGCCGCCAAGCTCCTCGAACTGCATAAATACAAAGGCATTCCCTGGGAACCCTCCGATGATGGGTTCGTTTTTTCAAAAGACCAAGTCGAGCGCTGCTCCGGACGCTTGATGCGTCAAAACGAGGCTCGATCCATCGGATATGTCCGTTTCGACTTGGATCCAAAGCTCCACGAAGCACTCCGCTGCTCCTGGTAGAACATTCCGCCCTCCTCGCACCGCGCGATATAATCACTCCACACCGAGGAGGAACGCCATGTTCGCCCGAACCGCCATCCTGTCCCTCATGTTGCTCGCTCTCTGCGCCGGCGAGCTCTGTGCTGTCGAGGATCAGCCCAAGCTGTTCCGAAAGCCCACCGTCAGCCGCACCCATATTGTGTTCAGCTACGCCGGCGATCTTTGGATCGTCCCTCGCGAAGGTGGCGACGCCACGCGGCTCACCGCTGCACCAGGCATCGAGACAGACCCCGTCTTTTCTCCGGACGGAAGCCAGATCGCGTTCACCGGACAGTACGATGGCAACACCGATGTCTATGTAGTACCCTCCGCTGGCGGCGTCCCACGCCGGTTGACCTATCATCCCGGGCTCGACACCGCCGCCGGCTGGACCCCGGATGGAATGCAAGTCCTCTTCCGCTCTTCCCGCAACAGTTTTTCATTCGGATTTATGCGGCTGTTCACCGTTTCTCAGGGTGGTGGCTTCCCCTCCGAAATCCCTCTACCACGCGCCGAGCAAGGCTCCTTCTCTCCGGACGGCACCCACATGGCTTACGTGCCTGTCACCCAATGGCAGCGCGCCTGGAAACGATATCGCGGTGGCCAGACCAAGCCCATCTGGATTGTCAATCTCGCCGATTCCACGGTTGAAACCGAAATCCCCCGCAACAATTCGAACGACTTCAACCCCATGTGGATCGGAAACAGCGTGTACTTCCTCTCCGATCGCAACGGCCCATTCTCGCTGTTCGCGTACGACCTCCAGAGCAAGCAAGTAAAGGAACTAATTCATAACACGGGTTTGGATATCAAGTCAGCCTGCGCAGGACCTGGAGCCATCGTCTTCGAACAGTTCGGTTCCATCCATCTGTACGATCTCGCGTCCCCCCAGGAACACAAAATCAATATCCACTTGAACGGCGACTTACTCGAGGTCCGTCCCCATTTCCAGAAGATTCAACCGAACCGCATCCGTTTCTCCGCCATCTCTCCAACCGGCGTCCGCGCTGTCTTTGGAGCCCATGGCGAGATCCTCACCGTCCCCGCGGAAAAGGGCGATATCCGCAACCTCACCGAAACCCCCGGAATCGCCGAGCGCGATCCAGCCTGGTCCCCGGACGGCAAGTCCATCGCATATTTTTCCGACGAAACCGGCGAATATGCCTTGCATGTACGCGATCAAAGTGGAACCGGAGTCGTTCGCAAAATCAACCTCGGCAATCCGCCTTCGTTCTACTACTCGCCCCTCTGGTCTCCCGACAGCTTGAAAATTGCCTATACCGACAAACGTCTCAACCTTTGGTATGTGGATGTGGAAGGTACTAAGCCGCCAGTCCATGTTGAGACAGATACTTTTGCCGGCCCAAGCTATAAATTCAACCCATCCTGGTCACCGGATAGTAAGTGGATAGCTTACACTAAGCAGCTCCGCAATTATTTACACGCTGCATTTATTTATTCCGTCGAACAAGCGAAATCCTATCAAGTTACTGACGGCATGAGTGACGCTATGTTCGCGGTATTTGACAAGGAAGGCAAGTTTCTCTATCTTACGGCCAGCACCGACGCCGCCCTCAGCACCGGCTGGCTGGATATGTCCAGCCTCGCGCATCCGGTAACCCGCAGCGTGTATGCCGTCGTTTTGAAGAAAGGCGTACCCTCCCCCTTGGCCCCCGAAAGCGACGAAGAAAAGCCCGCCGACAAAGACAACGACAAAAACCGCACCGCAACCGACAAGGACACAAACCGAACCGCGACCGACAGGGACAAAAACCGAACCGCGACCGGAAGGGAGCGTGATAACAATCAGGATAAAGACAAACCCAAAGACGCCAAGCCCCCCGCCGTCGAAATCGACTTCGCCAACATCGGCCAGCGCATCGTGGCCCTCCCCATCCCGGCCCGCAATTACGTGGCGCTAGCCGCCGGAAAGCCGGGGGTCCTCTACTTAGTAGAAGGCCCGCAAGTCGACACCTTCAGCGGTGACGATTCGCCCGGACAGACTCTACACAAGTTCGAGCTGAAAACCCGCAAGACCGAAAAAATCCTGGAAGGCATCAACTCCTTCGATCTGTCCTTCAATGGCGAGAAAATGTTGTACCGCCAGAAGGATCAATGGACCATCGCGCCTCCTGAAAAACCCAGCGGCGCGCCACCCAAACCCGGCGAGGGCGGGCCACTGAAACTGGACGCTATGCAGGTGTACGTCGATCCGCGCGCCGAATGGAAGCACATGTATCACCAGGTTTGGCGGGACGAACGCGATTTCTTCTACGATCCCGGTCTGCACGGCGTCAATCCCGCGGCCATCCAGGAGAAGTACGCGCCCTATCTCGAAGATATCTCCAGCCGCGACGACCTGAACTATCTCTTCGAAGAAATGCTCGGCGAAATGACCGTCGGCCACATGTTCGTGGGCGGCGGCGATAGCCCCGAGATCAAGACTGTCAAGGGCGGCTTGCTGGGTGCCGACTACAAAATTGAAAACGGCCGCTATCGCTTCGCGCGCGTTTACAACGGTGAAAACTGGAGCCCTAAGCTCCAAGCGCCCCTCACCCAGCCAGGTGTCGATGTCTCGGCCGGCGAATATCTTTTGTCCGTGCGCGGCCGCGACCTGCGTGGAACCGACGACATCGATAGCTTCTTCGAAGAAACCGCCGGCAAATCCATCCTGTTGCGTGTTGGTCCGAATCCGGATGGAACCGGCTCCCGTGAAGTTACCATAGTTCCAGTCGACGACGAAATTGGCCTCCGTAACCTAGCCTGGATAGAAGACAATCGCCGGAAAGTAGATCAACTAACTAACGGCCGTGTCGCTTACGTCTACTTACCCGACACTTATGCGGGAGGGTACACTAATTTCAATCGCTACTTCTTCTCTCAAGTAGGTAAGGATGCGGTTATCATAGACGAACGTTTCAATGGCGGAGGCGATATAGCCGACTACATCATCGACTACTTACGCCGCCCGCTGCTTAGTTACTGGGATATGCGCGAGGGCCAGGACATCACCACCCCTATTGAAGCCATTTTCGGCCCCAAGGTAATGATCACCAATGAAATGGCTGGCTCCGGTGGCGACGCCATGCCCTGGCTCTTCCGCAAATCGGGGATTGGTCCCTTGGTTGGCAAGCGAACCTGGGGCGGGCTGGTAGGTCACTATACCATCGCCGGAGACCTGATCGACGACGGATTTGTCGGCTCGCCGAATCTCGCATTCTACACACCGGAAGGGAACTGGGAAATTGAAAACCACGGCGTCGCACCCGACTTCGAAGTCGAGCTCGACCCCAAGCTTTGGCGTCAGGGCCATGATGCTCAACTCGAAAAAGCCGTTCAGGTGGTGATGGACCTGCTCGACAAGAACCCACCCAAACCGCACCAGCGCCCGCCATTCCCGAACTACCACACCCCTGGACAATAATGAATATTCCATCAGCCGCAGCACTCGATTTCGTCTCCCTAGGCGCACTCATCCACCGCCTGGACCCCGGCATCATCCCTTTTCGAAAAGCCACCGAGTGCCAGATCCACGTTAGTGGAGGCGAATTCAATGTCGCCGCCAATCTAGCGGACTGCTTCCGCATGCGCACCGGAATCGTATCCGCCATGGTCGACTATCCCATCGGCGATCTGGTCGCCGAACGCGTGAAAGCCATGGGCGTAAAACCCTTCTACAAGCGCTTTGAGCACGACGGGATGTCGGGACCAAACATGGCCACCGTCTATAGCGACCGCGGCTATGGAGTGCGCCCACCAGTAGTCTTCTACAATCGCTCGAATGAGGCCGCAGCCAGGCTCAAGCCCGGCGATTTCGATTGGAACAGTATTTTCTCCGCCGGCGTCCGCTGGTTTCATAGCGGCGGCATCTTCGCTGCTCTCTCGCCCACCACCGCCGAGCTGATCATCGAAGGAATGCAGGCCGCCAAGGCCGCAGGCGCGGTAGTCTCCTTTGATTTGAACTTTCGCGAAAAGCTTTGGAAAAACTCTGGTGGTCAGGACCGCGCCCGCTCGGTTGTGAAAAGCATCGTTGAGAACGTCGACGTCCTGGTCGGCAATGAAGAAGATCTGCAGAAAGGTCTCGGCGTCTCAGGCCCCGAGATTAGCGCCGAATCCAAGCTCGACCCCACAGCATTCTTCGGAATGTTGCGAGAAGTTCACTCCACCAACCGTCATGACTGGTCTGCCGTGGCATGGGTGGAGGGCCAGCGCTACGTCGCTCCCACCGCGGAACTTCACATCTACGATCGCGTAGGCGGCGGCGACGGATTCGCCTCCGGATTTTTCTACGGCCTGATGTCAGGCGAATCACCGGAACAAGCGCTCAAACTAGGTTGGGCCCACGGCGCCTTACTAACAACCTTCCCCGGCGATACCACGATGGCCACTCTCGAACAAGTCCGCGCACTCGCACATGGCGGCTCAGCCCGCATTCAGCGCTGAAATCCATCCAGTGCCGCACCCAACCGCTCCAAACTTTCCTTCAGAGCCCCCGTCTCCCCGCCAATCCCAATCCGAAAATGATCCGGCATCTCAAAAAAAGATCCCGGCACAACCGTCCCCTCATATTTATTCCGAAACAACTCAAAAAATTCGTCCACCGCCCCCGTCAACAATCGCGGAAAAACCGTGGTCCCAAACTCCAGCGGCCGAACTTCCAGATCCTTCCGCCCACTCAAAAACTGATTCAACAACACCCGGTTCGTATCCAACAGCGCGCGCGATTGCTCTCGAACCCGCTCGAAATTCTGAAACACGATCACACTCAGCCGCTCCGCAGCATGCGGCATATTGACGTCAAACAAATCATCCAGCAGCCAGATCCGCCGCGCCAATTCCGGCTCTGCAAGAATCCAGCCGCAGCGTAGCCCGCTCAACCCGTAAACCTTCGTAAGACTGCTGGTCACAACAAACTCGGGACCCAGGTGAATCGATGGCCGCGGCTTGAGTTCGAATGCAGCGTCCAGGTAGACCTCGTCCATCAGAACCCGTGCACCCACGCGGCGCGCCATCGCGCCAATCGCGAGTAATTGTTCCTCGCTCGCCAACGCGCTGGATGGATTGTGAAGATTGGTGATCACAATCAGCCGTGTGCGAGGCGTGATGGTGCGCTCCACCTCCGCCGGATCCAGCGCAAAGCCAGCCTCAGCGCGGCGCGGAAAGCGGTGAATATCGGCCTGCAAATATCCCAGCGCATCCAGCAACAATCCATAAGCCGGATGTTCCACCAGCACTTCGTCACCCGGCTCCAGAATCGCAGCCATGGCCAGCATGTTCGCCATGGACGTGCCGGCCGCTGTCACTACCTTGTCCGCTGCCACACCGCAGTGGGCGGCCAGCGCCTCGGTCAGCGGCGGATATCCGTAATCGCCCGCCCGCGTCAGCGGATCCAAATCTTCAATCGTCACTGGAAGCCCCGCCAGCGTATAGCTGCGAAGACCGCTGGTGGCCAGATTGTAGCGGGAACCGGACCGTTTCTTCGCCCATTGCATATAGGCTGAGCTCATCACGCGTGTCATGTCTTCCCCTTTCGCCCCCAATGCCGCCAGTATAAATACACCGGAATTCCGGATGCCAAAATCAGCCAGCCCACCAAGCTCTCCTGCGGATGGCTGTACACTGTGCCGATCACGATCGCAGCGCATGCGGCGATAAACAGCGCGGTAGTCCAGGGATGGCCCGGCACGAGATATCCAACATTCTCGTCGGGCTTTCCATCGGAGCGCGCCCTCCGCCGGAAAACGAACAACGTCGAGGCCGTCAGACCGAAGAATATGAAATCGGACGAAATCACATAGTTGAGAATTTGCTCATAGCGTTGCGACAACGCGATCACTATCGCCAGCGCACCCTGCAATGCGATCGCAACCACCGGTACCTGCGTGCGCTTCGACACAAAAGCTACGCTGCGAAAGAACAGCCCATCTTCGGCCATGGCGAAATAGACGCGCGGCGCGGTGAGCATTCCTTGGCTCAAGAATCCAAGCGTAGACACCGCGATGATAATGGCCGTTAGATTGGCCCCATGCGATCCAATAGCAGCCTGCATCGCCGTCGATGCCGGTGTCGTAGTCGCAGCCAATCCATCCGCGCCCAGTACGCGGAGATAGACGAAGTTCATCGATAGATAAAGAATCACCACGCCCAGCACGCCGATCAACAGTCCACGAGTCAGATCGCGCCGCGGATCGCGCAGCTCCGCCGACATGAAGCTGGCTGTCTGCCAGCCGCCGTACGAAAACGCTATCGGCGTCAATGCCGCACCCGCTGCCTTCAGCAGATCCCACGAGCGCAGCGGCGGCGCGGCTTCCGGCGGATGCGGGTGCCCCGCGAAAACCATCCCGCAAACCACGATGCCTACGAAGGCCGCAATCTTCATCGACATCAAGAGATTTTGAGCGATGCTTCCAGCACGCACCCCCAGACAATTGATAATGGTGAGAAACCCGAGCACTAATATCGCGATGATTCCATCGGCAACATCGATATGAGTCACATTCAGAAAGTAGCGCGCGAAAGTAACCGCAACCGCTGCCATTCCACCCGTTTGGATCACCACCAGCAACGCCCAGCCGTAGATGAAAGCGACGGAGGGATGATATGCTTCTCGCAGATAAGCGTACTGGCCGCCCAGTAACGGACGCCGCGCGGCCAGCTCCGCCCAAATGAAGCCGCCGCTGAGCGCCACCAGGCCTCCCAGCGCCCAAGCAGTGAGAATCAGCACGGGGGTACGTAGTTGCCGCGCGACAAGATACGGATTGATGAAGATGCCGGAGCCGATGATGCCGCCCATCACAATCATGGTGGCGTCGAACAGGCCCAGCCGGCGGGCGAGCTGGCTCATTCAGTCACTGGAACAATTCTGCCATCATTGTGGCCGTTAAGTGAGGTGTGGCCGTTAGGTGAGGTGTGGCCGTTGAGTGAGGTGTGGCCGTTAGGTGAGGCGAGATTCGCTGCTGAAGCAACAGCTTAGGACGTTGGGCACAAGTTAGGTCCCATCCATTGATCAACTCGCCGGCTGTGTGTCAGCGTTTGGCATGTCGTTTGAACTCTCCGAAAGGATCTATCCAGTCGGCGTCCGGCTCAAGTTCAGTGGGCACGGCGAAGCATACTTTTGCTTTTTGCTGGAGGGCGCCCTATCGGACGGCACGGTCACTCATTCATCCGGAAATGTCATATTCTTTCCAAGCGACGGAGCCCACACGGTCGATATAGTGCAAGACTGCCGTTGTTTCATCGTTCAGGCCGGCCGAAGCCTGCTCAGCCGCGCTAACCTGAACTCATTCGGCGATCGCGAAGCCAGGAGCCTGGGAACCTGGGAAGCGCCTTGGCTAGCGTCGCGCCTCTATGCCGAGTTTCTCAAGCACGCGCCCACGCGAGAGCTAAGAATCGAAGCCATTATTTTGCAACTATTGGCGCTGGCCGGCAGATCCAGCCGCGAAGAAGGCGGCCGGGAACCTCTCTGGCTGAGAAGAGTTCGGGCGGCGATCGACAGCCAGTTTCTCACTGGTTATCGCCTCTCTGAGCTGGCATCCTTGGCGGGGGTGCATCGGGTTCACCTGGTTCGGGAATTCCGAAGGCATTATGGAACGACCATCGGAGAGCACCTGCGAACACGGCGCATCGATTATGCTTATCAGCTCCTGGGCCAAACCAATCTTTCCCTGCGCGAAATCGCAGCCACCTGCAGGTTCGCCGACCGAAGTCATTTCTCGAAGCAGTTCAAGAAGCTCTCCGGCCTGACGCCCGCCGAATACCGTAACCTGTTCCAAACCTCCCGGATTGAATCACGCCCACCCATTCACGACAAACAGCTCGGACAAGACCTTCATATAGGAATAAGCCAAGGTTCGCTCGTCACCGCTGATGCTGACGCCCAGGATTCCGGCCAAGCCGACGTGATCGGCGGGCCCTACTTCCTTCCACAAGCGGCACTGTGATGTGGCGAAATCAAAGCGGAAAATCTTCATCGATTCCGAATTGTTCAGCGCACTGACGAACAGTGACTTGCCATCCGCGCTCCAACGAATCGGAACCGCGGGAAACGGGATCGCAAGCGGCCGTGGCAGGCCGCCGGATGCTTCGACGATCACCGTCTTGTCATCCTTGCCCATGCCCGCGATCTGGTTTCCGTCCGGAGAAATCGTGGCCCTGCTCAAGTACACATCCGGATTCAAGGGCCGAGGCTCGCCCCCGTTGACAGGTTGCACGAACAGGCGCAGCGGCTTTCCGGGGAAATTGCCGGCGACAAGTAGCCGCTGCCCATCCGGAAAATAAAGCGCCCAGTTGTATTTCAATCCGTGCCCTGATAAGGTTCGGGGAGCTTCGGGGCCCATCGGGAGCAAGCTGAGATTCATGGGTCTCTTCGCGTTCAGTGCCAGCACCCATTGGAGATCGGGTGACCATCCGAGCGCTTGTCCATCGCCCAGACGGACCGCGCTGTCGGCCTCCAGATTGCGAACATAAACACTGTGCTCCGCTCCGCCTCCGTCGCCTGACTCGTCGAAGAGCAGCAGCCTTCCATCGGCGGAAAGATCCTGCACTCGCGACCAATCGAACCAGGAGAGATCGCGCTCAGCAACTCCATTCCCGGAGCTTGCCGCCAGCACCAGCCGGCTGCGGTCAATACCCAGCAGAACGCTCCCCGTCTTCGAAATGTCGTAGAGCGTCAGAGTGCCGGGCAGGCTGGCTACCTGCCGCAG
Source organism: Bryobacteraceae bacterium (assembly GCA_050011295.1). Taxonomy (GTDB): domain Bacteria; phylum Acidobacteriota; class Terriglobia; order Bryobacterales; family Bryobacteraceae; genus Palsa-89. The sequence continues at coordinate 14,681 of JBEKJJ010000047.1, forward strand.
CGTTCCGTCCAGTGCGACTCGATAGACGGCGCGGCGAACTCCGGTTTCTCCGGCGGCGAACCATATTTCCTTGCCCGAGGGCGACCAGGCTAAACCACCCACGCTGGACCAGTTTCCCGATAATTCCTTCGCCATGCCCCGGCTATCTACCACTTTTACCAGGCCGGCATCATCCGATCGCAGGGGATGCTCAAGAAAAGCAACGGAACCGCCTTGCGGAGAAACCCGCAGATCGGAGATCCAGCCCGCCGTCCGATACAATACATGGCCTATCGGATATTCCATCACGGACTCGCGGCTGTCGATATGATACACGGCCATGCTCTTTCCGTCCGGACTCCAATCCGCCCCGGCGATTCCGGTTGCGACCGTAAGGGGAGCGCCGCCGTTCAAAGGCACGCGTGACAGTGTTTGTTCCTGAACCAGCGCCAGCTCCCCAGTGTGCGAGACGCTGGCTAGCCCCGAGGCCTTGAAACCGAGTGCCTTCGATTCAGGACTCAAGGTGTTGGCCAGAAATAATTGCCTGTCCCCGCCGTCCCAGCGGGCGCTATATAGGATGGTTTGGCCATCCGGCGAAAAACGCGCGCTGGTCAGCATGCCACGCCGGAATGTTATTTGACGAAAGGTGATTTGCCGTAACGAAGCCGCCCGCGTCTCGCGCCATGCCCATACCAGAGCGGCCATAGTTATAAGCAGTGTCACTGCTAGCTGTAAGCCTGCCATCAGCCAGCCCGCGCGATGCGCCGCGAATATGCGACTCCGGGCGCCCGTCGCTTTGGCCGGCTGAGGAGCCGCAGCGGCTACGCTCCCGATGAAACGATACCCGGTGCGTGCTATTGTTTCGATGAAGCGGGGATTCTCGGCAGAGTCGCCCAAGGTGAGCCGCAGCCGGTTGGCTGCCGTATTCAGCCCGCTCTCGAAGTCTACGAAGGTGTCGCCTGGCCAAAGCCGGCCCTGCAGCTGCTCTCGCGTAACTATCTCACCCGGCCGCTCCAAAAGAGCCTGGAGAATTTGAAATGCCCTGCCCTGCAGTTTGACACGTATACCGTTCCGGCGCAGTTCACCGGTATCCATCCGTAGCTCGAAGGGACCAAACTGAAGGATCCTGGGTTCTTCTTTATGGACTTGCGGGGACACACGGCCTCGGCGTATTGGACGTCTAGGTTGAGGTAACGTCACGATGGCGATGTAGGACAAACACCTAACCATTTGTAGTCCTAACTGACAGTGCCTGGTCAGGAACGCCTGACAGCGGCTGCTATGTCAGCAAGGGAACAGATAGTGAGCTACCAGAGACGATTAGCAGTATGTAGAAAGGCGAATTTTCACTACTTTTCAGTTGAAGTTCGCATAATATGGAGATAATATCGGTGTCGACCCAAAAATCGGCGAGAGAGCGGGCTCAATCAGGTATGATTTTCGCTCGGGCGGATGACGGGAGCGGGCGATGTCAGGGACGGTGAGTATCGGGGGAAGTAACGAGGCGCCTGGAGCAACCTTCGGCACGCATGGCTGCCTCTTCTACGAGACCAGACAGGATCTGCTCAACACGCTGGTTCCATTTTTCAAAACAGGTTTGGAACAAGGGGAATCCTGCCTTTGGATTGTTTCTGAGCCCCTCACAACGGACGAGGCCGCCCAGGCCCTGCGTGAATCCGTTCCGGATCTGGATCGATACTTGAGCGACCAGTCTATCGAACTGGCCTCCTGTGGCAGACCCAATGATATAAGTTGCATCATCGGCCTCCTCCATAACAAGCTGGCGGAAGCGTTAGCCTCGGGACATAGCGGTTTGCGAGTCACCCGCAATAACGGCGCTCTGGAGCAGCGTGACTGGCAGACCATTCGCGATTTCGAGAACAAGGTGAATAACGCGATTGCCGCAGGCCCCCTCACGATATTGTGCACTTATCCGATCCCCGCAACCGGCGCGGCTGAATTGCTGGAAGCAACCCACGTGCATCCCGTGTGCGCAACCATGCGAAACGGGGACTGGGAGTTCATCGAAACCCCCGAGCTCAAGGAGGCCAAGGCGGGGCTCAAGAGGCTTAACCAGCGGCTGGAACGGAAAGTGGTGCAGGGTACCCATGCGATGCAGGTGGCGCAGGAAGAGCTGCGCAACCAGAAAGAGGTACTCGAAAAAATCTTCGATCACATCCCCGTCATGATAAATTTCATGGATCCCGGAGGGAAGATCAAGTTGGTCAATCGGGAGTGGCAGCGCGTGGTGGGCAAGACTTTGGAAGAGATACGCGAGCACAACCTGGATATTGTGGATATCATCTCGGAGTGTTATCCCGACCCTCAAGGTCGAAAGGAGGTTCTGGACTTTATTTCAAGTTCCAGCGGTGAATGGAAAGAGCTCAAGGCTCGGGTGCGGGATGGCCAGATGTTGGATACGGTTTGGGCAGTGTTGCACTTGTCGGACGGAAGCAGCATCGGGTTCGGACGGGATATCACCGAGCAGAAGCAATTGGAAGATCGTCTAAGGGCCAGCGCCGAGGAGCTGCGGGCGCTTTCCGCCAGCCTCCAGGCAGCCCTGGAAGAGGAGAGAACCCGGGTAGCCCGCACGATTCATGATGAACTGGGCTCCGCGTTTACCAGTTTGAAGTGGGATCTGGAAAGCCTGGACAAGACTCTTTCAAAGCCCATGGATCCGGCAGCGGCAGCGGCCTTGCGCGCCAAGATCGCCAGCATGATGAAACTCGCCGACAGTACTATCAATACCGTTCGAAGGATAGCTTGGGAGCTGCGTCCCAGGATTCTCGATGACCTGGGATTGGTGGATGCAATCGAATGGCAGGCGCGGCAGTTTGAAGCCCGCACCGGTATCATCTGCCAGCGAAGCGGCTTTCTCGATGGCGTCGTTTTTGATCAAGAGCAAGCCACCGCCATCTTCCGTATCTTTCAGGAAGCCTTGACCAATATTCTGCGGCACGCCAATGCCACCCGGGTTGACATCACCATGACGCAGGAGGCCGGCGAGTTCGTGCTGGCCATCAGCGATAACGGAAGAGGCATCGCCGGGGGCGAAAAATCCGGCTTAGGCATTCTGGGAATGCAAGAGCGCGTCCGCCTGGTGGGCGGAAAAATCGAAATCCTCGGCTTGGAAGGAGCCGGGACCACCATCGCCGTTCGAGTCCCTATCGCCGGCGAAGGAACCGCGCCCCGCACACCAGCACCCGAAAAAGAATGAAGCGGATCCTGATCGTGGACGATCACGAGGTGGTTCGGGCAGGTGTGATGAGAATTGTCGAGCAGCCGGATATCGTTTTTGGCCAGGCGAGCGACGCCCGCCAGGCGCTGAAACTGGTCCGCGAGCAGGATTGGGACCTGGCGGTGCTGGATATCGCGTTAGGGGATCGAAGCGGGCTGGAACTCTTGAAAGAGTTGAAGCAGACCCGATCCAAATTGCCTGTCCTGATTCTTAGCATGCATTCCGAGGAGCAATACGCGCGCCGTGCTTTCCAGGCCGGCGCGGCCGGCTATATCACCAAGGACAGCCCTGGAGAAGAGTTGGTGAAGGCCGTCCACAAAGTGATGGAGGGCGGCCGATACGTCAACTCCGCTACCGCTGAAAGACTCGCGCTGGACCTGGAAAAAGGTCTCGACCGTCCCCGGCATTATTCTCTTTCCGATCGCGAATTCGAGGTGCTGCGCCTGATCGCGTCAGGCAAAACCGTGGGTGAGATCGCCAGCCTGCTCGAACTGAGCGATAAAACCGTCAGCACCTATCGAGCGCGAATTCTGGAGAAAATGGGCATGAAGACGAATGCCGAGATCATTCACTACGCCATCCGAAACAATCTCGCGGATTAAATGATCCGGCCAGTTGGGCGGTGGTTCGCCAAAAATGCGGGCAAATCTACTTGTAGGGCAAACACTGACATAAGATAAGGCCGTCGCCTTACGCTAATAGATTCAAAGTCTGACAATTTCTTTTTCAAAACTAACCGATACGATACTAGGGAGATGTTACTGGTGCAAAGGCAGTTATTTTTTCGAGAATTTCCTTTTGTTTTTCCACTTGTTGGGTGTACTATAGGCAGCATACTAGGGAATACCCTTAAGAAAGGGCGGGCACTGTGCGGGCTCAAACCATCGAAGTGAAGCGGGCGACAGGGAGAATTCTTTGCTCCACGATTTTTCGTCCAGGCGGAAAAAAACTGCTTGCGAAAGGACACGTGATCAGCGAAGAAGATGCGCGAATGCTCGAGACCGAGGGGTTGGCCGAGGTCTGGGTCACCGAACTGGAAGACGGTGAAATTGGCGAGGACGAGGCGGTAATGGAGGTCGCCACCGAGATCGGCTGTGGATCGCTCGAGATCCGGCTGGCCGCCGGGGGGCGCGCGAATCTATTTGCCACGGAATCCTCGTGTGTTTTGGTGGATGACGAGTTGCTGAAGCAAATCAATTGCACCTCCAGCGTCGCCATTGCAACCTCTCTGAATTTTTCCTACGCCCGGGCCGGTCAGCGCGTGGCCACGGTCAAAAGCATTCCATTTGCCGTATCCAAGGCCCAATTGGAAGCGGTGATATCGATTGTCAAAGAACGCGGGCCCATTTTGCAGGCGCGGCCCATCCGGGCACCCAGCGTGGGCATTCTATATACGGATCCGCTCAACGGGGAACGCGCGCGTCAATTGTTCGAGAACATCATGCGCCAGCGGCTGGAGCGCATGGGCACCTGTGCCACATTCGTGTTAGCTTCGCTCGAAGAAGAAGGCGCAGTGGCGCGCTCTCTGCAGCATCTGCTGCGCGGCCGTCCCACCACCATTCTGATCGCTTCCACCACCGCGCCCGCTGGTCCCGATGACGTAGTGGGCCGCGCGATGCTACGTGCCGGATGCCAGATTGAACGCTTTCTGGCGCCCGTCGAACCCGGCAATCTCTTGCTACTCGGCTACAAGGATGACGTCCCCGTTGTGTCCGCACCCGGGTGCTTCCGATCCGCTAAGCCGAATGTGGTAGATCTAGTGCTTCCGCCGATGTTGGCACGATATCATGTCACCGGTTGGGAGATCGCTTGCCTGGGCCTAGGTGGTCTGCTAGCCTAGCAAAACTCCTCCACTACCACGGACGGTCACTCCGAGTCGTTCGTGGGTGCTCCTCGGCCGGGCGCTCGACCAGCGTCCGGCTTTTTTTTCGCGCGGCCTGCGCCGCGCGGTTATTCGGTTATTCAGTTCATCGGTTATTCGGTTCTCCCTTTTGTGATATCCCGCGTTAACCGAAGAACCGAGGAACTGAAGAACCGAAGAACTGCTACGCTGTAGCGTAGCCCGATGCGGATACGCTCCGTCCACGCCCACTTGTTGTCTGCGCCGCTCCCCGCTCCCTTGAAATTGTCCTATTATGGTGGCGAGCGGACCATCCTCAAGCGCGATGCCATGCTGATCCGGGTGGAGGCCGACAATGGATTGGTCGGCTATGCACCTGGGCAGGGCAGCGAAAAATCCAAACACGGTATCGATCATGTGGTGGCGCCATTTCTCAAAGGCCGCACTCTGGCCGATCCGGATGCCTTGCGAGTGCAATTCGCCGAGACGCACGGGATATCGCTGGAACATCGCAAGCTGTACGGCGCAGTGGAAATCGCGCTATACGATCTGGCCGGAAAAACCAAAGGCGTGCCGATTTCGGAATTGTTGGGCGGACGCGTCCGTGATCGCATCCGGCTTTATGGTAGCGCGGGCATGTACATGAGTCCAATGCAATATGCCGAGGAGGCTCGGGCTATCGCGAAGCTGGGATTCCGCGCATATAAAATGCGCCCCGGGATGGGACCGGCCGAGGATCTGGAGACCGTCCGCCAAATGCGCGACGCCGTAGGTCCCGACTTTGATCTGATGGTGGATGCGCATACCTGGTGGCGCATGGGCGACCGGAATTATTCGCCTGCCACCATCCAAAAGCTGGCCGGAGATCTCAGCCAATACGGCATCGCGTGGCTGGAGGAGCCGCTGCCGCCTGAAGATCACGAAAGCTACCGGATGCTGAAGTCACTGGATCTGGTGCCTGTTGCAAGCGGCGAGCACGAGCCGGACGAGCAGGGCTATCTGGACCTGATTCATTCCGATTGTGTGGATTATGTGCAGATGGACGTGGTCTGCCAGGGCGGTTACGCCGCGGCGCTGCGCCTGCTGAAGGAGATCGAGCGGGCCAACTTGAAGTTTGCTTTCCACAGTTGGGGAACGGCGCTGGAAGTGATCGCAGCCGCGCATTTGGGAGTTTGTTGGCCGGAGCAGGTGATCGAATGGCTGGAATACCCCTGTTATGCGACAGCAGAGCGTGCGGGTATGTATCCGTTTGCCTTGGCCGAGCAGATCCTGAAGCAGCCGCTCCGCATCGAACAGGGCGACCTGATCGTTCCCAAGGGTCCTGGCTTGGGAGTGGAAGTGGATGAAGGAGTGGTGGATCGCTATCCTTGGATTCCAGGCCCATGGTCATTCTTCGAGATCTATTCGCCGCATGAAACCCGCGCCGTCACCGCCGACCACAGCGAGCCCTGGTTTGGAAAGGTGTCTGGGGAAGAAATCCGGTGACAGGATACTCATTCCCCGAATTCGCGGGGGCTGTGGGCGTCGCGGCGGGCGCCATGACTTATGCCGTGCGCGCGCCACAGTCCACGCTGCTCGCGCCCTCGGTGTATCGGGGATCGGCCACACGGCGGGCGATCGCGCTCACCTTCGATGACGGGCCCAGCGAGTCCACTCCGGAGTTGCTGGAGATCCTCAGCCGCTTCGGTGCATCCGCTACCTTCTTCCAGTGCGGCGCGAACGTGCGGCGCTTGCCCCAGGTGGCGCGGGATGTCGCGGCGGCCGGCCATGAGATCGGCAATCATTCCGATACCCATGCCAGGCTCTATCTGAGATCGTCCAGTTTCATTTATCGCGAACTGGCGGCGGCGGGCGAGACCATCCAGCGGGTCACGGGCGTGCAGCCGCGGCTCTTCCGCGCTCCCTACGGCGCGCGCTGGTTCGGGCTCCGCGATGCGCAGCGCAGGCTGGGTCTAATGGGCGTCATGTGGACCACGCTGGCGCTGGATTGGAAATGGCCGGCCGCGCGGGTGGCGCGCCGTCTGGCCGGAGGCGCTCAAAACGGGGCGATCTTCTGTTTGCACGATGGCCGCGAACTGGAGCCACGGCCGAATATCGGCGCGACCTTGCAGGCAGTGCGGGAAGTTCTGCCAAAATTGATAGAAAGCGGTTTCCATTTCGAAAGGGTGACCGAAATAATATGTCCAACGAAGAACTGACCGAGCGAGTCAGAAGAATTATCGCGACAGCGCAGCACCTGCCTGAGGAGAAGGTTATGGCCGACAGTACGTTCGCGGAGCTCAGTATCGATTCGCTCGACGGGATTAACATCCTCTTCGCGGTGGAAAGCGAGTTCAACATCAACATCCCGGATGAGGCCGCGCAGAGCATTCGCTCGGTGCGCGATGTGGTGGACGGGATTGCAAAGCTCCTGGCGGAGGGGCCAGGTGGTAACAAGGAGCCGGTCCGGGCGTGACTGTTTGTCAGCGGCCCCGGGGGAGTCGGCAGGCGGAAGCGCCTGCCCCGCGCGCATGACAAGGCGCGTAGTTATAACCGGCGTCGGAGTGGTCTGCGCGCTGGGACACAACAGCGGTGATTTTTGGCAGGAGCTCTCCCAAGGGCGCTCGGGTATAGCGCCGCTCGAATCCATTGCGCCCGGGTTACTTCGATTTGAAAACGGCGCGGAAGTGCATAACTGGGATCCGCTGCGCCACTTCGACGAGAAAGAAACCGGCATGCTGGATCGATTCGCTCAATTCGGCGTGGTAGCTGCGAGAGAAGCGGTAGCCGACGCGGGCGTCGAGTGGAGCGCGGAGCTGCGCCAGGAAACGGCCATCGTCACGGGCAGCTGCGTGGGCGGACAAGGCACCGAGGATGAAGGCTTCGTCAATCTTTACCGCAAGAACATTCCTCGTGTGAATCCGTTGACCATTCCGCGCAGCATGGAGAACGCGGCAGCCAGCCGGATTTCGCTCGAGCTCGGGATCGTGGGCCCGACATATACGGTTTCCACAGCCTGCTCGTCTTCGAATCATGCCATCGGTCAGGCGTTTTGGATGGTGCGCAACGGCCGAGCAGGGATGGCGATCGCAGGCGGAAGCGAAGCGGTTTTCAGCCTGGGTTTTCTCAAAGCGTGGGAGGCCATGCGGGTGGTGTCGCCCGATACCTGCCGCCCGTTCTCCAAGGACCGGCGAGGTCTGATCCTGGGTGAGGGCGGGGCGATGCTGGTGCTGGAGCCGTTGGAATCCGCTCAAGCAAGAGGCGCGCGGATCTATGCCGAGCTGGTTGGCTTCGGCATGGGATCAGACGCATTCCACATTACGCAGCCCTCGCCCGAGGGAGCAGCGCGCGCGATGCTGGCCGCGCTCGCCGATGCCGGGATTGCGCCGGAAGAAATCGGGTACATCAATGCGCACGGAACCGCCACGCAGGCCAACGATGCCACCGAAACGGCGGCTATTCGGAAAGTGTTCGGGTCGCAGGCGGAAAAGCTCGGAGTGAGCTCCACCAAATCCATGCATGGCCATACGCTGGGCGCGGCCGGAGCCCTGGAGGCAGTGGCCACAGCGCTGGCATTGCACCACGGAATTCTGCCACCTACCGCGAATTACAATGAGCCGGATCCGGTCTGCGATCTGGATGTAATCCCGAATAAGGCGCGTCAGGCGCAGGTGGAATACGCGTTGTCCAACTCATTTGCGTTCGGCGGGCTTAACGCCGTGCTTGCCTTCGGCAGGGCACGGCGTTAGTTATTCGGTTCCTCGGTTCCTCAGTTCTTCGGTTCGGCCTTTTGCGGAGTCTTCCGGTCCCACCGCGATCACCCCACATGTTTGCCGGTGGGGTGGACTCGGGCCACGGGGCGTAAATATGGGCGGCGTTAGTTATTCGGTTGTTCGGTTGTTCGGTTATTCGGTTCGGCCTTTTGCGGGGTCTTCGGGTCCGTGAGACCTCGGCTAACACCGAACCGAACAACCGAACAACGGAATAACCGAACAACCGGCTTCGCCAAGCAAAGCTTGGCGAAGCCGTATGATGGTTCTGGGTGATATGGTTCCTCCCCCCTCCGATAGCAGTTCCAAAAGATCTGGTATCTTCGGCGCGGTAACGATTGTCCTTTCTCTGGCCTGCTTGGCGTGGGCGCTGCATGGCGTCAGCTGGTCCGAGCTTTGGGAGGACATCCGCGAGCTGGACTGGCGCTGGGTTGCGGTGGCCTGCGTGGCCGACGTCGCGGTCTACGTCATCCAAGGATGGCGTTGGAGCCTGCTGCTGCGGCCCGTCGGTCCCGCTTCCATCGGGAGTTCGGTGCGAGCCATCTTCGTCGGATTGTTTGCCAGCGAAGTGTTTCCTTTGCGCGCCGGCGAGCTGATCCGCTGTTTCCTGCAAGCGCGCTGGACTGAGATTCCGGTATCGGTGACGCTGGCATCGGCGCTCATCGAACGCATCTTTGACGGCGTTATCCTGATTGTTGGATTATTTTTCTCGCTGGACTACGTCCGGCACCTGCCGCTCAATCATGGGCAGGCGCGCGCCGTCGGCATCCTGGCAGACGGAAGCATTTTCTTAACGGTGTTGATTGTCCTGTCGGCCGCGCTTTTGGCCGTTGCCATGTTCTGGCGGCAGCAGGCGCTCGAAATGCTATTGAACGCCCGCATGTTCAGCTGGGTGCACGTCATGATCGAGGATCTGCATCTGATTGGGCATTCGCGCTATTTGTATTTCTCGGCGTTGATGAGCATTCCGTATCTGCTGATGCAGGTGGTGCCGATCTACGCCCTGATGCAGGCCTATGAGCTGGATGAGGCCTCCTGGGCACGCGCTGCGGCGCTCATGGTACTGCTGCGGCTGGGATCGGTGGCGCCGCAAGCGCCTGGCAATGTGGGGTTGTTCCAGGTGATCTCAACGCTCGGCCTGACGCTGTTCGGCGTTCAGCAGGCGGAGGCGAGAAGGTTCACCTTATTGTTATGGGGAGTGATTACACTTCCTCTTTTGTTTGCGGGTTTTGTGGCCATGGTGGTGACGGGAGCGAAGATTGTGGATATCCATCGGGAGGCGCAGGCGGAAATGAAAGCGAGGAGTAAGAATTCAAGGATTCAGGAATTCAAGGAAGCCCAGGAATGAAAACCGGCTCTTTACTCCGCCACGGGAAGAACTGAATAACCGAACAACTGGAGAAGCGTGCTCTTTTTCCGATAAGGAAAAAGAGCACGCTGCTCCGATGATCTCCCTGAAATCCTATCTTTCCCGCGATAATGAGGCCGAGACAGCTTACCGGCGGATCATTGGCTTATTCTTGCAGGGAATATCACTGCACTCGGTGGAAGGGGATAAGGCGGATCATGAACGGTTCCGGGAAGATATTGAAAAATGCCTTGCGGTTCTTTCCCCAGAGACACCGGTGTCGGAATTGTTGGTAGTGGTGGGGGGTGCGCTTCGGGCCATGGAGGATTACAACCAGCGCACCAGCAAATTTGTCCGCCGGCAAAACACGGAACTGCAGCACATGGTCTCAATGCTGACCCAGACCGTCATTACTATCGGGGCCAGCAGTGAACATTCCGTACACCGCTTGCAGAGCATCGAGAAGTCGATCGAGAGTACCCAGGCGGTGGAGGATATCCAAATTCTCAAGCTGCGTCTGAGTGAGTGTCTGGAGGCGGTTCGCGATGAAGCCGTAAGGCAGCAAAGAGATGGACAGGATGCCATCGAGAGCCTGAAGAAGGAGCTTGAGAGCTCACAGCAGTTGATGGGCCGCGCAGAGGTTAAGGTAGACCTGGACGGCGCTACCGGACTTCCCGGCAAAGCGGAAGCCGATAGAGCCATCCGGGCAGGTATTGAATCGCCGCAAGGGAAGTTTCTGGTGATTGCGGTGTGCAGCCGCGTGCAAGCCGTAAACGCCCGCTTCGGGTATGCAGTGGGAGACAAGGTTTTGCAGGCTTTCGCTGAGCATTTCAAAAAAGGCCTATCGGCTCGCGATCAGCTTTTTCGATGGCAGGGGCCGGCCTTGGTGGGTTTGCTGGAAAGGGCCGAACGCATCGACCGCGTGCGCGCTGAGATCCGGCAGTTTGCCGATCTCAGGCTGGACAAAACCGTCGAGGTTGGCCAGCGCACGGTGCTGATCCCGATCTCGGCTATTTGGGCGATCTTTCCATTGGCCCCGCCCATGGATTCTCTTCTGAAACAATTGGAGGCTTTCACGGCGGCGCAGGTGTCCCGTGACTACGCTTAATCCTATGCGGCCACTTGACGAACTAATTGACCCAGTCACCCCGGAATCGGCGCAGGAATGGCCTGAGAATACTATCCTGCAGCTTCGCGAGCGAGTGGCGGAACTCGAAGCCGAGAACGCTGGTCTACGGGAATTGGAAGAGACTGTCCGCAGGAATGCCCGGCTCTTCGAAGCTCTTCTCAAGAAAAGTCATGAAGGAATTCTGTTGGTTACAGCGCAGATGACTTTCTTGAAAGTTGTCCATTCCGTGCTTGGGAACAGCGATGACAACCTGGCCGGACGGCTGGTGTTGTCTAACATTCATCCGGATGATCGCGCCCTGGCCACGGAAGCGTTTTCGCACCTGCTGAACAATCCGTCGCAACCGGTTACTGTCGAATGGCGAGTGAGTGACCCGGCGGGCGATTGGCACTGGATGGAAGTGGAGATGACCGACATGTTGGACGATCCGGATGTCCATGCCATCGTGATAAACACCCGGGCGATGACCGGTGGGAAGTCCGAAGCCGCCCGCGGCGAGCGCCAATGCGATCGGAAAAAAGGATAACCGCCGGCCTTCAAATGCAGACTGGCCTTTCGGCCCCCGAGTTACGCCGGAAGGGACCCGCGGTACCGTTGGGCAGCGTGGTGTTTTGGTCCGTCCGGGCTTGCCCTAACTGCGCCGCTGTTAGCTCGCGCGCTCCGCTCAAATTGGCGCCACGCAGATCGGCGCCGAATAACTTCGCACCGCGGAAGCGCACGTCGCGGAGCTCGGCACGGCACAGGTCCGCCGAGTTCAACAGCGCCTCCCGAAAATCGCATTCGTTGAGAATGGCGCGGTCAAAGTTCGCTCCCTGCAGATCGGTCTGAAAGAATTTGGCGCCCGTAAATGCCGACCTTGAGAAGACGCATTCTTTCAAGCTGCTGCTGCTGAAATTCGCGCCTGCTCCGCTGGCGTCGACGAAGCGGCAATGGCGCACCTGAGCGCGATGGAATTGGGCCCCTTCCAGGTCGCATTCGGAAAAATCCGAGGCGCCGATCCGGGCATGGTGAAAGGAAGTGGCGCTCAAAATGGCTCCTGTGAATTTGCAGTTCTCGATGGCGGCTCCTTGGAATCGGCCCCCGCTGATGCTGGCCTGGTGGAATAGGGCGGCGCGTAGTTGTGCGTCCGAGAAAATGGCTCCGGTGAGCCAACAGAGCGAGAATTCGCTTTCCACTATTTGAATGCCGGCGAGATCGGAACCGCTCAGGATGGCACGCTGGAAATCGGCACTGTCGATCACTGCCCGGCTCAGATTCGCGCCCTCCATCTCGGCGTCCAGAAAAGTGGTTCCCCGGATGATCGCGCTCTGCAGATTCACTGCAGGCAACTTGGCTTCGTTCAACGTCTCACGATCTAAAACGCATCGAAAACCTGAGGATTCGTCTTCCGTCCAGCGCGAATGACTAAGTAGGACCTCGTCCAGCGAGCGTCCGTTCGTCATTGTGATTGTTTCCATGACAGCCAAGTTTCTTATCGGCACCAAGAAGCAGTTCCACTGAACTGAAGAACGATATACTCAAAGCAGGCCTAAGCCTATGAGAATACTGATCGTCGAGGACGAGAAGCGCATCCAGGATTTCCTCTCGCGGGGTCTGGAGAGCGCAGGTTACGCGGTGGATGTGGCAGCAGACGGCAATACCGCCATCGAGTTGGTGCATTCCACCGAGTATGACCTCATCATCCTGGACCTAATGCTGCCGGACACCGACGGCCTGAGCGTACTGCAGAAGATCCGCAATCGCAAATCCAGCCCGCCGGTGTTGATTCTGAGTGCGCGCGATGCTGTGGACGACCGCGTGAAAGGGCTGGAGCTGGGCGCCGATGATTACCTGACCAAGCCTTTCGCGTTCGTGGAACTGCTGGCGCGGGTGCGTGCGCTGCTGCGCCGCGGCCAACCCACGCCCGAGCGATTGCAGGTGGGCGAGCTGGCGCTTGATTGTATCCGCCGCAAAGTTACGCGCTCGAACGAGAACGTCGAGCTCGCGCCCAAGGAGTTCAGCATCCTCGAATACCTGATGCGCAATCGCGGCCGCCCGCTGAGCCGCACCATGATCGTGGAACACGTCTGGGACATGGATTACGACGGCTTGACTAATATTGTGGATGTTTACATTCGCCATCTGCGAAGCAAGATCGACGACAAATGGCCGGTGAAGATGATCCATACTGTTCGTGGCATCGGGTATATGCTGGACACTCCCGAAAAGGCTGGAGAAGGGCAGGCCGAGCAGCAGTTATGAGCGGCTTGGGACAGGCTCTGCGGTTCACGCGCGGACTGCGGTTTCGCCTGGCCTTCAGCTACGTATTCTTTTTCACGATTCTGCTGGTTGTGCTCGGCGTTGTTTTCCGGCAGACTCTGATCGCCACCTTTCAGAGTCAAATGCTCAATGTGCTGGACGAAGAATGGGGCGCGGCGAAGGGCTATCTTCGCACTGGCGAGGCCGGACCCGATTGGGTATTCGATCGGGAGGATCCGGACGAGAGTTTTACAGTGAACCGCATCCGGCGCGTCTATCTACTAGCCGATCCCGAGGGGCACGCGCTGGAACGCTCCGCGATCTATGAGTCGATTGGGCTCGACTCCCCGGCCGAGATCAAGGCAATTCTGGCGTCGGGCAAGCCTGCCACGCGCGTCCGCAGGGATAAAGCGGGCATTCCGTACCTCATCCGCTCTGGTCTAATGATCGACGAGCGGCACAATCGCTACTACCTGGCCATCGGCCGCGCGGTGGATTACAACGACAAGGTGGTTCGCGACTTCACCTTGAATTATTTCAGCCTGGTGCCGGTGGTTATCGTTTTGACTGGCGTGTTGGGTTGGTTCCTGGCCGGGCGCGCGCTGGGCCCGGTGAATTCAGTGGCGGAAACGGCCCAGCGCATCACGCACTCCAATCTCGACATGCAAATTCCGTTGCGGCGCACCGGCGACGAACTGGACCGGCTGATTCAGGCTTTCAACCACATGATGACGCGCTTGAATTTTTCATTCGAGCAGGTTCGCCAGTTCTCCACCGACGTCTCGCATGAGCTGCGCACGCCGCTGACAGTGGTTCGAGGGCAATTGGAGGTAGCGCTATTCACCGCAACCACCACCGAGCAGTACCGGGAAGCCATGGTGAACGCGCTCGAGGATGTGGACCGCCTCTCGAACATCGTCCGGGCGCTGCTGATGCTTTCCCAGGCCGAGTCCGGCCAGTTGCTCTTGCAGAGGACGCAGATCGATTTCGCTGACCTGCTGCGCGACCAGGTGGATCAGTACCAGATTCCCGCCGAAGCACAGGGTGTGGATCTGACGGCCGAACTGCCGTCCGTTTGCACCATTTATGGCGACAAGATCCAGCTGGAGCGGCTGGTATCGAATCTGTTAGGGAACGCCATCAAATATACGCCCGCCGGGGGGCGTGTTGTTGCGCGGCTCAATGGCGAAGCCGGCTGCGCGAAGTTCACGGTGGAGGATACGGGCGTAGGAATTTCATCCGACCACCTGCCGCATATTTTCGATCGCTTTTATCGCGTACCGTCCGCCGATCCCGAAAAAGGGCTGGGACTGGGGTTGAGTTTTGTGTCGTGGATTGTGAAGGCGCACGGTGGAGTGGTAATGGTGGACAGCGAGTTACACAAAGGAACACGCTTCACGGTGTCACTGCCGGCGGGGCCGGTGGACCTGGCACCTCGTGAGAGCCCGGCGCTGCCCTTGTCCGAGCAGGTACACTGAAAACTGCGATGAGCATGGAAATAACAAGACGTGAAAGAGAAGGCATCACGATTCTCGACCTGAAGGGTAGACTGGCCGTGGGTGACCCCTGCACCCAATTGCGCGAAAGCGTCAATGAGCAGATTGCGCAGGGCCACAAGCAAATAATCCTGAACCTGCAGCATATCGATTACATCGACAGTACCGGTCTCGGTTCCATGGTGATCTGCTTCACCTCGCTGCAGAAAATCGGGGGCGGCCTGAAGCTGGTGAACTTGAACCGGCGCAATCTCGAGTTGATGCTGCTGACCAAGCTGTCCACCATTTTCCAGATTTTCGCCGAGGAGCAGGAGTCCGTCAACGCGTTCTTCCCGGAACGCGAGATCAAACACTTCGACATCCTGAATTTCGTCCAGCAAAATAAGGATGCCGGGTAAGCGGACGCATGTGGGGCCGTCACAAGAAGGCAACGTTGGAAGCGGGTGCGCGCGCTCCGTCGTTCCGATTGAAAGATTTGGGGGGAGCTGCGGTTTCTCTCGAGGAGATTCTTTCGAAGGGGCCGGCGTTGCTCGGGTTTTACAAAGTCAGTTGCCCGGTGTGCCAGCTCACTTTTCCGTTTCTCGAAAGGCTTGCCGCCGGTTCATCCGTACAGATAGTTGGAATCTCGCAGGACGACCTCGGCGCGACCCAGGGATTTAACCAGCGCTTTGGAGTGACGTTCCCCACATTGCTGGATCAGGCCAAGGAGAGTTATCCGGCCAGCAACGCGTTCGGCATCACCAACGTCCCGACGATGTTTCTAGTGGAACCGGATGGCCACATCGCGAGCGCGTTCAGCGGATTCTCGAAGCGCGATTTGGAGGCGCTGGGCCAGCGCGCCGGCGTTCCGGCGTTTCGACCGGACGAGAATGTTCCGGAATGGAAGGCGGGCTGAGGCTCGAAAAACTAGGGTCCAGTTTGGACCTCCGATAATGAGCCTGCGATAATGAGAATGACAAATGGCTTCCAAAATTTCTGACGCGTATCAATCCGTGGCATCCGTCGCCAAGGGGATGGCGATCACCTTCGGCGAGATGCTGCAACCCACCATCACCGAAGACTATCCGGACGCACCGCCCAAGTTTCAAGAGCGCTACCGCGGTGTACACGTTTTGCAGCGCGACGAGAACGGCCTCGAAAAATGCGTGGCGTGCTTCCTGTGTGCCGCGGCGTGTCCAGCCGACTGCATTTACATCGAAGCGGCCGAGAATACCGACGAGCTGCGCATCAGCGGGGGCGAGCGTTACGCCAAGGTGTACAACATCGATTACACCCGCTGCATCTTTTGCGGCTATTGCGTGGAAGCCTGCCCCACCGATGCCATTACGCACGGCCACGGGTTCGAGATCGCCAGCTACAACACCTCGACGCTGATCTATCGCAAGGAGCAGATGCTGGCGCCGATTCCCGCGGGGGCGGAGTTTCCGCTGAAAACTTCTTAGTTCATCGGTTCATCGGTTGTTCAGTTCTTCGGTTCTTCCTTTTGGGGGTTCGAACGGATTGTTTTGCGGTCTGACTCTGAGAGTCCCGAGTATTTCCTGATATCTTGACGCGTGGTGAGCTTGCGGCGGTAGCGTGCGAAGTATTCCGGGATGTCGCCACCGTATTGGAAGCTGTACATGATGTCGTCGAAGGACGCGGTGTGCGGAAGGCCTAGGGCGTGGCCGGTTTCGTGCAGGCAGGTCAGATATACAATCGCGTCCCGCAAGAGCTTGTCAGCCTGCGCGTCGAGCGGCGCGGGGCGAACATAAACTTCGGCGCCCCTTTTTCCATCCACCAGAATCGGCCTGGCCTCGCCATAAAGTCCCTGTTCTGAAGTCGCCCAATACAATCGGACGCGGGCATGTTCGCGATCCTTGACCGCTTGAAGTTGGATAGCCCCGGGCGCGGCGCTCTGCCAGGCGGCCATGGCCCACTCGGCGAGTTGTGGATCATCCGGCTGACAGACGGATTCCTGCCGCTCACAAGGTTCGATCCAGTACGTGTAGGTTTGCGAGGAGGCACCTGCGGCGAGAACCGAAGAACCGATGAACAGAAGAATCGAATAACTGGCGCGGCCGCGTTTCACCGCCGCTCGGCCAGTCTCTCTTCGGCTAGCATTCGGACCTGAGCCTCGAGCTGATCGATCCGGCGGGTTAGCTCATCGATCAGTTGTCCTTCTGGATCGGGCAGATTTCCGTGTTCGAGATTGCCACCGGCGTCTCCGCGGGTGCGCGTGACACGGCCAGGAACGCCGACCACGGTGGAGTTGTCCGGGACCGAACGAATCACCACCGATCCCGCGCCCACCTTGGTGTTGTTGCCGACGGTGATGTTGCCCAAGACCTTGGCGCCGGTGCCGATTACCACGTTGTTACCGATGCTGGGATGCCGTTTTCCTTTTTCCTTGCCGGTGCCACCCAGCGTCACGCCTTGGTACAGGATGACGTCATCGCCGATTTCGGTTGTTTCTCCGATTACGACGCCCATTCCGTGGTCAATGAAGCAGCGCCGTCCGATTTGAGCGCCGGGATGGATTTCGATACCCGTTGCCGCGCGGATGAACTGCGAGAGAATGCGCGCAGTGAGCGTAAAACCCGAGCGGTGCAGCTTGTGGCCCAGCCGATGCAGCAGAATGGCATGGAAGCCGGGATAGCAGAAGAAGATTTCGACGGCGCTCTTCGCAGCGGGATCGCCACGGAAGACGGTATCGATTTGTTCCCGGAAGGCGCGGAACATGGTAGTTATCTCTGATTATCGCATCGGGGTGGGGGATTCAGAATTCGGCGTGAGTTAAGTATGAGTTTATTGAGATTTTAGCGTCGCTAGCATTTTGTCGAACGCGCTTTGACTTTGCGCCACCGTTTTCGACGGGCCTGTAAACTTGAAGAAAACGGATCCTCGCGGGCCTTCGACGATAGCGCCCAGCAGCCGATAACCCTGTTTCGGCGGGCCTTCGGGCGCCCTGGGTCCACCCATTCCGGCATAAGCGCCGGACACGTCTATGGTAGTGATCTTTAGGCTGTTGATAGTTCGTTTCTCGGTTTTGGCCACGTCTTTGGATGGTTTGCCGTTGGCCTGTTGAAATTGGCCAATCCACCTGTCCACATTCGCTTCCACGCTTCCGCCCTGGCCCTGACCGAAATAGTAGACGGCACACTCGCCGCCGTCGGGGTCGCCTGGCGCCGGCGGAACCTGGTAGGTGGCGACGCGCATGGGGCGCTCGCCTTCCGATTTCCAGTTGGACGGAGCGGTCCAGTGGATACCAGCGCCGGAGTCGGCCATGAGCATGGCAGCCATGAGAAAGACCAGCGCTGGGTATTTGGCTCGCATAAAATCAGTATGACATCTTGCGGTTGGTGTAGTTTTTCTGCGTATGATTAGGGTCATGAAGATGTGGACGATTGTATTAGCAGGGACGCTCGGGATGGTGGGATGTTCAAAGCCCGGAACGCCGGCGAAGCCCACCGCGACAAATGCGGCGCAAACATCGCAGAGCTCCAATCCGTTCGCCAAGTACCTGGAGCTGGTGGGATTCCGGATCATCGAAAAGAGCCCCGGGCATCTGGAGGTGCGCTTTGGAGTGGTGAATCATTCGGAGGCCGACATCGGCGAAGTGAAAATGGATGTGAACGTCCGAACCACCAATGCCAAGGCCGACGATCCGCCCCTGATCGCTTTTTCCGCTACGATTCCCTCGCTCGGCCCGTCGGAGATGAAGGCGGTTGCCGTCGACGTTCCTACCAAGCTGCGCGTCTACGAATTGCCGGACTGGCAATTCCTGAAGCCGGATTTCGTCCTGACCGAACCGAAGTAAGACGGATCACATTTTTTGGCTGTGTAGTGTTATTCTGCAGAAAGGACTTCGGTGCGGTGTTTCCCGATGCCTCACCACTTGTGGCAGGAGTGATCCTGCTTCGGTTGGCGGCCCGCATGGAGTCCACAACTTGCGAGAGTGGCCACCAATCTGCACTCGCGCCGGTGGAGGCGTACGCGTCCAGCCTTGCCTCGCCGGGTCATCTTTTTTCGTTAGCGATTGATAGCTAATGACTGCCCAAGAAGTCTAATTAGATAACAAGGAGCACACCAGGTGGTTCTCAAAAACTTTTCTTTTGCGAAGTTCGGATTATTTCTTCTGCTTGGAGCAGCGGCAGCAAATGCCGCGCCCAGACTGACTCTGACGCAAACGGCGTTCACGGTATCCGTGGTTCCCGGATCAAACGGGACAACCCAAACCCTGGATGCCGGGAATATCGGGGATGGAACACTCAGTCTGACAGCTTCTTCGTCGGTGACCTGGCTGGTTCCGACTGTGGGAACATCCACGACGTGCTCACTCAAAGGACCATGCATCCCGGTTGCGATCGCATTGCAAACCTCGGCATTGGCTGCGGGAACATATACTGGCACCGTGACCATTTCCGATCCGAGCGCCGTGGACGCGCCGCAATTCGTGGTGGTGACGGTGATGGTAGGTGGAGCGGTGCCGAGCAATCTTGTGTTCTACGTGCCGCCGGGTGGTTCAGCCTCCCAAGATTTCATCACTGGGTCGCCGGTGAAGGACACGGTGTCGCCGGCCAGCCCTTGGCTCTCCATAGCAGTGAACGGACAGGGAACGTTCGCGTTTAACGTTCCGTATCAAGTGACGGTAACGGCGGGTAGCGGAATGGCTGCGGGCCAATCCACGGCAACCATCACGCTGACTGGCTCGTCGTTCGCGCCGGATAACAAAGCCATTTCCGTGGTTCTCAACGTGACCACGATGCCGATTCTTGTCGCCAGTCCGGCTACAGTGTCATTGACCGGCGTGGCGGGGTCTATCAAACAGACCTCGACTGTAGCGATTTCGAACGGAGGACAGGGGACGCTCACCGTTTCCGGGGTCACCGCAGCCGCTGCTACCGGGAGCTGGCTTTCGGCCACGGCCGCTACCAACGGATCATCAGTCACCATTACGGCCGACCCAACTTCGCTCACCGCCGGTACCTATCCGGGCACCGTTACCGTCGCAAGCAACGCCGACAATAGCAGCGTGGTTATTCCTGTCCAGTTCACGGTGGAAACGCAGGGTCCGCCGGTGGCGTTCGCGGGCGCGGCAGTGAACAACGCCACTTTTGCTTCGGGAGAACCTTTGGCGCAAGGCGACATCGCGGCCGTGTTCGGCGACCAGTTTACATTGGGCGCCCTGGCTTATCCCAGTGGTCTTCCGTTGCCGACGAGTGTGAACGGTACTCAGGTGCTGGTGAATAACACGCCCGCGCCGCTGTTTTTCATATCCAACGGACAGATCGATTTCGAGGTGCCGTTTGAGGTTTCGCCAGGCCCGACGACGATTCGTGTCGTCCGCAACGGCCAACAGGGAAATCTCATCTACGCGAATATAGTGTCCACCGCTCCCCGATTCCTTCTGAACAACGGTGGACCGTATCCCGTTCTGAACACGCCCAGTTCGCCGCCGGTGGTGACGGGCATCCCCAGTCATCCCGCGAAAGCCGGAGACATCGTGATCGCCTATGTGATCGGGCTGGGAGAAACAAATCCTGTGATCCAAACCGGCGTGGGCGGCCCCACTAATCCGACGGCCAAAGTGAACGACGTGACGGTTTGCATCGGCGAGGAAAGTCCGTTCGCGAAAATGAACTGCTTCGCACCGGATTTCGCCGGCGCGGCGCCAGGGTTCGTCGGGCTATACCAGCTCAACATCACGATACCGGGTGGGCTGCCGTCCGGAAATCTCGCGTTATCCTTTGCAGTGGGCAGCGCGCCCAGCAATGTGGTACAAATAGCGCTGCAGTGACAGAGCGTCTTTACTATCACGACAGCTACTTAACGGAATTCCGGGCCCGCATAGTGGATGCGAGTCCGGACGGTCAAAAAATCTATCTGGACCGCACTGCTTTCTATCCGGCTTCGGGCGGCCAACCCTTCGACACCGGCCAGCTGGGAGGGATCAGTGTGACGGATGTAGTGGACGAAGAGGATCGGATCGCGCATGTTGTGAGTGGGCCGGTAACGGGAGAAGAGATTTCGGGAGTAATCGACTGGCGGCGGCGCTTCGACCACATGCAGCAGCACACCGGCCAGCATCTTTTGTCGGCGATATTGATTGAGCTTTTCAACTCGCCGACGGTCAGCTTTCATTTGGGCGCCGATGCCTGCACCATCGATGTCGAGCGTCCCCTGGAGCCGAACCAGCTGCGGCAGGCCGAGCGCCGCGCCAACGAAATTGTATTCGAGAACCGGCCGGTGCTGGTGAGCTTCGAGGATTCGTCCCAGGATTTGGGTTTGCGAAAGCCCACTGAACGGGAGGGGACCGTGCGGATCGTCAGCATCCAGGATTTGGATCGTTGCGCTTGCGGCGGCACGCACGTTCGCGGCACCGCCGAAATTGGCGCGATTCTGATTCGCAAGCTGGATCGCATCCGGGGAAACCAGAGAATTGAATTTGTGTGCGGCATGCGGGCTGTGGAGCGGGCGCAAGCCGATTACAGCGCGCTCTCGGCGATTGCGCGCGTTTTTTCCGCTGCGTTAGACGAAACACCGGCCGTGGTTCGCGCGCAGCAGGAGAAGCTGCAGGAATCGGAGAAAGCCCGGCGCCGTCTCGCGAACGAACTGGCAGTGGCAAAGGGGCGGGAATTGCATGCAGCGACAGCGCCTGGAGACGATGGGCTACGCAAGATCCAACGCCGAGTCGCGAGCATTTCCGAAGAGCTGCGCGCGGAAGCCCAGAGTTTCACGGCGGGCGGCAAAGCGGTTTTTCTGGCGCTGGCTGAAGATCCGCCGTCAGTTTTGCTGGCCGCTTCGAAGGACAGTGGCGTCAATGCGGGCGAGGTGCTGAAGGCGGCGTTGGCCCACACAGGCGGGCGAGGCGGAGGGAGTCAAACTGTGGCGCAGGGGAGTCTGCCAGGTCCGGAGTCGGTGGAGGGGTTGCTTGGTTCTTCAGTTCTTCAGTTCTTCGGTTCTTCGGTTCCGTCGCACGACAACTAGTTGATGAACGCCCCGACCAGGCGCGTGACCAGGGTTGCCTGATCATGCAGAGTTCCAAATTGTTCGCTGCTGAGGTATCCGAGGTCCAGAGCCACATATAGGTGGCTTTGGGTCTCAAGCGCTGAAGCCCGCGAGATCCGAAGGAAGCGGATGAATTCCGCCTTGCCTCCACGACCGTAGCCCTCCGCGATGTTCGCCATGATCGATACCGCAGCGCGTCGAATCTGATCGCGAAGCCCAAAATCGGTGCGGAACTTCCCCAGGTTCGACATTTCGTAAATCTTCACGGCTGATAAACGAGCTTCCTTCCAGCTTTCAATTTCTTCAAACTTGCGAATGGTCACACAACGTAAGTGCCCAAACCTTGGAGAATCTCTCCATCGGGCGAACCGAAGAACTGAAGAACCGAAGAACTAGCGACGTAAAGCGGCGCTATCGCAACCAGCATCAATCCCGCCAGGAACAAAACAAACATGAGCGTGAGCAGCACTCTTACATTGGGGCGGGCGCCTGAGAATTCTTTCCAAACCAGGACGCCCCACAGCGCGCTCACCATGGTGGCGCCTTGCCCGATCGCGTAGCTGACCGCGGGACCTACCTGAACTTTATTGGGGGCGCTGGCGGCGACGAAGTTAGAGATCGCTCCGGTACACCAGATGATGCCGCCGATAATCCCCAGCGCATGCTGCGAGAGCGTTCCCTTGAAGTAGTCGAACATCGACAAAGGCTCACCTTGGACGGGCAGATTGAGAAAATACAGGTTGTAAATGAACGTGGAAAAGAAAACGCCGAGTGAAAAAAGGAAGGCCACGGCGTAGGGGCCTAAACCGGCCGCGTCGATGCCGCCACCCTTGGACATTTCAACGATCGGATAGAATGAGCCCATCAACACGCCGCTGATTAGGCTTAAGAAAATTCCCTTGCGGCTGGTGGAGGACTTCGATCTGCCGCGCGCGGCCGGCGGCGGTGAGGCCGGTTTCGCGTGAGCTGTGTAGGCCAGGGCGTCCACGATGATTGCACAGACAACTAACGCCACGCCTGAAGCGAGCAGCGTCGGATTGCCCTGTGGATTCAGGAAATAATTCCAGATGACGCCCATCACCAGGGCCAAGCCGATTCCAACCGGAAAGGCGACAGCGAGACCGGCAACAGAGATGGCAGCTACCAGCAGCATATTTGCCAGATTGAACACCATGCCGGCGGCCACCGCGTAGGCCATGTTTCGTTTTCCAGCGACCAAGAGGTTATCGGAGAACGATAGCTCGCTGCCCATGGAGCCGAACGTGTATGCCGCGATAATCGCGGCCACTAGCACGCCAATGGAGTAATCGTAGTAGAACAATTCGAAGCGCCACTTTCCCACGGGTTTGCCGGTGAGCTTGAATGTATTCGCCCAGGAACCCCAGCAGAGCATGGACAGAATGATCAGCAACAGGGCGCTGGAGTAGGAATCGGGAAGAATCATATATTTTGATGCTTCGCGATTCTACCACTGCGCAGCAGCAGGCTGCTGCGGCATTATTTCCTGATTTTTGGTACTGAGGTTCTAAGGCCGGATGCCTAAAGTTTCTACAGGGTTGCTCCGACCTATGAACTAGATAGATGCGCCTGGATTTTGGGAAGATACTGACGCGGCTTTTTGTTCCGGCACTCAGCGTGCTGTTGGGCACTTCAACGCTGGGGGCAGGCCGGCACAAATTGGATATCGATCCGGAGAGCGAGGATGGCATCCTGCTGCAGAGGATCCAACAGGAGCCTCTACCGGAACGCAAGCTGGCATTTCTCGAGAAGTATGTCGCGCAATATCCGAAGGCCACATCGGTGGCTTGGGTATATGAGCAACTTCTTCCCATCTATGTAGCCGCCAAACAGTGGGACAAGGTGCTCGGAACCGCTGAAAGCTTGCTCGCGTTAGATGCCGCCGATCTGGATTCCGCATTCTCGGCGCTGCAGGCGGCCGAGGCTCAGAAAGATCCGGAGCTGGTCCGGAAATATGCCGTAGCGTCCTGGGATGCTGCGTCTAAAGCGGTGCTGGTTGGGAAGCCCGCTGATCCCGACGACGTTCCGGATTGGACCAAACAGATTGAATTCGCGAATCAGGCGTTGGCGTATTCGGAGTATGTGCTGGCTTCGCAAGCCGCGCTGGAAGCGAATTCGCAAAGGAAAACGGAACTGATTCAAGCCTTGGAGCAACGCAATCCACAAAGTAAATTCCTGGCGGCAGTGAAGAGAAATATCAGGATTCGTGAAGAGGCAAATCCGGCGCAGGCGTTCGCGATGGCTGCGAAGGGCCTGGCGACGGATCCGAACAATGAAGATTACCTGATGCGCATCGCAAACCATTACATGAGCCGTGAGGAGGACCTGTCGAAGGTATTGACCTACTCGCTGCGCGTGTTGGAAGTGCTTGATCGAAAGCCCAAGCCGGAGGGAGTGACGCCCCAGGAGTGGGAGCGGAAGAAGGCGCGCTACACCGGCGGAGCGAATTGGATGATCGGAGTGGTTTACGGGAAGCAAGCCCGCTACGGTCTTTCGGACCGGTATTTGCGTGCCGCGCTGGATCTGATTCAGGACGATGCACAATTGCTGGCGGCGGCGTATTTTTATCTGGGATACGACAACTATGCTTTGGCGGGTCAACTTCGCGACAAGGCCAGGGCCATAGAAGCAGCGAGGTTCAGCAAGCTGTGCCTGTCCATCGAAGGGCCATTTCAGCCGCTGGCGCAAAAGAACCTGGAAGTGCTGCGGAACGACTTCAACGTGGAGTGAACGGTCCCCTTGCTGACGCGCGGGGCTACAGTTGCGGTCTGGTTCTCCAGTGGTATTCTTATAAATGCTTCTGAAAGTGCCTCCGCGCCGGTCCGATCCCAGCAGCCGACTTGCATTTAAAGAACCGAATCCATGCGGGTGAGAATTCTGTATCACGATCATTGTTTCGATGGGGCTGCGTCAGCCGCTTTCTTCAGCCGCTTTTATGAGGGCAAGTTCGCGCCGGACGCGGCGTTCGAATTCACGGGCCTGGCGCACAGAGCTTCGCAGCTTTTCGAGGACGGGCTCTTCGATGGCGACGTGAATGCCATTGTGGATTTCAAGTATTCGCCGGACCCGCGGTTGGGCTGGTGGTTCGATCATCATCAGAGCGCTTTTTTGAGCCCCGAGGATGCAGAACACTTCAAGCGGGATCACAGCGGCCAGAAATTATTCGATCCTTCGTATCGCTCCTGCACCATGTTCATCGCCAGCGTGGCGCGCGATAAATTTGGTTTCCAGGCGCCGGATTTAGCCGAGTTGGTGGAGTGGGCGGATATCATCGACGGTGCTCAGTACACCAACGCTCAGGAAGCGGTGGAGCTG
The DNA here is from genome assembly GCA_050011295.1 of Bryobacteraceae bacterium. Taxonomy (GTDB): domain Bacteria; phylum Acidobacteriota; class Terriglobia; order Bryobacterales; family Bryobacteraceae; genus Palsa-89. The sequence goes on from JBEKJJ010000047.1 coordinate 40,018, forward strand.
CGCGCGCCGGCCATGCAGCTTACGCTGGTGATCGAGAGCGCGAAAGGCTCCGAGATCATCCACAAGATCATCCGCTGGATGCGGCATCGAACGCTGGGTGAGATTATGCTGGAGCCCGAGCTGAAGGAATTGTACGCACCGCTGCACGAACGCCACATCCGTTCCATAGACGTGATTCGCCGGCACGCGCACAGCGACAACGGAGTGATCTTTTTCGATCTAGCAAGCGAGGGGATGGAAGGCTACAACAAATTCATTCCCTACTATCTCTTTCCGGACGCTACTTACACGGTATCGGTGAGTACGTCCAGCTTCCGCACGAAAGTATCCGTGGGCTCGAACCCTTGGGCGCCCGAACCTCCGACGCATAACCTGGCGACCATTTGCGAACGTTACGGCGGTGGTGGACATCCGCGCGTAGGAGCGATCAGTTTTGAGATCGGAGCGATCGAACAAGCGCGGGCGGTGGCGGAGGAAATTCGGAGGGAGTTGGGGAGTTAGAAAACCCCGTTTCTGGTTTCTTGTTTCTGGTTTCTGGTTGAGAGGTTATCTCGCGTGCATACACTTTCGTTTTATGGTGATCTCTCGGTTCGAGGAAATTGAGAGTTGGCAAGGCGCCCGACAACTGGCGGTTGAGATCTATGGCGCTACGCGCCAGGGGCCATTCGCGAAAGATTTTGGGTTGCGGGACCAAATTCAGCGATCGTGTGTCTCGATCATGGCTAACATCGCGGAGGGTTTTGGACGGAATGGCAGAGTCGAGTTTATTCGTTATTTGACAGTTGCACAGGCTTCAGCCGTTGAGGTGCAGAGCCATCTTTACATCGCTCTGGATCTCGGCTACATTGCGGAACCTGCGTTCAAAAGTCTTTATTCGCAGGCGAGTACAGTTCGGCGGCAGATCGGCGGGTTCATCCAATATCTTCGAAGCTGTCGCGACCGCCGACAACCAGAAACTAGAAACCAGAAACCAGAAACTTCTCCACGTATTTCCCGATCAAATCAACCTCTACATTAATCCTGTTCCCATCTACATAGCTAGAGATAACCGTGTTCTCGTAGGTATACGGAATGATCGCTACTCCGGCCACGTTATCTTCTAGAGACGCGATGGTCAGGCTTACGCCGTCCAGAGTGATTGAGCCTTTGTGGATCATGTAGCGGTCTAGCTCTTTGGGTACGCGAACTTTCAGCCACCAGTTGCCGTCCGGGAGTGGGTGGAGCGAAAGGTATTCCGCGGTTCCGTCCACGTGTCCTTGCACGATGTGGCCACTTAGGCGATCACCCACCGCGGCGGGACGCTCTAAGTTCACTTTTGATCCTTCGCGTAGGGCGCCGAGATTGGTGCGCGCCAGGGTTTCCGGTGACAGGTCGCACCAGAATCCCGCAGCGTCTACGTTGGTGGCAGTTAGGCAGACGCCGTTCACCGCGATGCTGGAGCCTTCACGCGTGTCTTCCAGCACCTTGCGGCACTCGACGTTCATGCGAGCGCCGGGCGCTGAAATTGTTCCTACCTCTTCTACTATTCCCGTAAACACGTTATTTCTCCAGGTACGCTTCCACCGCGAATTCATCCGGAGGGATCGGGTGCAGCTTCACGCGCTCAAGCTGGATAGCATCGGTGCGTCGTAGCCGGCCCGCGCCTCCGGCCACTGGAAGAGATTGCATGCCGCCCAAAATCTTGGGCGCGTAATAAAAGAAAACCTTATCCACGATTCCGGATTCGAGCGCGGCCCAGTTGAGTTTGCTGCCGGATTCGATCATCAGTGACCGGTATTGTTCCCGAGCGAGGTGATCCACCAGCTTTTGAAGATCCGCCCGGCCGCCGGGACCGTCGAATACAAGGACTCGGACGCCGCGGTATTCTAGGGCGCGGCGGCGCTCTTCGGGCGCGGCTGAAGTGGTCAGAATCGCGACGTCGGCGGCGGCGCTCTCGACAATGCGCGAATCCACCGGAATGCGAAGCGTGGAATCTGCCACGATCCGCAGCAGTGGACGGCTGCGTTCGAGACCGGTGCGATCGGTCAGAAGGCAATCGTCGGCCAATACTGTTCCGATGCCTGTGAGGATCGAGTCGGAATTGTGCCGGATTTGCTGGACGTGAGCGCGGGCACGAACGCTGGTAATCCAGCCGGAGTTGTCTTCGGGAGCCGCGATTTTGCCGTCCAGGGTAAGCGCAGCCTTCAAGGTGACCAGCGGCCGGCCGGTCCGCATGGAATGGATGAAAGCTTCGTTTAATTGAGAAGCCTCGCCGCTGTACTCAGAAGCTACCTCTACAGCGATGCCGGCTTCGCGCAGGCGGGCGAGCCCTTGCCCGGACACCAGCGGATTCGGATCTTCGATGGCAACCACGACTCGCGTGACGCCGGCCTGGACTACGGCGTCAGAACAAGGTGGCGTGCGGCCTTGATGCGCGCATGGTTCGAGGGTGACATAGAGCGTAGCGCCGCGGGCGCGATCGCCCGCTTGATCCAGCGCCAGAATCTCCGCGTGCTTCACCTGCGCATAGGTATGATAGCCGCGTCCGACGATTTCGCCGTCATTCACCAGCACCGCGCCGACCGCGGGATTAGGGCTGGTGCGTCCCACGCCACGCCGGGCCAATTCCAGCGCTTCGTCCATCCAAGGATTGCTCATGTGGCAAAGAGCGACGCGATGAATTTGTCCGGCTCGAAGGGCAGCAGATCGGCAGCCTGTTCGCCGACGCCCACGTAGCGGATGGGCAGGTTCAGCTCACGCGCAATGGCCACCACGATTCCGCCCTTCGCTGTTCCATCCAACTTGGTGAGCACCAGCCCCGTGACTCCACTTGATTCGGTAAATTTGCGAGCTTGCTCCAGGCCGTTCTGGCCGGTGGTTGCATCCAGAACCAGCAGGACTTCGTGCGGCGCGGTTGGAATTACCTTGGCGGCGGTGCGGCGCATTTTTTCGAGCTCGGCCATGAGATTGGTTTTGGTATGCAGGCGCCCGGCGGTGTCGACGATGACGTAATCCACTTTGCGTGCTTTGGCGGCTGTCAGCGCGTCGAACAAAACGGCGCTTGGATCGGCGCCCGGGGATTGGCGGATGACATCGGTGGTGGTGCGCTCGCCCCATACCTGCAACTGCTCGATGGCGGCAGCGCGGAAGGTATCGGCAGCGCACAACAGCACGCTGCGGCCTTCGGCTTTGTAGCGAGCGGCCAGTTTTCCGATAGTCGTAGTTTTGCCGGAACCGTTGACGCCCACCACCATCACTACTGCGGGCGGCTCCGCGACGCGCGGTATGGGGCGCTCGGCCGCTTCCAAGATTTGTAACAGATGCTCGGCGATGAGCTGCTTGATCTGCTGCGAGTCGCCCACCTGTTTGCGGTCCACGCGCTGGCGGATACTCTCTAGAATCTCGGTGGCGGTGTTGACGCCGATGTCGGCCGTGATCAATGCATATTCCACTTCTTCGAGGACGCCGGCATCGATCTCTTTCCGGCCGGCAATTGCGTCCTCCAGGCGATCCACCAGACCTTCGCGGGTCTTCTGAATGCCGGCCTTGAGGCGATCGAGCAGGTTGGGTTCTTGCGGGACGGAGCCGAATAGCGTTTGGATCATGGGGAAAATGGCTGGGACTCTTCATTGTAGCGGAGCGTGTTAATCTGGAGGAAAATGCGGTGCTGGAGTAGAGTTCTGATCTTACTCACGGTCGCGATGGTGGCGCTGAACGCTCAGTGTTTTGCGAATTGTCTGACGCAAACCGGCAAGCAGGCCACGCACTGCCAACATCACGGTCAGACGAAATCCGGGCATTGTTCGCTGCAGCATGACGTGGTGACGAGTTCGGTGCGGGTTGTGATGCCGGGCGCCGTTCTGATTGCGCTGATAAAACTGCCGGTGCTGGCATTTAGCTCGATATTGCACGGGGCTGCGGAACTGTTTGCTGCATCCCCGCCTGAGCCTTTTAGTTTCTCCACACCGTTACCTCTTCGAGTCTAGAATCGTTGCGCTTGCTTCCGCGCGCGGTTCGGTTGCAGCGTGATTTGCGTTCCTTCGCGTTCATTCGCGGCCAAATCAAAAGAGGTGAACTGTGTCCAGAATATCTATAGTGTGTTTATTGCTGCTACCCGTCGCCGCAGCGCAAGAAATGAACATGGGCGGCATGAATCAGGCCGGCGCTTATCTGATGGGGCAGGCGTCGGGGACCAGCATGAATCCGCAGTCCTGGCCGATGCCGATGCTCATGCTGAAACCGGACGACTGGAGCCTGATGTTCATGGCCCAGGCGTTCGTGGTGGACACGCAGGAGAGCGGCCCACGCGGAGGCGACAAATTCTACTCGGCCAATTGGGGCATGTTCGCAGCCAGCCACGATCTGGCCGGCGGCAGCTTCATGTTTCAAACCATGCTCAGCTTGGATCCAGCCACCATCACCGGCGAGCGCTATCCGGAGTTGTTTCAAACCGGCGAAACGGCATACGGCAAGCCGCTGGTGGACGCCCAGCATCCGCACGATTTCATCATGGGCCTGGGGTTCCACTACGCGCATCCGTTGGGAGAAAATACGATGCTGCAGTTTTACTTTGCGCCGGTGGGCGATCCCGCGCTTGGTCCGGTGGCCTTCCCGCATCGCGCGTCGGCGGACGAACTGCCGCAGGCCACGCTTTCGCATCACTGGCAGGATTCCACGCACATCGCCGACGAAGTGGTCACCGCCGGCATCATGCTGCACAATCTGGTCCGCTTGGAAGCGAGTGGGTTTTATGGAACCGAGCCGGGCGAGAATCGCTGGATCATCCAATATGGCCCGATCAATTCCTGGGCTACGCGTTTGTCGATTTTCCCGAGTGAGAATTGGATGGCGCAAGTTTCGGTCGGGAGGATTGCCAAGCCCGAGCGTCAAGAGCCTGGCGACGTGGTACGCGCCACAGCGTCCATCCACTACACGCGTCCCATGCAGGGATCGAGCTGGTCCACCAGTTTGATCTGGGGCCGCAATCACGAGATACTCGACGGGCGCGATTTGAATTCGTACCTGCTGGAATCCGTGGCGCCCTACCGGCGGAAGAATTTCTTTACCGGGCGAATCGAGCTGGTGGATAAAGACGAGCTTTTCAGCGATCAGCCGGCTTTGGAAGCCCAGCTCGATCGCACGGTGGGATCCACTTTTCGCATTGGCGCATACACGGCCGGATACACGCGCGACATCGGGACGTACCACGATGTCCAGACCGGAATCGGAGCGAACTTCACCACCTACACAATGCCCGACGCTATCAAACCTTATTACGGGAGCCATCCCGTTTCGGTCAACATGTACGTCCGCTTCCGGCTTAATCCGAAGTGATTTCCGCTGCCAAGCGCCTGACCAATTCGGCTGCGGGCATCGAGCGGGATCGGGCCACGCCTTGTCCCGCCCAGAGGGATAGGAACTCCGGGTTCCCTCGCGCGGCCGCCGCGGTTCGCATGGCACGCGTCAGCGCGTTCTGCAACGGATAGGGCAGGATGGCGTCTTCATGGCCCATTAGTTTTTGGATGAACATATTGGGAAGACCGCGCGCCGGCCGGCCGGAGAAGGCGCTGGTGACCACGGTGTTGTCTTTCTTCGCCGATAGAATGGCTTCCTTGTAAGCTCGGGGCGCGGCGGATTCCGTTGTGACAAGGAATGCTGTTCCGAGCGATGCGGCGGAGGCACCTGCCGCGATTGCTGCAGCGATATCGCGGCCATCCATCAAGCCGCCGGTTGCGATGACGGGTTTAGAGACAACCGCGGCGATTCCGCGAACCAGTTCCAAAGTTGGGACCATGCACGATTCGAATGGGCCAGCAAACGTTCCGCGATGTGCGCCCGATTCCGCGCCCTGCGCGACGATGGCGTCCACTCCCGCTTCGGCCAGCAGGCGTGCCTCCGCGACAGTGGTGGCGGTGCCGAGAGTCAAAATGCCGCGTTTCTTGAGGCGAGCCATCGCGTCCGGATTAGGAATGCCAAAAGTGAAGCTGAAGATGGGCGGCTGCGCGTCGAGCACGGCCTCGAATTGCTCCGGGAACGGATCGGGCTTCGGCAGCGGCGGAGCGGGCGGCGGCAAGCCGAGCGTGTAGTGAATCTCAGTCAAAAGCTCCAGCATCGGCGTGGGATCAGTGGGTGCGTTCACATTCCAGCCGCCGACGAACAGGTTTACTTGAAATGGTTTTTCTGTCAGCGATTTGATTTTCTGAATGGCGGCGGTAATCTGTTCCGGCGTCAGATACGCCGCGCCGAGTGAGCCGAGACCTCCTGCGTTCGAAACGGCAGCGACCAATTCCGGCGTACTCGGCCCACCGCCGAGCGGGCCCTGGATGATGGGGTGCTGAATGTTCAGACGCTTCAGAAATTCATTGCTTGCCGAGTTTGACATGCGTGCTCCGTCTACTATAGTCTGAAATTTCAGAGGCCGCGCGTGTCGCGGCTTTTTGTTTTTCCAACAACACATGCAGATCAGCGAAGGCTATATAAGCACTGGCGATGGAGTGCGCCTATTCTTTCGCCAGATCGGAAGCGGTGGGAAGCCTGTCGTCATCCCCAATGGTTTTCATCTGGCCGAAGATTTCGAGTGCCTATCGGAGGGTCGCACTTTGATTTTTTACGATCTTCGCAATCGCGGCTGGTCGGATTCCGTGAGCGATCCCTCTAAGCTCACCAGAGGCATCCATAACGATGTCGATGATCTGGAAGCGATCCGCCAGCATTTCGGAATCAGCCAAGTTGACCTCATTGGGCATTCTTATCTGGGGCTGATGGTGATTCTGTATGCGATGAAGTATCCGGAGTGTGTAAATCGAGTGGTGCAGATCGGTCCGATGCAGCCGTATGCTGGCAAGCAGTATCCGGCACATTTGACGTACGCTGATGCGACGCTGACGGAAGTATTCTCGAAGCTCGTTGAATTACAAAAGGAAAAAGCATCCGTGGACCCAGTGGAGTTCTGCAAAAAGTTCTGGGAGATTCTGCGGGTGATCTATGTGTCGAATCCGGCCGACGCGGGCAGGATCAATTGGGGACGTTGTGAGTTAGCGAATGAGCGGAATTTCATGAAGTACTGGAGCGAGAGCATTTTTCCGTCCATCAAGGAGTTGAAGTTCGACGACGTAATCAGCGCTCAGGCGCCCGTATTAACGATTCATGGAATGAAAGACCGGAGCGCGCTGTACGGTGGCGGGCGCGAGTGGGCGATGATGTTGCCGAATGCTCGGTTGGTGAGCTTGGAAAATGCGGGACATGCGCCTTGGGTGGAGAATCCGGAATTAGTATTTGGTGCGATTCGAGAGTTTTTGGGTGGAGCGTGGCCGGAGGGGGCTGAGAAGGTGACGTGTATCGCCTAATTCGCTGGCGGGCCTGGCGGATCTTTGGTCACTGTGTAGAGCTGGCTATTGCGAATGTATAGCCGCTCGGCTTCGGGGCGGTTGAACGGACGCGAGCCGCGGCGGTTGAATACCGTGAGCTGATTGCCATCTTCATCCACGGCGCGATCGCGGTCGATGCCTTTCGAAACCGCTAGCGCGGGACCTCTCGTGTGATACGTGGCGATGAGTTTTGGCGTGGGACGCGGACTGAATCCAAGATAATTCGGCGTGTCGTTGGGTGCGAAGAGTTGGACGATTCGCAGGCCGTGTTTGCCGTCGGCGAGATATGCAAAAGCGCTGGCGCTGGTCATCCCCAGCTTCACGTCGCGCGTGTCGTTGATCTCGCCTCCGGCGTTGAAGGTCTGATCCAGTTTCGGATGCTCGGGGCGCTCCACATCCAAAATCACCAAGCCCTGCTTGCCGCCGGCTACATACGCATAGGTGCGCGCGATGTAGATGTTGCGAGCGTCCTCGAGCGGGACGGCCGCGCCTGGAACTATGCGGGGATGGGCCAGCGAAGTGACATCCAAAACCTTCAAGCCCTCGTGATCCACTACGAACGCGTAGCGGAACTGGACGGCCACGCCTTGCGGTTCCGCGAGCGCAACTTCCGATTCTACTTTCGGCGTGAGTGGGTTTTCGATATTCACGACCACCAATCCGCGGTTACACAGGATATAGGCGTAATGTCCGGCGATGGTGATGCGTCGCGCACCATTCAAGATTCCGCCGGGATTGAACGCGCCGGCGCGCTTGAGAAAATTGTTCGCGGGATTGCCGTCCAGCAGCGTCAGTACGCCGGGAGCCTTGCTCTTCAGGTTCGGATCGCCGATGATGACCAGGCCTTCCTCGAGATCCGTAACGTAAAGGAAGCCGTAGAACAATGCGATCGGCTGTTCTTCGTTGGCTGGGATGTGTTGACGAAGAGGATCCACGGCCAGAGTGGAAGGCGAACCGACGGCCGTGGCGAATTTGGTTTTCACGTAGAAGCGCTGACCAAGCGGAGAGACCGGAGCTGTGACCATCTTTTCCGAGAAATCTTTGTTATCTATGTTCGCAACATCGAAAACTCGAAATCCGCCCTTGCCGAGCGCGGCGTAGAGATATTCGCCGCGTAGCTGGACATCCAGAACGTTCCCCTCCTTGTGGTCGGCTTCTTCCAGTTCTCCATGATGTTTCTGCA